>JBGPDI010000050.1:0-32033 GCA_041482215.1 Candidatus Acidiferrum sp. | reverse complement strand
GCAAATCGCCGATGGTGGCGACGTGATCTCCGCGGATGGCGATGTCGGCGGCGAACCAGGGATTTCCGGTGCCGTCGACGATGTGACCATTTCGAATGATGAGATCGTAGTCGCCTGCGCTTAACGTGGCATCCAGGTTGGCGTCGTACGCGGCTGCGGCGATTTCTCCGAGGGCTTGACCGGCGACTTGCTGCGCGGAGTCCGGATCAGGCGCTAAGGAGACGTGATTGACATAGGCGGCGAAGGCGAGCCGCTTCCCGTCTTTGGTTAGGACATAGCCAGCGAGGCCCTTGCCGTTGAGCATCATTTTGCTATTTAGCTTGTCTTCGGAGCCGAAGGTGCCGGTCTTTGCAAAGACGTGGCCGGCTCCAGGGGAATTCGTCTGAATTTTTGCGAGCGTGCCATCTTTGCCAAGAATGGGGAGTGCATTGAAAAAAATCTGGTAGTCGGGGCGCGTGGTCCAGTAGGTGAGGTAGTGGACCATGAAGTCGGGGCTGAAGAGGTCGGCCCAATCGCCGCCGGCTCCATCTCCTTGCGCGGCGCCGGAGAGATCGAGTTTGGCATCGGTGAAGAAGCCGTGCTCTATATTGAAGCCGGCTTGGAGCGGGTCTCTCAAATCTTTCGCGACCAGGAGGCCAAGGAGATAGGGGCCCATTCCGGCGTGCAGATTCTGGCTGACTTTCAAAGTGATCTTGATTTCCTCTGAGAGTGGCGGCGAGACGTGCTCAGCGATTTGATTTTCGGGAATGTAGGAACGCTGCTGAAGAGTGAAGTCGGTAAGAGGACTCGCGGATTTGGAATTAAGGGAAATGCCGGCGGCGGTTAGTGCTTCGCGGAAAACGACGGTGGCGAATTCGATTGATGAAGGAACAGGAAAAGCCGCTGTCTGCGGCTTGGTGCCAAGGGGAATATTCCCATTGAGAGTGACTGTGACGGAACCATCGGGATTGGCGACGGGCTTGGAGGCGTCAAAGGCCAGCTTGGAGTCGGCCGCACCGGTAATGATGTTGTTTGTGAAATGGATGTAAGAAGTTTGCGGGGAGGCCGTGAGCTGGATAGTGGTGCCGGGCTTGGCAGCGGGAGTTCCGACAAGATCGATGACGTTGTCGTTGACCATGATGGAGGACATCAAGACGTCGCTGCCGCCTTCGCGGCCCGCTTCAGGCAGCAGAGTGGCATCAACGTAGACATGGCCTTCGATCTTGTGAATGCCTTTAGCGGCGACTTGCGCGGCGAAGTCTTTGATAACGGCGAGTGGGTCTCCGGGAAGTGCGGGGCCGCCGTACGAATGATCTTCATCAACGAAGGCGAGAGTGCCGTCGGGCTGGATGCGATTGGAAAGATTGGGGTCGCCGCTGGCGACGAGGATTAGGTCGCCTTTGAGTGTGCCGTGCTTGTCAATCGGGCCGGTGCGGTAGACGCGAGTGTGAAACCGATAATCGGCCCCGAGCTTCGCGAGCAGGGTGCCTTCGGTGAGAATTTTCGTGGTTGAAGCGGGTACGAATAATTTGTCGGCATTGAGGGAGTAGAGAATTTTGCCGGTGTCGAGCGAGTAGAACTCGATGCCGAAATTGGCGTGGGCGAATTCGGGGCGGCTGATAACTTTCTGGATGCGCTGAGCTAGAGAGTCCTCGGACTGTGCGTGGACCGGCGCTGGCGGGAAAGAGAAAAAAAGGAAGCTGGCCACGGCACTTCGCAAAAGAACGACGCTCAATCTATTTTTCAAAGCAGAATCCTCCAGGAAAAGATTCAAATGCTCTTTCAATGGACGGGTTTTGTTACATAGCTCGAATCGAGTCTTTCGAAAGGAACATTCAGGATCGGATATTCCCGCCAATCTTTGTAGTCAAAGTGCCACCACTCGGATTCGTAAACGGTGAAACCTTCGGATTCCATTGCGCGGCGGAGAAGGTCGCGGTGCCAGCGCTGGAGAGAAGTGCCGCCGGGATAATCGGGAAAGGAACGCGGGGACATTTCGTCATAGGTGCCTGTCATCTCGATGGGTTTACCAGTGGCCAGATCGTAGAGCGTGAGATCTACAGCGCAGCCACGATTGTGGCGGGAGCCCTGTGCGGGATCGGCAACGAAGATTTTGCCTTCGGGTGGGGTGGCATCCCAAAAGATCTTTGTCACGTACCAGGGCCGATAGGCGTCGTGAATGAGCAAACCAAAGCCAAGGGGTTTCAGTTTTTTCTGGATCCGGAGGAGTGCGGCGGCGGCGGGTCGTTGTAGAAAGGCACGCGCCTGCGAGTAGACGGGCGTGCCCAGGAAATCGTTCGGAGTAGCATAGCGAATGTCGAGATGAATTTCCGGATCGAACTTGGCGAATTCGACGAAATCAGGCTTGCGGATTGAGCCAGTCTCTACGGGTGGAGTTGCAGCGAGAGCATCCTTGGCAAGCTGCTCGATGGAGCGCGGGTGATTCTTGGAACTAGAAAATGCGTCTTGTAGAGCAACTCGGTGGAAGAACTTGGACAGATTGAGGCCAGTCACTTTTCCGGAAGAGTCACGGACAAACTGCAGACTCACCCTAGTAGCTGTTTCTTCGATCTCAAAAGCATCGTCCAGAAGCGGACCTTCTATCAGGAAGATGGGGCGTGATGCAGTGCCAGAGGGATTGTTCAGTTGATATGCCAGCCGGCCATCGCTTTCCAATATGTAGAGTGTTGTCTTCGATTCCTCATCGGTGTAGGTACCAATCAAGGCTTTCCATCGCTCGGGAGCATCGCCTGGTTTTGCTCCGGGAAGAAGAGAGGCGGACGATTGTCCACGCGCCGCACCACTGAGAACGAGTAAAAACAGGACAAGTGCGGCGAGGTATGACTTCCGGGCTGGAGGGGCAGCAGGAGCGCCAAATATCTTCTTCAAGAATCCACCATTCGGGGGGATCACAGCGAACATAATAGCCGAGTCTTGGATTTGAAGGGCAGCGATTGTGCTGGTCTTAGGTGGAATACCAGCGGAAGCCTTTGCGCTGTTCTTCGGCGATTTCTTTTACGAGGGCTAGTGTTTGTGTTCGACGATACTGGCCGACGGCGGCGAGGATGGCATTCATCAAGGCGATTGGAGCGGCGTAAGAGGCGCCGAACGAGGTTGACTCGATGGAGGCGAGGAAGAGCTCGTCGCATTCGCGCGCCAGGGGAGAAACGTAAGTGTCGGAGATACCGACGCAATAAGCGCCACGAGCGTGGGCTTGCTCCGCGCCTTCGATGGTTTGGCGAAGTCCGCGGCGGAAACTGATGGCGATCACCAAGTCCTGCTTGTTGACGGAACGAACGACGTGCAAGATTCGGCCTGCGGAGGTAGCGGCGAAAATAGGCAGACCGAGCAGACTGATCTGATATTCGAGATAATGAGCCAGGTGAACGGCTAGATCGCCGGCGATGAGCACGATGCGGCGTGCATCGTAGAAGCGTTTTGCCAAATCGATGAGGCGCTTGGCATCAAGGCTATTCTTAAGGCCCTGCAGATTCTTCAGGTCCTGTTCGAGCGAGTCGCGGACATGTGACGGCATGCTGCCAACGTTGCCGCCGGACTGCATGGTATCCAGAGAAGTGGCAAAGGCAAGTGAAAGCTCGTGCAGATGACGCTGGAACTCGCGGTAACTGCCGAAGCCGAGGCCGCGGACGATGCGGACAATGGTAGCGGGATCGGTGCGCAGGCGCTTGGCCATGGCCCGCACGCTGAGCAAAACGTATTCGCGCGGATGCTCGAGGATCGGCCGGATAGTTTCCTGACGCTTTACGCTGAGATGCTCGATGCGTCCTGCAAGATTGGGGCTGGTTGTCAGAGTGACAGATTCTTTGCGTTTCATCAGGCGAGAGAATTGCCCAATTCCGGCAAGGTGTCAACCAATGTTATGACTGGTGGATAAGCCATGAGCAAATAAACGGGACGCGTCTCATTTTTTTGAGGCGGCCGCTTTATTCTCGAGTCCAGGCGCAACAATGGGCTGAAGAAATGGCATCATGGCGCGAAGTTTGGGACCGAGTTGCTCGATCGAGTGCTGCTGTTCACGCTGGCGTGTGGCTAGGAAATTCGGGCAGCCTCTTTCATTTTCCTCTACCCAAGCTGTGGCGAAACTTCCGTTGCGAATCTCGGCGAGAATTTTACGCATCTCTTCGCGCGTCTGCTTGGTGATAATGCGCGGTCCTGCGGAATAGTCTCCCTGTTCGGCGGTGTCGCTAACGGAGTAGCGCATGTAGCTAAGGCCGCCACGGTAGATCAGGTCGACGATAAGCTTGAGTTCGTGCATGCATTCGAAATAGGCGACTTCGGGCTGGTAACCGGCTTCTGTGAGCGTTTCGAATCCCGCTTTGATCAATTCGCTAACGCCGCCGCAAAGAACAGCTTGCTCACCGAAGAGATCGGTTTCCGTTTCCTCGGTAAATGTGGTTTCGAGGACGCCGGCGCGTGTGCAGCCAAGGCCTTTGGCGTAGGCAAGGGCGAGCGCTTTCGCGGTGCCGCTGGCATCTTGTTCGACAGCGAGTAGGGCGGGCGTGCCGCCGCCTTCGGTGAAGACTTCGCGGACACGGTGGCCAGGAGCTTTCGGAGCGATCATGGAAACATCAACACCGGCGGGCGGCTTGATGGTGCCGAAGCGGATGTTGAAACCGTGAGCGAACATGAGAGTCTTGCCCGGTTTGAGATTCGGCTCGACGGCGTCACGGTAAAGCTTGGGCTGCTTCGTGTCTGGGACGAGAATCATGATGACGTCGGCCCAGGCGCAGGCTTCGGCGGGCGAATTGACGATCAAGCCTTCCTTCTCGGCTTTGGCGCGAGAGGTGCTGCCCTCATGGAGGCCGACGCGAACGGAAACGCCGCTGTCGCGGAGATTCAGCGCGTGCGCGTGACCTTGCGAGCCGTAGCCTAGGATCGCGACTTTCTTCGCCTGAATCAGGGAAAGGTCCGCGGAATTGTCGTAGTAAAGATTTGCCATTTGCTTCCTCTCGTGACCGGTTTGCGGTCGTAAGACTATTTGGTTCAGAAATGCGTTGGGCTCAGTACAGCTCGTGCCGGTATTAAAAAAGCTCAGGCCGGAATGCCCGTTCTACTTTTGCCTCGCCTCCACAACATCGAGCGATTCGGACGGAGCGGCTGGCGGTTGTAGCAGATCGCCGCCTCGGGTCATGGAAATGCGGCCGGTACGGGCCATTTCAAGAACGCCGAAAGGCCGAAGTACTTCCAGGAGACCGTCGATCTTGTCCACGGTACCGGAAACTTCAATGATGAGTGATTCCGGTGCGACGTCCACGACGCGCGCGCGGAACACCTTGATCAATTCCATTAAGTGGGGGCGATTTTGCTGATCGGCGGAGACTTTGATCAAGGCCAAGTCGCGATCGAGAAGTGCACGCGTCGAAATATTTTCGGCGAGCAACACGTCAACTAGTTTTTCGAGGCTGGCTTCAAGGCGATGCGCGCCACGTTCATCGGTGTGCGCGACGATGGTCATTCTGGCGATAGCTTCGTTTTCGGTTGGGCCGACAGTGAGCGAATCAATATTGATAGCCAGGCGCCGCGCAAGGGAAGAGACGCGGTTCAAAACGCCGGGTTTGTTCTCGACATAAGCGACAAGTGTTTGCATGTTTTCTCGATTTCTCCTACGGCTCCGTCGCGGTTTCGACGAGTGGATTGTTCGGACGGCGAATCATGTCGCTCAGGGATGCACCAGCAGCAACCATGGGATAGACGGAATCTTCCTGTTCGACACGGAAGTCGATCAACACAGTTTCGCTGGATTCGCGTGCGGAGCGGATGGTGGGCACGACTTCGGCGCGCTTGGTGATGCGCTCGCCGCGAATGCCGAAGGCGTTGGCTAGTGCGGCAAAGTCCGGCGCCACGAGAGGCGTCGCGACGTAGCGCTTGTCGTAGAAGAATTCCTGCCACTGGCGAACCATGCCGAGGAAGCCATTATTGATGATGGCGATCTTGATGTTGATTTTTTCCTGGACGATGGTGGCGAGTTCGCTCATGGTCATCTGAAATCCGCCATCGCCGACAACGACCCAGACTTCGGAATCGGGCTTGGCAAATTTCGCGCCGATGGCTGCGGGAAGAGCAAAACCCATGGTGCCAAGTCCGCCGGAAGTGATCAGGGTGCGCGGGCGATTGTGATGGTAATACTGCGCTTCCCACATCTGATGCTGGCCGACGTCGGTGACGATGATCGCTTCGCCGCGGGTTTCTTTCCAGAGGTCGTTGATGACGTGCGCGGCGTAGAGATGGCCACTGTCGGGCAAACTTTGAATATCGCGGACTGCGGAATCGCCCTTCAACTCGGTGATGTGGCGAATCCAGGCGCTGTGATCGGATGGCTGGATGTGGGGGGTGAGCTTTTCGAGAACTTCACGCGCATCGCCGACGAGAGCGGCGTCAACCTGCACGTTCTTGTTAATTTCGGCGCGGTCGATCTCAATGTGGATTTTGCGAGCGCTTTTGGCATAAGTGCGGAGGTCACCGGTGACGCGGTCGTCGAAACGCATGCCGACTGCGATGAGCAGGTCAGCTTCCTGAATGGCGTTGTTGACCCAGGCTTCCCCATGCATTCCCATCATGCCAAGGTTGAGAGGTTCATTGGCAGGGAAGCAGCCGATGCCAAGAAGCGTCATAGCGACGGGATAAGTGCCGGCGCGGACAAACTGTTCGAAGGCGCGCATCGCGCCGGAAACCATGATGCCGTGGCCGGCGAGAATGATGGGGCGCTTGGCGGTGTTCAACATTTCGACGGCGCGGTCGAATTGCGCCTGGTCGTGATTTTTGCGCACGCGCTTCGGTGGAAGCTTTGGCGCGGACGCTTCCCAGTTGAATTCAGCGGAAGCCTGCTGCGCGTCCTTGGTGATATCCACAAGAACCGGACCAGGACGTCCACTATTGGCGATCAGGAAAGCCTCGCGGACGGTGCGCGCGATGTCCTCGGCTTTCGTGACCACCACGTTGTGTTTGGTGATGGGCATGGTGATGCCGGTAATGTCGATTTCTTGAAACGCGTCGGAGCCCAGGACTTTGCTGCTCACCTGGCCGGTGATGCAGACGACAGGAGAAGAATCCAGCATGGCGGTGGCGATGCCGGTGACCATGTTTGTTGCGCCGGGACCAGAGGTGGCCATGGCAACGCCAACACCGCCGCTGGCGCGCGCGTAGCCATCAGCCATGTGCGTGGCGCCCTGTTCGTGGCGCACGAGCACATGGTGCAGCTTCGATTTACCAAGTGCGTCGTAAACCGGCAGAATCGCGCCGCCGGGATAGCCGAAGATTTCGCGCACGCCGAGACGCGTGAGCGATTCGCAGAGAATTTCCGCACCAGTGAGCTTCATAAAGTCCTCGAATTCAAAACAGGTTGAGCCGATCCCGAAAAGGAAGCAGGCACAAGGGTGACTGCTCCAAGAGAAGAAGAAGAAACAAGTAAGGCGTACTTGGCCATGACGCCGTTCGAGAAGCGCGGCGCGGGCGGTTTCCATGACGCGAGGCGTTTTTGAATGTCCGCGGCGCTGAGTTCTACGTTCAATTGCCGGTTGGGAATGTCGAAGACGACGATATCGCCGTCGGCTAGGGCAGCGATTGGGCCACCGTTGACGGCTTCGGGGGCGACATGGCCGGCCATCAGGCCGTGAGTGGCGCCGGAAAAGCGGCCGTCGGTGAGGAGCGCGACGGAATCGCCGAGACCTGCGCCGACCAGAGCGGCAGTAACAGCGAGCATTTCACGCATGCCCGGACCACCCTTTGGACCTTCGTAGCGAATCACGACGACATCGCCCGCCTTGATCGTGCTGTTTTCGACGGCGGTGAAAGCGGCTTCTTCGGTGTCAAAGACGCGCGCGGGGCCGCGGAAATTCTGCAAGTTGTGACCGGCAACTTTTACGACGCAGCCTTCAGGGGCGAGATTTCCCTTCAGGATGACGAGCCCACCAGTGGGCTTAAGAGGATTGTCGAGCTTGCGGACAACTTCCTGCCCAGGCGTCTCCTTGGTAGTGGCAGCTTCTTCAGCGAGAGTGCGTCCCGTAACGGTCATGCAATCGCCGCGCAGCAACCCAGCTTCAAGGAGGCGCTTGGCGACAAGCGCTGTGCCTCCAGCGGCGTAGAGATCGGTGGCAACAAAACGACCACCTGGTTTGAGATCCGCGAGAATGGGAACGCGCGAGCTGATGCGATCGAAATCGTCGATGGACAGAGAAAGCCTCGCTTCGTTGGCGATGGCCAGCAGGTGCAGCACGGCGTTCGTCGAGCCACCGGTTGCGGCTACGCCAGCAATGGCGTTTTCGATCGCGGCCTTGGTAATTATTTTTGAGGGAGTAACATCGCGGCGAAGCAGATCGAGGACCATTTCACCGGCGCGTTGACCAGCAGCGGCCTTCGCTGTGTTTGTGGCGGGGATGCTCGACAGGCCCATGGGGGCGACCCCTAGAAATTCGCAGACCAATGCCATGGTGTTCGCAGTGAATTGTCCGCCGCAAGCGCCGGCGCCGGGACACGCTGCGGTTTCAAGGGAATTGAGCCGCGCATCCGTCATTCCGCCACGAGCGTGCATGCCGACAGCTTCGAAAACATCCTGGATGGTGACGGAGTGGCCCTCGAACTGGCCGGGAGCGATCGAGCCTCCATAGAGAATAAGTCCGGGGATGTTCAAACGCGCCAGGGCCATGATGCCGCCTGGAATTGTTTTGTCGCAGCCGACCAGAATAATGAGCGCATCAAAAAGATTACCGCGCGTAACGAGCTCAATGGAGTCTGCAATGACTTCGCGGCTCACAAGAGAAGTGCGCATGCCCTCCGTGCCCATCGTGATGCCATCGGAGATGGAGACGGTGTTGAACTCGAGCGGGGTGCCGCCAGCGGCGCGAATTCCATCCTTCACATGCTGTGCGAGTTCGCGTAGGTGATAGTTGCACGGCCCGATCTCGATCCAGGTATTTGCGACACCGATGAGAGGCTTCTTGAAATCGTCATCGCGAAGGCCCGAGGCACGCAGCATGGCGCGAGCTGGCGCGCGATGCGCTCCGTCTGTAAGAGTATGGCTGCGCGGTTTGAGTAAAGAGTCACTCACTGCAGAGTCCCCCCGATGGCCAGCGACAGCTGCCATCCTAATAGTAAGAAGCCCAAAAAACTGAAGCCATCATCCAGCTTTGGATGATGGCCCCGAAAGTTTCCGGTGATGCTGTACTAGGCTGCCATCATCCGCCTATTGTCCCGCGTACAAGGACGGGAATAATTCGCACTAGAATCCGGTCTACGACACGGGTGGCTCTGCTTCTCGCGTCATTCCAATCGTTTGCGATGGCTAGCGTTGACATAGGTGTTGGCCATCAAACTAGCAGGATGGCGCGGGGAAGTCAATGAGTCAAATTAATAGTAATACTGAATCGGATAAATACAGGTTATGGAGCATTTTTCCCCAGCATGAGCTCGTGGTCCCGGACGAAGGGCTGGCAAAGAGAGATTTGAATGCGGCGGGCATCTTCCCACCCTCCAGAACATCTAATCCACATGAGCAGTAACCGACCAGCGCGGAACCAATCCATGGTGACAACTTGACGCACGACACGGATGTCTTGGTCATTGGCGGAGGTCCTGCGGGGTTGGCGGCCGCCATCGCCGCGCGAAAAAAAGGATTTGAAGTGACGGTCGCAGACGGTTCAAAGCCTCCGATAGATAAAGCTTGCGGCGAAGGGCTGATGCCGAACACGTTGGAAGCTCTGCGGGAACTGGGCGTAGCGATTTGTCCTGGTGATGGGCAAAAGTTTCGCGGAATTCGCTTTGTGGATGCAGCGGCCTCAGCCGAAGCGAGTTTTTCCGGGGCTGGCGGTCTTGGTCTGCGTAGAACGGCACTTCACGAAAGGATGGTGGAGCGAGCACGGGAGTGCGGAATAACGCTGCTGTGGAACACTCCTGTTTCGGGCTTGACGGCTGGCGGCGCCATCATTGGCGGCACAGCAATGATGGCTCGGTGGATCATCGGGGCCGATGGCATTCACTCGCGTGTGAGGCGCTGGATCGGCTTAGATAGAACTGCGCGCCAGGAGATCCGATTTGCGCAGAGACGACACTATCGTGTGAAAGCGTGGACCGAGTACATGGAAGTCCACTGGGGCCGCACGGCGCAGGCGTATGTGACCCCACTCGGGAATGACGAAACTTGCGTCGCGCTGATTTCGCGCGATTCGAAGATGCGTCTTGAAGATGCTTGGCTGGAATTTCCCGCCCTCGCCGGGAAATTGCGTAGTGCGGAAGCTAGTAGCATGGAACGAGGAGCGGTGACAGTGACGCGCCGATTGAAACGAGTCTACCGGGACAATATTGTTCTGGTAGGGGATGCGTCGGGAAGTGTGGACGCCATCACCGGAGAAGGACTTTGCCTGAGCTTTTGCCAGGCGATCGCGCTCGCCGACGCTTTGGAAAAAGGAGAGCTTGATGAATATCAGAACGCGCATCGCAGTTTCGCGCGGCGGCCGCACACCATGGGATGGCTATTGCTGATGCTCGATCGGTATCCGTCTATGAGAAGGCGCGTGCTAAAAGTTTTAGAAAACGATGCAGAGCTGTTTTCGCGCTTGCTGGAAGTTCACCGTGGAGAGGATTCGCCGAAATTTCTGGCGTTTACGGGAATGCGCCTCGGCTGGCAATGTCTGACTTCATAACTGGAAGAAGGAGAGCGATGCGATTGTCTCGCAGGTGGCTCGCGGTCTTCAATATCCTGATAGCGGCTCCCGTTGCTCTCTTGGTGCTGAGCGCACTTCCACAGCATGCAGCGCCTCGGTCACCCACAGGAGAGATTGTTCTAGGTCTCGATGCGGACCAAAGCAAGGTGCACTGGACGCTGGGAACGACGCTTCACACGGTTCATGGGACGTTTAGTTTCAAGAATGGGTCATTGCGACTGGACCCCGAAAGTGGCAAAGCCAGTGGCGAAATCGTGGTGCACGCGACAAGCGGTGATAGTGGCAACGATTCACGCGACAAGAAAATGCATAAGGAAGTTCTGGAAAGTGCCCAATACGCGGAAATCGTCTTTCGGCCGGACCGTGTGGAAGGAAAAGTTTCGAGGCAGGGAAACTTTACCGTTCAAGTGCATGGAATGTTTGGTTTGCATGGGAACGAACACGAATTGACCGTGCCGGTTCAAGCGGAGCTTGCTGGAGATCATTGGACGGGCAACGCGAAGTTCAGCGTCCCGTTCATTGACTGGGGCCTGAAGAATCCGAGCACTTTTCTGCTTAAGGTGAATCATGCAGTTGACATCGAACTGGAAATGAAGGGCCACCTGCAGAACTCCGCCGCGCCCTAGTCCAGAGCTACTCCTCCGATTCCTGCGTAACGATATGAACGTCTACCGCGGGGGATTCGCGCAGGAAACGGTGTACCGCCGATAGATAAAGGTATTTGCGCCAATCGTGAATTGCGGCGCGGCCAAAAATCACTTGGGTGATGTGTTTCGAACGGACAAATTCCGCGACGCTATCGGCAACACTTCGGCCTTTCAATCTGACCACCTTGGCTCCGAGGCTTTCAGCAAATCGGAGATTTGCATTTAGAGCGTTTTGATTCGGCTCTTTCACGCCGAGTTCGCGGTCCACGTGAACCACGTAGAGCTCGGCATCCATTCGACGGGCCATACGGGCACCGCGCGCAATAATGTATTGCCCCGAAGGATTCGATGAGATGCAAACAGCCATGCGCTCTCGCACCGCCCAGTTTTTCCGGATGTCCTCGGATTCCATGTAGGACTCGAGGCTGCGATCCACTTGTTCGGCGACTTGACGCAGAGCGAGTTCGCGCAGGGCGATCAGATTGCCACGGCGGAAGAAATTCTTTAGCGAGCGTTCGACTTTTTCAGTGCTGTAAACATCGCCTCGTTTCATGCGGTTTTGCAGGGCTTCGGGAGTGAGGTCTACCATCACGGTCTCCGAGGCAGTCAGCGGGACCCAGTCCGGGACGGTTTCGCGTACGGTAATGCCGGTAATGGAGCGCACGACGGGCGCGATACTCTCGATGTGCTGGATGTTCAGCGTTGAAACTACATCGATCTTCGCGGCCAGAATTTCTTGCACGTCCTCGTAGCGCTTACGATGTCTGCTTCCTGGAATATTTGTATGGGCTAACTCGTCGACCAGAACCACTTGAGGGTGCCGGGCGATGATGGCGTCAACGTCCATCTCTTCGAAAACCGTGCCCTTGTATTCGATCTTCTTCCGAGGAACAGACTCTAAGTGGGTGAGAAGTTCCTCGATGCCTTTGCGGCCGTGAGTTTCGACGACCCCGATCACCACGTCTTCCCCACGGCTCCGTCGCCGCTGCGCCTCGCTCAACATGCTGAACGTTTTGCCGACACCAGGGGCGTAGCCGAGAAAAAGCTTGAAAATGCCGCGGGCCTTTTGCGGTGGGGAGGCAATTTCCAACCAGTCTTCCGGTTTCTTTGGCAAGAGATTATCTTCTCCCCGGCAAATCGAAAGCCTGCGTTAGAATAAGGTAATGCAGAGATTCCTCGCCGGCCGGATATTTGGCTTCGCCATATCCATTGCAATCGTTGCCGGTATCGCGTTTCTCTATCGCCAAGTGCTGGTGGTCAACCAGACTACCGTCGCACTCACTCTGCTCCTGGCAATTCTAGCAGTTTCGGCGGTCTGGGGGATGGCGGTCTCCGTCTTCATGTCCGTTGCGGCGATGATCATTTTTAACTATGAATTTTTGCCGCCAGTTCGAACTCTGACCATTGCCGACCCGCAGAATTGGGTGGCCCTCGGGGCGTTCCTGGTTACCTCCATTATGGGCAGCCAGCTCTCGGCGCGCATCCGAAGAGAAGCGGACGAAGCCAATAGCCGCCGCCGCGAGATTGAGCGGCTATACAAATTCAGCCAGAAATTACTTGGAGAGGGAAACGTCATCCAGTTGATGAACGCCATTCCGAATTACATTGTGGAAAGCTTTGAGGCGGGAGCTGCGGAGCTATTCCTTCCCCAGAAGGATAAGTTTTATCGATCGGGCTTTGGCGCTTCGCATCTTGATGATGAGAAAATGAAAACGGCGTTTGTTCGCGACGAAATAACGATCGAGCCGCAGCAGAGTGTCTATTTTGTTCCCGTGCGACTTGGGGTGAGAGCCATCGGGAGCCTTGGCATTTCGGGAGCGAGACTCTCGCGACAGACACTTGAGGCCGTGGGCAGTCTGGTCGCAATCGCGATCGAACGGGCGAGAGCCGTGGAACAACTCAGCCAGACGGAGGCCGAGCGACAAGGGGAGAGGCTAAAGTCCGCGCTGCTGGACTCCATCACCCACGACTTCCGCACGCCACTGACCTCCATGAAAGCGGCGGTTACAAGCATGCTCGTCACGGAAAAGTCGGTCACGTCGCAAAGCCACGAACTGCTCAGCATCATTAATGAAGAATGTGACAGGCTGAATCACCTCGTCGAAGAGGCTGCGGAGATGGCGCGGTTGGAGGCCGGAGAAATTGAACTGCGTTTTGTGCCCACTCCAGTCGAGGAAATTATTCAGGGAGCGCTGGCGATATCCAAGACTTCGTTGGGATCAAGAGAAGTTCAAGTGAGAGTGAGTCCGAATCTGCCGCACGTGGTGGCCGATCCCGTGCGTGTCCAGGACATATTAGTGAAGCTTATTGACAATGCGAATCTGTACTCGGAGAAGGACCAGCCCATCGTCATCACCGCAGAACTAACGGGCGATCAGGTGACCACGAGCGTTGCGGACCGCGGGCCGGGCATTGATGATTTTGAACAGGGAATGATTTTCGACAAATTTTATCGCGGGAAGGACCAGCGTTATCTGGTTCGCGGAACGGGAATGGGACTGCCGATTGCGAAAGCACTTGTGAACGCGCATCGCGGCACCATTGGGGTTACCAGCCAACTTGGGCATGGTTCGGTCTTCTCATTTACCTTGCCTGTTGCGAGAGAAATGGAACACGAGAAGTGACGGACATTTCCATCCTGGTCGTGGATGATGAGCCGCAGATTAGGCGGGTGCTCCGATCCACTTTGTCGAGCCAGGGCTACGTGATCATCGAGGCCAAGACGGGTGAAGAGGCCGTGGATGCGGTGCGCAAGGAGAAGCCCGATCTCGTGCTTCTCGACGTGAACATGCCGGGCATCGGCGGGATTGAAGCGTGCCGGGAAATTCGCGCTTCGTCCGATGCGCCGATCATTATGCTCACCGTTCGAAACGCGGAGCGCGACAAAGTTCTCGCGCTAGATGCCGGAGCGGACGATTACGTGGTCAAACCCTTCGGCATTGAGGAATTGCTGGCGCGCATTCGAGCGGCGTTGCGACGATACGCTCCCGGCGACGCGCTGCCTCCATTTCTTTCGAAAGACCTCTCGATGGATTTCGAAAGCCGGCAGTTGACGGTCCGCGGCGAGGAAGTGCACCTGACTCCAAAGGAATTCGATGTCTTGAAGCATCTGATTGGCAATCAGGGCAAGCCGCTGACACATCGAAGACTTTTGCAGTCTGTCTGGGGGCCGGAGTATGGCGAAGAGACAGAAAACTTGCGGGTGGTTATCAATCAATTGCGCAAAAAGATCGAAAGCGACCCGGCGAATCCGAAATATATCCGGACGGAGCCGTGGGTGGGATACCGCTTTCAACCGCCGCGGGTGACTCCCCCCAAGTCACCCTCTCGAAAATAACCGGCTTTGCGGGATTGCGGCAGACAACGCGATCTCGAGAAAGGCGAGTGCCTATTTCGAGAGCGGATATTGAGAGTCGAGATCCAGGTTTAGCTCAAGAACATTTACTCGCGGCTCACCAAGAACACCAAACTGCCTTCCTAGCGTGTGCTTGGCAATGAGTGAACGGAGCTGAGCCTCGCTCACGTGCCGCTCGCGCGCAACTCGAGGGATTTGAAATTCAACCGCCGCCGGGGACATTTCCGGGTCGAGCCCGGAGCCCGAAGTGGTTACAAGATCGACGGGAATCGGCGCGGTGGGGTTCTCCGCGTGCAGCCTCTGCACATTCCCATTGACGCGATCGAGTAGCGCTTTGCTGGTGGGTCCCAGATTCGAGCCGCCGCTGACGGTTGAATCGTATCCATTTCCTGTTCCTGCAGACGAAGGCCGCGAATGGAAATAGCTAGGGCCGGTGAACGCTTGCCCAATGATGCGTGATCCAATCAGTTTGCCGTTGCGCCCAATTAGTTGCCCGTTGGCTTTTTCTGGAAACAAAACTTGCGAGAGACCTGTGACAACAAGCGGATAGATCAGACCAAAAATAATGGTGGTCACCAATGTGAACCACAAGGATATGAGGAGATTTTTCTTCATTAGTTCCTCTAGGCCATTCCCATGCGTGTAAGCAACATGTCAATCAGCTTGATGCCGAAAAACGGCGCGATGACTCCGCCGGCGCCGTAGATCAGCAAATTGCGGCGTAGCAAGGCTGCGGCGCCTAGGGGCCGATAGCGCACTCCGCGCAGGGCTAGCGGAATGAGCGCGATGATGATCAACGCGTTGAAGACGACTGCCGACAAGATCGCGGATTGCGGCGTCCGCAAGTGCATCACGTTCAACGAATTCAGCACCGGAAATGCGCCCGCGAACATCGCCGGAATGATGGCGAAGTATTTCGCCACGTCATTGGCGACAGAAAATGTCGTGAGTGCGCCTCGTGTAATCAGCAATTGCTTGCCAATTTCGACGATCTCAATGAGCTTGGTGGGATTGGAGTCAAGGTCAACCATATTTCCAGCTTCTTTTGCAGCTTGTGTGCCGGTATTCATGGCGACGCCGACATCGGCCTGAGCCAGCGCTGGAGCGTCGTTGGTGCCATCGCCGGTCATGGCTACGAGTTTTCCTTTGGCTTGTTCGCGTTTGATGAGCGCCATCTTGTCTTCCGGCTTGGCTTCCGCAAGAAAATCGTCGACGCCGGCTTGGCGCGCGATTGCGGCGGCAGTCAGTGGGTTGTCACCGGTGATCATCATCGTTCGAATACCCATGGCGCGCAGATGATCAAATCGTTCGCGCATGCCGCCTTTAACGACGTCCGTCAAAGCAACGGCTCCAAGAACGCGCCGGTTCTTTGTGAACAGCAACGGTGTGCCGCCGCCGTTCGCGATCTCCCGGGTGATCTGCTTGATCTCGGGCGGCACGACGTGGCCTCTCTCAGCCACGTATTTCTCGATCGCTTCCGGTGCGCCCTTGCGGATTTCGTGGCCGTCCAAGTCAACGCCGGACATGCGGGTCTGCGCTGAAAACGGAATGAAATTTGGATTGTGAGGAGCCAGTTCGCGACCGCGAAGACCATACTTGTCCTTCGCCAAGACAACGATGGAACGCCCTTCCGGAGTTTCATCTGCAAATGACGCCAGCTGCGCGGCACTCGCGAGGTCCGATTCCGTCACGTTAGGGCAGCAATGGAACGACGTGGCTTGCCGGTTTCCCAATGTGATCGTGCCTGTCTTGTCGAGCAAGAGCACATCCACGTCTCCGGATGCTTCCACCGCGCGGCCGGACATGGCGATCACATTTCGTTGAATCATGCGGTCCATCCCGGCGATTCCGATGGAGGAGAGTAGTCCGCCGATGGTTGTGGGAATCAGGCAGACCAGGAGCGAGACGAGTACGAAAATGTTCTGCGGCGCTCCGGAATAAATCGCAAAAGGCTGAAGCGTCATGACCGCCAGCAGGAAGATAATCGTCAGCCCAGCAAGCAGGATATTCAGTGCGATTTCGTTTGGAGTTTTTTGACGCGAGGCACCTTCGACCAAGTGAATCATGCGGTCGAGAAATGTCTCACCCGGATTGGAAGTGATGCGCACTCTGATTTCGTCCGAGAGCACGCGAGTGCCGCCGGTAACCGCCGATCGGTCCCCGCCCGATTCGCGAATCACTGGCGCAGATTCGCCGGTGATCGCCGATTCATCCACCGACGCGACGCCTTCGATCACTTCGCCGTCACCGGGTATGAACTCACCCGCCACAACAACGACTGTATCTCCGGAGCGCAGCTTTGAGCTGGCAATAGCCTCCACCGTGCCATCCGCGCGCAAGCGATGTGCCTCCGTCTCGGCTCGCGCTTTACGCAGAGTGTCTGCCTGCGCCTTTCCCCGTCCTTCCGCCATCGCCTCGGCGAAGTTCGCAAACAGCACTGTAAACCAGAGCCAGAGAGTGATTTGCAGTCCCCAGCCAAAACTGCCAACGTGGTGCAAATAGTCACGAACCAGTTGAATCGTGGTAAGCAGCGCGCCCACTTCCACAACAAACATCACCGGGTTCTTGATCATCGTTCGAGGATCCAGTTTCCGAAACGAATCCAGAAGGGCTCTCCGCAGGATCTTCGAATCGGTGAGCGATATTGGTTTGTGTTGCAGATGTTCGGTCATGGCGGCCTCAGAAAACCTTTCCGGAGAGCATCTGCAGGTGTTCAAGAATGGGACCAAGGCTTAGCGCAGGGAAAAATGTCAGCGCACTCACGATCAGAATGGTGGAAACAAGCAAGGCCGTGAACAATCCTCCGGTGACGGGAAACGTCCCTGCGGAAGCGGGAGCAATCTTTTTCTTCGCCAGGTTCCCGGCGATAGCGAGCACTGGAATGACCATGAAAAAGCGGCCCAGCAACATGGCATCCGCGCCGCTGGTGTTGTACCACTTCGTATTTCCGTTCAGTCCGCCAAACGCCGAGCCATTGTTGCCTGCGGACGAAGTGTAGAGATACAAGACCTGCGAGAGTCCATGTGGCCCAGGGTTAGAGATGCTCGCGGTGCCAAATGGCTTGACAATGGAGACTGCGGAGAAGCCGAGAATTACAAATGTCATCATCAGAATCGAAAGCATGGCCATTTTTACGTCGTAGGATTCGATTTTTTTCCCCAGGTATTCGGGAGTTCGTCCAACCATTAGCCCGGCGATAAATACAGCAAGAATTACAAAGACCACCATGCCGTAAAGTCCGGAACCAACACCGCCGAATGCAACTTCACCGAGCATGATGTTGATCAGGGGCACCATGCCTCCCAGTGGTGTGAACGAGTCGTGCTGGCTATTCACGGCACCACAACTTGTATCTGTTGTCGCGGTGGCAAAAAGCGCGGAGTTTGCAATGCCGAAGCGGACTTCCTTGCCTTCCATGTTGCCGCCGGACTGCAGCGCACTGGCTTTCTGATCCACGCCCCCCAGTATCGGATTACCCTTGGCTTCGGCCCAGTAAGTCGTCGTCACGCCCATCAAGAAGAGCACCACCATCGCGGCCCACACGGCCCAGCCGTGTCGAGGTGAGCCAGTCATGCGGCCTAAAGTGTAGGTAAGGCCAGAAGAAATCGCGAAGATCATTACAATTTCCAAAAAATTCGTGAAAGGAGTGGGATTCTCAAATGGATGCGCACTATTGGCGCCAAAAAAGCCGCCGCCATTGGTGCCCAGTTCCTTGATGACTTCCTGCGACGCCACTGGCCCTTGCGCGATCACTTGTTGGCTCACGACTTGCGTCGAGATTTTGCCGTCTGCGCCCGTTACTTGCACGGTCTGTGGTTCAGTAAGCTCTACGATCGCGTATGGCTTCAGGTTTTGGACGACTCCCTGAGACACGAGCACCAGAGCACCGACGAGGCAGAACGGCAGCAAGACCCAAAGCAGGCAGCGCGTCATGTCTACCCAGAAATTGCCAAGCTTGTCGGTTTCCTTCCGCGCAATTCCACGAATGACCACGATAGCCATCACGATCCCAGCCGCTGCGGAAGTGAAGTTGTGATAAGCCAGACCGGCCATTTGCGTGAGGTAGCTCATCGCTGCCTCGCCACTATAGTTTTGCCAGTTGGTGTTGGTAGTGAAAGACGCCGCAGTGTTGAAAGCCAGCGCTTGCGGCACATTTGGCATCTTCTGCGGATTGAGCGGAAGCCACTGCTGGGTGCGTTCGATCAGATAGAGGAGCACCATGGAAACGCCGCTGAACAGCAGCATGGCGACGGCATACTCCGTCCAGCGCATTTCATGTTGTTCGTCCACACCGGTCAGACGATAGACAAGTCTTTCGATGGGGCGTAGGACTGGGTCCAGAATTGTTTTGTCCCGATTGAACACTCGCGCCATGAAAATGCCAAGCGGCTTAGTGATCGCGAAAACCACTCCGAGCACAAGAAAGATTTGGAACCAGCCATTTGCCGTCATGTCAGAACTTCTCCGGTTTCAGCAGCGCCACTAACAAGTACCCAAACAAGAGCACGCAAATAACGATTAGAAAAATATTCTCGATCATGCCGGGTCTCCAACCTATTTCAGGCGTTCGCAGCCACGGGTATAAAGGATGGCGATAGCAAAGAAAAAAATCGTCGCCGCGATGAAAATCACATCCTGCACATGAATCTCCTCCATCGAGCGATGTGACTGAGCAAGGTCCACCAATGATTTCCCGGTGTTCTGACGAAATCGGGGGCGGAGACACATCGTCAGACAGTCACACAGTATCGAGCAATGACTTAGGAAGCGATGAGGTGTACGTAAGGATTTTGTTAGAGCGCAGGCGAGCTTAAGTGATGCAAATAAAAGGGTTTGCGAGCACTCCGCTAGATGGGAAGGCGCAGACGGGCTTCGCAGCCCTGCTTGTCGGCGCGATTTTTCAGCGTAAGTTCACCGCCATGAGCTTCAGCGATCTGGCGGCTAAGCACCAAGCCGATCCCCGAGCCGCCTTGCTTAGTCGTGAAGAAAGGCACAAATAGGTTTGAAGTATTGGGAAGGCCGAGACCTTCGTCAACGACCCACACGTCGAGTAATCCGCCTTGTCGCGACCAACCAACCTGAACGGACCCACCGGTCTCAAGCGTCGCATCCGCGGCATTTCGAACCAAGTTGATCAGCAATTGTTCCAGCTGATCGGCATCCGCTGAAATCAACACGTCGGGACCCTTGTCCAAGCTGACTTTTACTCGTGTTTCAAGCTTGACGGTCCGGCTGATCCACTCCTGCGCTTTTACAGGCAGCAATTTTGGTTGTGGCAACCGCGCAAGCTGCGCGTAGGCGGCCATAAAGCGACCTAGCGCTTCGGTGCGCGAGCGAATGATTCCCAGACCCTGCCGAAGATCATCCAAAATCGATAGTGACGATTCGCTCTGCAACTCAGGAGATTTGGACGCGCTTAAAAGTCCGCTTTCCAAACCTTGCGCCACGGATTGAATCGGCGCCAGTGAGTTGTTCAACTCATGCCCAAGTACGCGAATCAGACGCTGCCAGGCTTTACGCTCTTCGTCGCGTAGCGTACGGCTTAAATCGCTTAGCACGACGAGATGATGTGGCACACCGCCTTGGCGGAAGGTCCCGCGACGCATCCCCCAGCGCCCGGAGCCCCCAGGGAAAGTCAGCTCCATCGTATGCGCGGCTTCGCCTTCCAGACATGTGCCAAGGCCAACTTCGTCAGCGGTAAATCCCAGCAAACGTTCTTCCGGATTACCCAGCAAACGTTCACCCGCGCGATTGACCAGACGTAATTTTGTGCCGTTGTCGAAAGTGAAGATGGCCAGGTCAATTTCTTCCATCACCGTCCGCAGAAAGGCATTGGCTTCCATCGCTCCCAGTCGCTGCTGCCGCAGCGTTTCGCTGAGAGCATTTACTTCAATCATCACTTCGCCCATGGCATCGTCGCTGCGTGCGCCGCGAGCGCGCAACGAAAAGTCTTCTTCGCGCAAGGCTGCCAGTAGATTCGAAAGCGTTTGCAAGGAAAAGACAACACGATTTCGCAGAGAGAAAGCGAAGCCAAACCACAGACAGAAAATGAGAAAGGCAAGCGTCCAGACCGCGCCAGAGGAATAATTTCCGTGCCACAAAAGAATCATGGCGATCAGCGAACCCGGGAATCCCGCGGCCAGCGCAAGGAGCTGGATGCGCCGTTCGTAGGTCATCTGCGTCATTCTAATCCGTGTTTTTGCAGTCGGCGGTACATCGCGCTGCGGCTCAGTCCTAGAGCCTTGGCTGCCTGGCTGACATTTCCTTCGTGGCGGGAAAGGGTGCGCTGGATGAGGTATCGCTCCACTTCGTCGAGGCTCATCTCCTCGAGCTTGGCCGCGCCGCCTGCGGCTTGCGCGCGCAGACCGAGATCTGCGGCACGGACGCTCGGCCCGGGCGAGAGGAGCACACCGCGTTCAACCGCGTGATCGAGTTCGCGAACGTTCCCCGGCCACGGATGCTCGTGGAGGGCCTTGATGGCGGCAGTGTCGAAGGTCGAAATATTTTTGCGATAGCGTTGCGAGTATCCATGGAGAAAATGGTGCGCCAGCAGATCGATGTCCTCGCGGCGGTCACGCAACGCAGGTATGTGAATCTCGATGGTATTCAGGCGAAACAGCAAATCTTGACGGAAACGGCCAGCAGCAGCCTCGGCATTTACATCGGCGTTCGTAGCCGCCAGCACTCTCACATTGACCCGTCGCGTGGTGGACGAGCCTACGCGCTCGAGGTCGCCCGTTTCTAGTACGCGCAAGAGTTTGGCCTGCAAGTTGAGCGGGACATTGGCGATTTCGTCCAAAAACAGTGTGCTGCCGTCAGCGAGTTCGAATCGTCCTACGCGGTCGGAGCGTGCATCGGTAAACGCGCCCTTCACATGACCGAAAAGCTCGCTTTCGAAAATACCCTCGGACAGTCCGCCGGCATTCACTGTGACCATCGGCTTCGACGTGCGCGTTGATAAGGCGTGAAGCGTTCGAGCAACCACTTCTTTGCCCGTTCCATGCTCTCCGGTGATCAAGACATTGGCGTCCGATGGTCCGATTTGTCCAATCAACTCCATTACCGGAGCCATCGCAGGGGACTTGGCCAAAAATGTGGGACGCGACTCAGCACGCAAGATGCGATTTTCAGCCTCGAGTCGCGATGCCTGCCTCAGCGCCTGGCGCAAATCAATCTGCGTGCGAAGAATGGCGAGCAGTCGCGTATTTTCCCAGGGTTTCTGAACAAAGTCGCGTGCACCACGGCGCATTGCCTCCACCGCCACTTCGATGCTGCTCCAAGCGGTCATGACAACGACGGGCAGAGTGCTGTCGAGCATCTGGATACGCGTGAGCAGGTCGAGCCCTTCCTGGCCCGAGGTGGTGTCTCGTGCGTAATTCAAGTCCATAAGGACCGCGTCAAATTCCCGCGACTCGATGGCGCTCAAAGCTTCCGCCGGAGAAGCGACGGCCTGCGTTTCATAGCCCTCACGCTTCAATAGCAAGCGAAGAGCGTCCCGGATGTCCGCCTGGTCATCAGCTAGTAGAATTCGAAAAAGATTCGCGTTAGTCGGCTTCATTCGAATGTATTCAGAAAGTTTACCCTACCGCCATTTCTAGGGCACGGAGAGAAGCGCTCGAGCCGGTGCAGGCCGTTCATTGCTTCATTCATATCGCAGCGCAATAAGTGGATCCACGCGCGTGGCACGCCGCGCAGGAAGATAGCAAGCCAGGAGGACAATCGAGCTGAGCGCGACAGCACCCAAGGCAAATGTTTCGGCGTCTAGCGCGTTGACTTGGAACAGCAAGCTGCTGATTAGGTGAGTCAACACAAGTGCACCAGCCAGGCCGACCGCGATACCCATCAACGCCAGCCGCAAACCCTGGCGCAGCACCATCCCAAGTATGTCCTTGTGGTGCGCACCAAGAGCCATGCGAATGCCAATCTCGTGTCCACGTTGCGTGACCACGTAGGCCATGACGCCGTAGACTCCGACGCCAGCGAGCACCAGCGCCAGCACCGCGAATGATCCAATCAGAACGACGGAAAGTCTCCGTGAGGCAGTGTTTTCGTTAATGATGTCTTCCAGCGGACGCACTTCGTACAGCGGAACATCCGGGTCGAGCGAAGCAACCGCGGCTCGAATGCCAGAGGTGAGCGTGGCAGGATCGCTCATGGATCGAATCACGATGGTGCCGCCTCCGCCTGGGCGTTGGGCTTGTGGGATGTAGGTCTCGACGCGCGACGGCTGATCAACTCCGTAGTTCTTGACGTGCGCTACTACTCCGACGATCGTCCGCCAGTCTGGTTGCTTTCCTGCCGCAGGGGGACCATCAGTCGTAAGTCGCTTGCCGAGGGGATCTTCGTTCGGAAAATTCTGTTTTGCGAAAGACTCGTCAATAATGCAAACAAGCTGCGATTTCTCATTGTCGTGATCGTCGAAGAACCGGCCGCGGAGCAGACGCATCCCCATCGCACTCATGGCATCAGGCGTTACACGGCCCATATCAGTGGAGGGGTATTGCCCTGGCTGTGGCGCTGGCCGGCCGTCGATCATAAAGGCGTTTTGCCAACCGCCCAGGAGAGGGCTCTTAAACCCCGCTGCTTGAACTCCGGGGAGCAATTGAACTTTGGCGACAAGCTGTTCGACAAACGTGCGGCGTTTGGCATCGTCATCATATTTTGCATCCGGTGTTGAAAATCTTGCCGTGAGTACGTTCGACGGATTGATGCCGCCATCTGCCTCCAACACACGAAAGAGGCTCTTGGTCATTAGGCCTGCGCCCACTAGCAGCACCAGGGAGACGGCAACTTCTGCCGCCACGAGGAAATCGCGCAAGCGTGTGCGCCGGCTTCCGGCGGTCCCCGTTCGGCCGCCTTCCTGAAGAGTGATTTGCACATCCGCGCGCGAAGCTTGCAGCGCCGGGAAAATACCGAAGACAATCCCCGTCAAGATAGAGAGGCCGAGGGTGAAGGAAAGCACCCAAGTGTCTGCTGACACCTCATTCATGCGGGGCACTCCGGCTGGCGTGGCGTGCACCAGGGCAGCAGTAACCCACACCGCCAGCAACAATCCCAGGATTCCACCTGCAAGAGACAGAAGCACACTTTCCGTCAGCACCTGGCGAATGAGCCGGCCGCGCGTGCCGCCAAGCGCGACGCGCACCGCCAATTCGCGGTGGCGTTCAGTGGCGCGCGCCAGAAGTAAATTGGCGATGTTCGCGCAAGCAATCAAGAGAACGAAACCCACGGCCCCGGTCAGGACCAGCAGCGGAGTGCGGACATCCTCAACGATGGCATCAAGCATCGGTTTCAACGTCACACTGTCCTTGCCGTTCGAATCGGGATGCAATTCGTCAATGTGTTGCGCGATCCCTTGCATTTCGCCACGTGCCTGCTCGACGCTTACACCCGGCTTGAGCCGCGCGTACGCATAAATTCCAGGATGACTACCGCGGTTCGTCTCTCCTCCGAGTTGGTCTTCCAATCGCCACAGCGACGTGAAAATGTCCGTCTGGCGCAAACTGCCGTGAAGCTGAGCTGGAAGGACTCCAATGACCGAATAAGTCTCCGCGTCCAGAATGAATTGCTGCCCGATGATATTTGGATCGCGGCCGAAGCGGCGCTCCCAATACCCTTCGCCGAGGAGCACGACTCGTGCGGCGCCGACTTTGTCGTCATCGGGAGTAAGTTCGCGGCCCAGAATTGGTTTTACACGCAGGGTAGGGAAGAAGCCCGCCGTAATTCGTCGCAGCCGAAGCCGCTCCGGATCGCCCTTACCCGTCAGGACGACGTTGTCGTTCTGATAGGCGACCATGCTTTCAAAGATTTTGTTCTGCGTTCGCCAGTCATTGAAATTCGCCATCGAGATGCTCATCTCGGGCACTTGTTCCGACCATTCCCCCAGGAAAACGAGTCGATTTGCTTCCGGGTAGGGAAGAGGGCGGAGCAACACGGCGTTGACAACGCTAAAAATGGCCGTGTTTGCCCCGATGCCGAGAGCCAGCGTCAAAATAGCTACGGTTGTAAAGCCGGGGCTCTTTCTCAACATCCGCAGGGCAAATCGGAGATCCTGAAAGAAAGTTGTCATTTCGTTTCTCCTCTTCCCGAAAAAAGAGGCCTGTTCACGCGGGTTGTGCTGCTCCTACTGGCGCTCCGGCTGTTGCGTTGTCACTGACAACCCAGCCGTCCTTCAACTGGATAATGCGGCTGCCGTAAGCGGCATTTCTTTCTGAGTGTGTGACCTGGATGATCGTTGTGCCGGCATCGTTCAATCTCTTGAAGAGCTGCATGATCTCTTCGCCTTGCGCGGAATGAAGGTTTCCAGTCGGCTCATCGGCGAGGATCAGCTTTGGGCTCAAGATCACTGCGCGCGCCACCCCTACAAGTTGCTGCTGGCCGCCCGAAAGTTGGTTCGGAAACAAATCCTTCTTGCCCACAATATGGAAACGATCGAGCGCATCGCACACCAGGCTGACGCGCTCTTTGTGCGGCACGTTCTTGTAAGAAAGCGGCACCTCGAGATTCTCGAAGACCGTGAGGTTGTCGATCAGGTGATAGCTCTGAAAGACGAAGCCGATATTTGCCTTGTGCAGTTCGTTGCGCTTTTTGACGTTGAGTTTGTGAACGGCGTCCCCGAGGAAGTAGTAGTCGCCGCTCCATGCACCGTCGAGCATCCCAATGATGCTCAGCAGTGTGGACTTGCCGGCCCCAGACGGGCCCATAATAGTGACAAATTCCCCCGGCTGAATATCCAGATTGATTCGGCGCAGCAGGTAAAATTTATTCGGACCAGCTTCGACTACTTTTTCAAGATTTCGCAGTTGAATCAAAGGTTCCACATCGGCTCCTTGCGGTTCGAATAGTGAATCGCGTCTTTATCTTAGCGCATGTTACAGCGGCATAAACCGCGGCCTACTCATACCGCAAGGCGGTAATCGGGTCCACGCGTACGGCGCGCCGTGCTGGCAAGTAGGTCGCTAAAGTGGCGACGGTTGCTAGCACCAGGGGTAGCGCAATGAAGGCGACGGGGTCTGCAGCCTTCACTCCGAACAGCAGGCTAGAAAGAGCATTCGCCAGAACGAATGCGACAGGCAGTCCGATGCCCATGCCAATTATTGTGAGCAGCGCTCCCTTACCCATAACTAACCGCTGAATATCGTTCGCCGTGGCGCCCATCGCCATGCGGATCCCGATTTCGTCGGTTCGCTCGCTCACCGCGTAAGACATCACTCCGTACACTCCCACCGAAGCAAGCACTAGCGCGATGATTCCCAAAACCCCCATCATGACGGCGACGTAAGCAATGCCAACGATCGAGTCGCTGATAACTCTGTCCAGTGACTTGATGTTGTACAGAGACAGGTCTGGGGCGACGGCGGCTACCTGGCTGCGCACCGCGGGGATGAACGACAGAGGGTCACCATCGGTACGTAATACCAATGACGCGTAGAAAGGCGGCGATTGGCGGAAGGTTCTGTAGATTGTCGGGACGTCATCCTTGTTGATCCAACTGTAGTGCACATCATCCACGATCCCCACGATTGTCAGCCACTGCGCGGTGTCGTCTGCCGCTCCGACCTTCAGCTTCTTCCCCAAAGAGTTTTCTTCCGGAAAATATCGCCGGGCTAGGCTCCTGCTGATCACCGCGACGGGGAGCGTGCCGTCACCATCCGCGTCAGTAAGTCCGCGCCCCTCACGCAGGGAAATCTCCATCAATCCAAAATAATTCGGGCTAATCGTCTGGACGATGGCGCTGCGCACCTCACTGCGATCCGTCGTCGGGCGGCCCTCGATGGAGAAACCTCGTGTGGGTGCCCCTCCGCCGTCCGAATAGGGAACAGAGGTGACCATCGCCGCCGATTGAACGTGGGGGATTGTCGCGATTCGTTGCAGCACTTGTTCATGGAATGCCGCGCGTGCCGGCTGCGCTTTGTACTGCAGTTCCGGAAGGCTCAGGTTCATCGCCAGAATAGATTCCGGGCGGTAGCGCTCGTTCACGTTGACCAGAGCAGTAAAGTTTTTCACCAGCAATCCTGCGCCGACCAAAAGTACAAGCGAAAGCGAAATCTCGGCCACAACTAGCGCGTTGCGCAGACGATGCCGCGCACGGCCCGCCGACGATCCCCGGCCGCTTTCCTTCAGAGTCTCGCCGACGTTTGTGCGCGATGTTAGTAACGCCGGCGCGATTCCAGAAATAATGCCGCTGAACAGCGCTATGGCCAGCGTAAAGAGAAACGCATTGGCATCGAGGCTGATCGTTTTCCATCCCGCTACAAACTTGGCCACGTCCGCGGGCATGTGCGCCAAAATGAGCGTGATGTCCCATTGCGCGAAGAGCAATCCCGCTACTGAACCCAGCAGTGCCAGCAGAACACTCTCCGTCAGCAATTGGCACACGATGCGCGCGCGGCTAGCTCCCATTGCTGCTCGCACCGCAAGCTCCTTCTGACGACCCGAAACACGGGCAAATTGAACGTTCGCGACATCTGCGCAAGCAATCAACAGCACAAAGCCGACAGCCCCCATCAAGAGAAGCACGTATTGGCGCGTGAGATCGCCCGTCGCAAACTCCCGCACCAGCATCACACGAAGCTGCCATCCCTTATATGCATCCGGATATGTATCGGTTTGGCGTTGCGCGATGGCGCTCATTTCCGCCGCGGCCTGCTTGAACGAGCTATCCGGTTTCAATTTGCCCAGCACCCACATGTGACGCGAGTTTCGCTCCGAGCGTTGCTTCACCGTAAGCGCCAAAGGCATCCACGCTTCCGCGGGCATCGGAAAATCAAACCCCTTCTCCATCACACCCACAATCGTGCAGCTCCGCCCATCCACTTTGACCAGCTTGTTCAGAATCTTTGGATCGGACGCGTAACGCCGCTCCCAAAGGCCGTAGCTGAGAATGATCTCCTGATCCTTTCCCGGCTGCTCTTCCTCCGGCAGAAAGGTCCTTCCCATTCTTGGTTGAACGCCCAATAGCCCAAAGAAATTTGCCGAGACGTCAAACCCCACGATTTTGTCCGGCTCGCGATCGCCGGTCAGGTTCATGTCATCCCACTCGTACGCGCCCATTTGTTCGAACGATTTGGCCTGAGTCTGCCAATCGTAAAAAGTCGCCGGCGCAACCGAGTTTCTCTCAATGTTCTGCTGCGGACGCACGTCGAAGAGCGCCACAATGCGGTCAGGATTGTCGAATGGGACAGAATGTAGCAGGAACGCCTCGGCCACGCTGAACATCGCCGTATTCGCGCCGATGCCCAGCGCCAGAGCGGTGGCGCAAACCACCGTCGCCAGACGGTTCTTCCACAGCATGCGCGCGCCGTAGCGTACGTCCTGCCAGATCGTTCCCATGTTGTGACCTCAGAGTTTCGTCGAGGCTATGCGCTCACGCCGGCTTCGCGCGTTTCTTCCACGATGCGACCGTCAAACAGGTGAATCGTGCGTTCCGCGAAGTTGGCGTACCGCTGGTCGTGGGTGACCATGCAAACGGTCGCGCCGTTGCGGTGCAAGTCGCGCAGCAGTTCCATCACCGCTTCGCCGTTCTTCGAGTCGAGGTTTCCAGTCGGCTCGTCAGCCATCAGAATCAGTGGATCACCTACCAGCGCTCGCGCCACGGCCACACGCTGCTGTTGACCGCCCGAAAGCTGCGAGGGGTAGTGCCGCAACCGGTGCGCCATGCCCACGCGTTCGAGAGCGTGCTGTACTTTCTGCTTCCGCTCCGCCGCGCTCGTGCCGCGATAGGTCAAAGGCAGCTCGACGTTCTCATACACCGTCAAATCGCCAATCAAGTTAAACGCCTGGAAAATGAATCCAATCTCGCGATTGCGAATCCGCGTGCGCTCGCTGATGGAGAGATTCGCCACCGGCTGCCCGTTGAGCGTGTACTCCCCGCCCGTTGGCGAATCCAGCAAACCAAGAATCGAGAGCAAGGTCGACTTGCCGCAGCCCGATGGCCCCGCAATCGAAATATACTGTCCCTTCTTGATCTCTAGATGAATCTCCGACAATGCGTGCGTCTCCACCTCGTCGGTGTAAAACACCTTCTTAACGCCTTCCATCTTGATGAGTGTTGCGCTTGCCTCTGTCATTTCCTCTCCTTCTTCTGTTCGAAATATGAAATTCGCTTCTCCTGCGGTTGCTTGTCGTGCCCCGAAAAACAAACCCTTTCAGAATTACTCGTAACGTAGCGCCACTATCGGATCAATCCGCGTCGCTCGTCGCGAAGGTATGTAGCACGCAACGAAGGCCACCAGACAGATCACCCCTAGAGACGTCGCATACACCAGAAAGTCACCCGCGTGCACTCCGTATAGCAGCGATTCACTCAGTCGTGCCACGCCATAAGACAAAGGCAATCCCACCAGTGCTCCCGCCAAAACCATCCATCCCACTTCTTTGAATATCAACCCTCGCACATGTCCTGCCGCTGCCCCCAGCGCCACGCGAATTCCAATCTCCCGTGTCCGCTGCACCACCAGATATGCCAACACTCCGTATATGCCCAGCGCCGCCAGCAATGCCGCCAGTCCTCCAAACGCCGCCGAAAGCCCCGCGATCACGCGCTCGGCAAACAAATCTTCATCCACCACGCGCTCCACCGTTTTCAATTCATACACCGGCAGGCTTGCGTCTACTCCTCGCACTGCTTCTCTCAACGAGTTTGCAATCAATAGGGGATCCTGTTGGCTGCGCACGTAGAAACTCATTCCGAACAATTTTCCGAATTGTGAATACGGCCGGTAAAAATAGGGCAGTGCCCCATCCCGGACGTGTTCCTCCACCGCATTTTTCACTACTCCAACAATTTCGATGTCCGGCTTGACTTCGTCCCCGGAGCCCATCGCAAGGTGCACCCCGATCGGGTTTCTATTCGCAAAAAACTCCTTCGCCATGGCTTCGTTGATAATCGCCACTTTCGTGTTCGTCGTTGTGTCTCCGGGGTTAAACTCGCGGCCCGATAGCAGAGGGATCTGCATGGTAGAAAAATAGCTCGGACTCACCGCGTCAAAATTCACATGCCGGTCGTCGGAGTCCAGGTTTTGTCGTCCCTCCACAGTGATGTTTGAACCCATGTCCGTTCCCGTCAGCACTGGGATCTGCGAGGAGCCTACGCCAAGCACACCCGGAAGCGCGCCGACCCTCTCCCTCAACTGGTCCACGAGCATCACCGTCTTGGCCTCGTTGTACCCGCTCAACTGCGGCGAAATCGAAAACGTAATCAGATTCTCCGTGCTCATTCCCAGATTTTGTTTCCGCAAATTCCACAACGTCCGCGAAAACAGCGCCCCACCCGTCAGCAGCAATAGAGTAAACGCTACCTGCCCCGCTACCAGAAACTTCCTGAATCGCACATGAGCGGGCCCTGCCGAAGTGGTCGAACCCTGATCCTTAATCATTTGCGAAATACCAGTTCGCGTCGCCCGCCACGCCGGAATTAGCCCGAAAAGTAGCGCCGAAACCGCGGTCGCTCCTGCTGCAAATCCCAATACGCTTCCATCCACACTTGCAGTAATCCCCTGCACCCCTGCTTCAGAAACGACAGCTTGGGTCAAAATGTTCATTATCCAGACGCCCAAAACTAGCCCCAGCACGCCTCCGCCCGCCGCGCACAGGAAACTCTCCACCAGCAATTGTCGCATCATCCGGCCTGGGGTAGCTCCTAAGGCCGATCGAATCGCAAACTCGCGCTGCCGAGCCGCCGCCTTCGCCAGCAGCAGATTCGCCACATTGGTGCACGCAATCAGCAAAACTAGCGCTACCATCGCGAACAGAGCCATCAGCGCCGGCCCCGAATCCCTCTGCGCCGTCGTCCTCCCCTGCGCCCCAGGAGATAGCAAGATCTTCTTACCCATGAACTCTTTTTTGTCTTTTCCGTCCGCGCGCAACTTTAGAGTGGCAACCTGCTGCTCCAGCAGCCCCGGATAATCAACGTTGATCCCCGCCTGCGCCTGCTCCATCGAGACGCCCGGCTTCCGCCTCGCCAGCACCGCCAGAAACGAATCATTCCAATCGTCCAGTCCATTGCGAATCGGAGTCATCTGCCCCTTCATCGTCATGGGCACAAATACGTCCGGCATTTGTCCCACCTGAATGCCGGTGAATCCTGATTGCGCGATTCCGACGATGGTCATCTCGGTGTTATTCACCAAAATCGGCTGATTCAACACTCCCGCATCCCCGCCGAAATGGCGCGTCCAGTACGAATGGCTCAGCACCACTACGGGGTGCGCTCCCTGCACATCGTCATCAACAGGCGACAGTACTCGGCCAAGAGCTGGCCGCACTCCCAGCACATCGAAATAGTTTCCAGTTACCAGTTCGCCCGAACCACGCTCCGTCTGTCCATGATTCGCGATGCTCGCCGAAAACGGATATCGCGCGATTACACCGTCAAAAACTGCCGTGTTTTTCGCCAGCCCTTTGTACAACGGGTAGGAAAAGATTTCCGAATCGTCGCCATCACTCCAGACATGTCCACGCTTTGGTCCTGGCGACTTCAGTACCACTAACTCTGCCGGATTGCGAACCGGCAGTCGGCGCAACAAAACTTGATTAAGCAAAGAAAAAATCGCCGTATTCGCGCCGATGCCCAATCCCAGCGTGAGGATGGCAATCAGCGTAAATCCCGGGTTCTTGGCTAGCATCCGCAGCCCGTAACGCACGTCTTGCAAAAGCTCTTGCATCTTTTGTGTCCTCAATTCCCTAATTCCAAAATTCAGCAATCACTCGTAGCGTAGCGCCACCATCGGATCAACCCGCGTCGCCCGCCGCGCCGGCAGCCAACTGGCCCCCAGCGCCACAACCGATAACAACAGTGCCACTCCAAAAATCGTCAATGGATCCTGAGGACTAACCTCATACAGCAAGCTGCTCATCAGCCGCGTGACGATCAGCGCCAAAACAAGCCCTGCACCCAGCCCGGTAAGCGTGAGCCGCAGCCCTCCCAGCAGGACCATCCGCAAAACGTTTCTCGGCAGCGCGCCCAGCGCCAGTCGAATTCCGAATTCACTGGTGCGCCGCGCGACTCCATACGCGATTACGCTGTAGATGCCAATCGCGGCGAGCACCAGAGCCAGTACGCCAAATCCGCCCACCAACCCGGCCACGAACCGCCGCTGCACCAGCGAGTCTGAGATCATGTCATCCATGCTCTCAGCCCCAAACACGGGCGCATCCTTGTCCAGTGCCGCAAGCTGGTCTTCGACGGCGTGAGTAAGAGTTTGCGTCGGCAGGCTACTACGTAACACCAAAACCTGAGAACTATCTAAATTTTGTGTGTAAGGCAGGTACGCGTCCGCCGTTGCCGCGGAATCCAATCCATATTGGCGAATGTCGCCAACAATGCCGACGACTGTCGACCAGGGTTTTTTCTCCTCCCGGCCGCCGAGCTTGATC
>JBGPDI010000049.1:0-32172 GCA_041482215.1 Candidatus Acidiferrum sp. | reverse complement strand
CAACAAAAATGGCAATCCTGCCAAGTTCGGCGACGACTTCGGCGGCGACGAGGAAACCATCATCTCCAAAGAATTCGACCGCCCCGTCCTGATTCACCATTACCCATCGGCAATGAAAGCTTTTTACATGCAGCCGGATGCCCAGCGCCCCGAACTCGCTCTCGCCTTCGATATGATCGCCCCGGAAGGTTACGGCGAAATCATCGGCGGCAGCCAGCGCATCCACGATTACGATTTGCTCTTGAAGCGCCTTCGCGAGCACAACCTGCCGGAAGAGTCTTTCCAGTGGTATCTCGACCTGCGACGCTTTGGCAGCGTGCCCCATTCCGGCTTCGGAATGGGCCTCGAACGCACCGTAGCCTGGATTTGCGGCACCGAGCACATTCGCGAGGTCATCCCCTTCCCCCGTATGCTGTACCGTGTGTACCCTTAGAGCGGGGTAGTTGGCGCCGCAACGGCGCCCCTTGCGGTTACTGGCACCAGAAATCTGAGTGATTCGAGCGAGCGCACTTGGTGCACTCTGCTTTTCCGTGCGCTTGTGCGCCACGGAACACGAATCACGGAACTTGAGAAGCATATGGCCCAAAAAGTTCGAATCATCGGCGTTCCCATGGACCTTGGCCAAAGCCGCCGCGGCGTGGATATGGGCCCTTCCGCCCTGCGCGGCGCGGGCCTCCAGGCCAGCATCAAGAAGCTCGGCGTTCAGGTCGAAGACATCGGCAATCTCTCCGTCAAGCAGCCGGAAGAGATGCCCATTGGCGAGAAGCGCGCCAAGTATTTGCAGGAAATAGCGGAAACCTGCGCTGATGTCGCGGCCGTTACCGAAAAATCCTTGGCTGAGGGGTTTCTCCCGTTGGTTCTCGGCGGGGATCATTCCATCGCCGCAGGCGTTGCTGCTGGTGTTGCCAGCCATTTCCGCAAAGACAAAAAACAAATCGGCTACCTCTGGCTGGACGCTCACGGCGACATGAACACGCCCGAAACCTCTCCCTCGGGAAACATTCACGGCATGCCGCTCGCAGCCATCATGGGCTATGGCGCGCCCGAACTCGTCGACCTTCTCGGTTTCAGGCCTAAAGCTGAGCCGGGCAACATCGTCATCGTCGGCGCTCGCGATCTCGACGCCCAGGAACGCAAAATCGTCAAGAAGTCCGGCATACACGTGTTCACCATGCGCGACATTGACGAGCGCGGCATGCGCGAAGTCATGGCCGATGCCCTCAAGTACGCCATGGACGACACCGCAGGCGTCGCCGTCAGCCTCGACATGGATTTCGTAGATCCCGCTGACGCTCCTGGAGTTGGCACTCCCGTCCGCGGCGGCGTGACCTACCGTGAAGCCCATCTCGCCATGGAAATGATCGCAGACACCGAGTCCATGGTTTCCCTCGAAGTCGTCGAGATCAATCCCATCCTCGACGAACACAATCGAACAGCGCTCCTCGGCGTCGAACTGGTCCTCTCCGGCCTCGGCCAAAAAATCCTGTGACCAGCAACAGTCATTATCCGCAGCCGAATACTCTTGCTGCATACCTGTTACTTACAGCCACTTGGTTCGTCGCCCTAGTGGTTGTGGCCTTTCCTATGCTCACGCGCGTCCTGAGTGCTTCTTTGCGGGCCAATGCAAAGTGGTGGGAGCGTGCCGACGCCGTTGCCATCCTAATTTGCCTCCTTCTTCAAAGCGGCTTTGGAGCCTTTTTCCTCTGGCGGTCGAGGGGAAGCAAAGTCTTCGGTTGGCAGGTTTTCCGGGGAATTGCGTACGGCATATTGAGCTTCTAATTACGATCCCTCTTGCCTTCTTGATTATGAAAAGTCTTTACAAACCAGCCATCACGATTCCTCCGGCGTTTTTCTTCGCCCTGATCTTCTACCTGGGTCATCGAATTCCTCTATTGGGCATGTTGCTCGGAGGCTTTTTGGCTGCTTCAACTCACTGGGAACTCACGAAAACAAGGGCCCAGCCGTAGGGTGAAGGATGGCCGCTGCGCTGGATTGAAGGAATATCTTCGTCGCCCAAGCAGTCTCCGCTGTATGCAGGTACTGCCCTGTCGTACAATCCAGGTCTATGCAGCGTTTTCACCCCTGGCGCGCATCAAAACCCAGCAATGGGCGCCCTCCTCACGATGTGAGGCGCGGGCCAATCGTTCCGACTTCGTTGCGATATTGAGGTGATTCAAATGAGAAATCAGATATCCCGCCTGAGCGCGCTTCTGATGGTTCTGCTGTTGCTGCCGACGCCCGACTGGGCCACCTGCGGCGGCGGTGGCGGTGGCGGAATGGGTGGCATGAGGAGCAGCGGCGCCGGCCCTGGCGGTCCGGGCAGTATGGGAGACCCGCAGGTCTACCAGGTGCCTTGGAAAGTAATCAAACCGGACGATACGCCCGTGGCCAGCGGACTCGTCGTTTACTGGTTTCCTTCTTCCATCGAAGAATTCCAACGCTCCAGTCTACGCAACTCGCGCAGCCTCTCCCTCTACGCCTCCCAGTGCGTCACGATGGGAGTCTCTGACGCCGCAACCCCAGTGGGTCAAAAATTTCTTAGCGGCGATAAGCTCCCCGTCGTTGTCTTCGCCAAATCCGACGGCACGGTTATCAGCAAAGTACAAAACTCGAATGGCTTTCTCAAGGTCGAGCAAGTCGAAAAACTCGTCGAATCGGAAATGAAACAACGCGAAGAAACGATTAAGCAGCAGCTCAAAGCCGCGAAGGAAAAAGCAAAGTCCGGCGACAAAGATGGCGCCATTCCCATCTACCGTTCCGTCCTCGAAGAAAAATGCCTCTTTCCCGGCAAAGCAAAGGACGCGGCCAAAGAATTGAAAAAGCTAGGCGTGGACACTGCCGTGCAACTCTTCAATGCGCCCGTCACGGATTATGCCGCAAGCGCCAAGATCGAATCGGTCATGAAGCGCGGCCTTACTGCGGAGATGGACGAGAAATACGAGGAAGCCGAGCGCCTGTACTCGGAAGCCCGCCGTATGGATCCCGCCGACCCCGCACCTCTGCGCTATCTTGGCGAACTGTATCGGCATCACCTCGGCGATTGGGACAAGGCTCGCCAGACCTTCGATGCCATTCTCGCCATGCCCTCCGATCCGCTATCGCGCGCTGTTGCGCTGCATGGCCTCGGCAAAATGACGATTCACGAGGGCGACTTCCTGAAGGGTTTGCATCTGATGGAAGACTCCGTGCGTGAATATCCTATCGCGCTGGCTTACCGCAATCTTGCCGTCTATTGGAACTCCGAAGGCGACAACGCCAAAGCCGATTACTACACGCGCGAAGCCACTAAGCTCGATCCGACCGATCCTTACAATCTCATTTTCGCGGCAGCTTTTCTCGCGGGTAACGGTCACGGCGACGAGGCGCTGAAAATCGCCAAGGAAAATGAAGCGATGCTCCCAGCCTCCTATAATCTGGCTGCCATCTACGCTCAGCTCGGCCAAAAACAGAAAGCCCTGGACCTGCTGAAGCGCCACTTCTTCCAATACGAACGCTACGAAGCCGTGCGCTCCAAGGAAATGATGGAAGCCCGCGTTGACGCCGTATTCGCTTCCCTGCGCGAAGACCCTCAATTCATCGCGCTCACCGGCGCCGCCGACGGTAAGCTTCCCGTGCCGCGAAACAATAAGATGCCCGTGGCCGCGCCTGCAAAGATGTAAGCTCCGGGGCGGCGTGGTCATACGAATTTTCGCGGCGTTGCCGTTTCCGCAACCTCTCAGCTTGTCCCCTTCGCATTTCTGGGCCGGTGCAGTTATAACTGAACACTGAGCACTTTAAACGTCTGCACCACCCGGCGGAATGAGACCGACTCGTGACCCCTGACAACAAGAAACGGCTTCGTGTTGGCGTTCTATTCGGCGGACGCTCCGGCGAACATGAAGTCTCGCTGGCCTCCGCGGCGTCCGTCATTCGTGGCATGGACCCGGACAAGTACGAAGCGTTGCCTATCGGCATCACCAAAGAAGGTCACTGGCTGATCGGCGTAAGCGCGCAAAAAATGCTGCCGGAAGTCTTGAAGGGTGGACAGCGCGTGATGATGACCGCAGACCCGTCCGATGCCGTTCTGGTGCGTCTCGACGGCAGCGGCGGCGGACAGCGCGTCGACGTCGTTTTTCCCGTGATGCACGGAACATACGGCGAAGACGGCACGATTCAAGGGCTGCTCGATCTGGCGGGCTTGCCATTTGTCGGCGCAGGCGTACTTGGTTCCGCGATCGGGATGGACAAGGATGTTTCGAAACGCCTTCTGCAAGTCGCGAAAATTCCCGTCGTCCCCTGGATCACCGTTCACCGCCACGAATGGGAAAGCCATCCGCATGACATTCAAGCTGCGATTGAAGAGAAATTCCCGTATCCCGTGTTCGTGAAACCCGCGACGCTCGGCTCTTCCGTAGGTATGACCAAGGCGCACTCGCGCGAGGAATTGGCTCCCGCCTTGAATCTCGCCGCTGAGTTCGCGATGAAGATTCTAGTTGAGCAATGCGTCGTCGCTCGCGAAATCGAAGTTTCCGTCCTGGGCAATCACGATCCAAAAGCCTCCATACCTGGTGAGATCGTCCCGCACCGCGAATTCTACGATTACGCCGCAAAATATCTCGAAGAAGGCACGCAGTTGCTGATTCCCGCGGAGCTTAAGCCCGCGCAGGTAACTAAAATCCAAAAATATGCCGTGGAAGCCTTTCGCGCACTGGAATTGAGCGGCATGGCCCGCGTTGATTTCTTCCTGGAAAAAAAAGGCGGCAAAATTTATCTCAACGAAGTAAACACCATCCCTGGATTCACTTCCATTAGCATGTATCCAAAACTCTGGGAAGCCAGCGGCATTCCCTTCCGCGATTTGATCGATAAATTGATTGCCCTCGCCTTCGAGCAACACGCCGAAAAAGCGCGTACCAAGTACCAAATTGAGCTCCCCGCTGGCGCCGGCGGCGCCCTGGAGGCATAGCTCAGTACCGCATTGGTCCCGGTTTTACTCGCGTGATGTGATCAGATTACGGTTTGTGCCCTGGAAGCCCTCCTCGAAAGCCGCACAGCGCGGAATTAGCTTGACTCCCCCCGCATCACGTCCATACTCGCGTCAGCTACTGCCGTTAGACTGTTTCTCCCAATCCAGGACCGGAAGTCTATCTGCTCCAGCATCGAAGACTCGGGACGCTTCGTTGAGTTGATGTGTTTGCGAAGACCTGAATCAGCTCAACAACGAGCAAGGAGCAAGGTGGTCAAAATCAGCATGAGAGGCAAATGTAAGGATATTCAGCTCACTCCAAGTAATGGCAAACCAGCGCGTTGTGTGATTCGAATCGAGCTTGACCACAGTGTTCCGCTTTCATACTTAGCACATGACATGCAATTCTTTGTTCCCGCTGAACTTGGTACTTTGCTGGAGGTCGGTTTGCCCGTCTCCGTAACGCTTGAGCAAGACGGAAATTAGGGTGCAATTCAAAGTGCAACTGAATCAACTTGTACTAAACTGAGGCCGCGCCTCAGGGCTCCAAGAAAACTCGGTCAAATCACTTAGTGAAAGAGGAACGATGGTCACAGCTGTGTCAGGTCCGACGAATGCCGCGAAGTCTTCCGCCGGACTCCCTGGCCGCCGTTACGACCATCTGTTTTTCAGCGCCATGGCTCTGCTGATGCTCTTGACGGTTTTCGTGGGATTCGCGCACACATATTATCTTGCGGGCGTGTTCGGCGCGCCGCTGCCCAGTTTGACTATTCACCTGCACGGAGCGGCCTTTTCCTGCTGGATCCTCCTGCTCGTTACGCAAACCTCCCTGGTCGCCGCCGGCCGTGTAGACATTCATCGCCGCCTCGGCATCATAGGTTTTCTCCTGGCATGTCTTATGGTTATCCTCGGTATCTTGGCCGCCACGGATTCGCTCATTCGGGCATCCGGGCCGCCGGGCAGGGATCCCAAGTTCTTTTACATCGTTCCACTAACGGACATGCTGATTTTTGCGACGCTTATCTTTTTCGCCTTTCGCGTGCGCTCCAACCCCTCTGCGCACAAGCGCCTAATCCTCGTCGCCACGACTGCATTGTTGATTGCCGCCTTTGGACGTTGGCCCATTGACGTAGTGCGCGGGAATCCAGTTCTGGCTGGACTGTGCTCGTACGTTTTCTTACTGTTCCTGGTGATCTATGATCTGTGGTCCACGCTTATGGTGCATCGCGCAACGCTCTGGGCGGGCGCATTCCTCATCTCCGTGCAACAAGTCAGAATTCCCATTGGCAAAACAGCTGCCTGGCACGCTTTCGCGACATGGGTTCAAACTCGCGGTCACTGACCACGTTCATCCCGCGCGTGCCGGAAAACAAAGCGCTGACTGGCTCCTCTTAATTTTTTCCACCGCCTTTTACTCCGGCGCCGGAAGTCTGTTAGGATTTTATTGTTGTTGCTTGGTGCTGGGATGGCGCTGAGGCAACGGCAAATTTGAATCTGACGCTTGCGGGGCAGGAGACGACTGAATGTCATTACTGAATCCACCTGCCTATAAACCAGATAAATCACGGGCCATGGCCTTCACCATCGCGGCGCTTACGCTGGTCGCGGTCGCCGCGCTATGGTTTGCCTTTCGCTATTACCCGGAGAAAAGAGCAGCGGAACATTTCTTCGACGTATTGATCGCCGGTGACACCACCCAGGCTTATCAAATCTGGAAGCCTGGCTCGAGTTACCCGATGAAGGATTTTCTCGCCGACTGGGGACCCAGCGGTTACTACGGCCCAGTGAAGAGCTACAGGATCATCGGAGCGAGAGCACCCCGGGCATCAAACGCGATCGCCGTTTCCGTGGAAATAAGCCCTTTCTCGCCGATGCCCGAAATTTCCGATACGGAAAAAAGTCAAAAAACCAAAGTCGTCGAGCTGTGGATTCTGGCGGCCGACAAATCTTTCAGCTTCCCCGTTCCCGGCGCTTAGGCTGTTCCGCACAATTCTTCGCGCCAAGTCCAGCATCTTCAAGAGTATTTGGCGTGAATGAGTTGCGCATCCCTATTACTGGTTTTATTTTGCCGGGCTGGCAGCAACAATGGGCGCTGGGACGACCAGCTTCAACTGGTCAAGCGAAGCCAATACGCTTTGCCACCGAGCGGCGTCCTTCTTGGTTTCAAGGGGAAGAGATAGGTCATAATAAAAGTGCAGAATGTCGTCACGAAGCGCTGGTGACGTCAATTCGAATTTGTGCCCCGCCAACTGGCTTAGCAACTGTGCATAAGACTCGTCTGTCAGCGAGTATTCTGCGGCCTTCGTTTCTTTGCCGGTGTCAAAATCACAGTTGGCCAGTTCCAGCGATCCGGTGCGAACTTGCTGCAGATAAATCCGGTATTGGTCAACAGTCGTGTTGATGCTCTTGAAATACAAATCTTCCGTTTGCGGCGTGGGATTGTTGAACGCCAGTGCCTTGAACGGGCCGATTTTCGGCATGTAACGCAGCAATATTGCGAGCAGGCGAGTCTTGAATCCGTCCTTCTTGTAGTCCTTTCCCCATTCCTTTTCATAATCGGAGCGCGACAGCCGGTAGAGGAATTCCTTCTTCGCAAAACTGGGCTTCTCTTTCATCATGTCTTTTTCGTGCGTTCGAAGCGCGATCTTGGTCATCTCCGGGATCATGCGGCTAACGGCAAAGCGATAAGTACCGATCGCGAGATCCTCGTGCGTCAGCACATCTTCCAACTTCACTCCATACACGATCGGAAAAGTTCGCTCTAGCAGCGGCTTGGACACCTGGAATCCGATGAAGTCGTGATAATCCTTCGACGCATAACGATTCTTGGCCACTTGCACCATGTCGAATCCAAATTCCGTTTTCAGATGTGCGGTGTGATCCTCCGCGTACCGGACGAAATTTCCATACTTCGCCCGCAATTTCGGATATTGGATCGAAACAGATTGATTGACTGCCGGATGGCCCGCGATGTCCGAGGCATAATGCGCGAGCGCGCCCAGGGCAAAGGCATACTCGTTGGGTTCCTGGCTTTGCTCCAGCAACTCTCGTACGAAATCGCCGCTGCGAACGTAGTGCACCAGATTGCTGAATTCCACACTGCCAAATGGATAGTAGCCGAGGTCCTGGATTACCGCTCCGCCATACGCGTAGCCGTGTGCCTCTTTGAGCTGGTCTTCGGTAAGGGATGGAAATCGCTGGAGAAGAAGCGGTCGGAGCTCATCGGTCCATACGAGATCCACGATTTGCTCGTGTGTGAGAACCGAGTACGCGAGCGAAATGCTTGCAAATAGGAACATGACTAGAATGCAGGCCAAAACGCGGAGACTCCAGCTGCCCCAGGCGCGGAGAGTCACGCCTCCAGCGAGTCTCTTAATTTGATTTGCGGAGTTCATGGACAAGTTTTTTCGCTTCCCTCATTCTCTCTTTGTAAAACTTAGGATTGATCAAGACCTTCTTCTCACCCACGCGCACATCTGCCTTGATGCCCCTTTTGGACAAAAACAATGAGAGAGCTAAGTACGTCTTGATCTCTTTCTCGAGAAATCTGATTGCATGCCGCCTGGAATCATCCATCACTCACCTCCGGCCCGACCTGAACGGAACAGAATTACCCAGGTTAATTTGAGCTCGACTAAACGGACTGGCAGGGTCTTGCGCCGGCAAAAAAGAGCTGCAACGGCACACGGCTCGCCGACTCGACACCTAGATGCGTCCGAGAAGCACGAGAATCACGACAATGAGGAGAACGAACCCTACGCCTCCCGTCGGGACATAGCCCCACTCACGGCTGTGAGACCAGCGCGGCAAAGCTCCCAAGAGCGCCAGAATCAAAATGACAACCAGGATAGTTCCGAGCATTGATCATTCCTCCCAGGTGAATTCATCTAAAGCGATTCGTGTTTCCTCCCCGGCGGTAGTCATGATTCCTTCATCGAACTTCGCGCCGGGTCGCAGCCGAACTTAATCAAGACGTAGCGTCTGACCTTAGATCACGACGCTGATTGCAAAGCGCGTGCCGGGATAATACGGGTTGTACATGTAATAGCCGTCGTCCACGTAATCGATGTATACGTCGTCGGTGTAATACCAGCCCGACGGCCACGGCTCCACGAACCCAAACCAAAAACCGCCGTACTGGAAGCGCGAGTATCCGCTGACCATCACCGGGGTGCCAATACGGAAATAGTGGTCATGGCCAAAATTAGAATGGAAACGTGCGTCTGGAATTCGACCGCTGCCTCTGGCGCTCAGCCGAAGCGCTGGCTGTGCTCGTTGTCTAGCGACTGCCTGCTGAGTGCGCTGGGGAGGGTGCGAAGATCGAGTTTGCTGTTGTTGCTGTTGCTTTTCGGGCTTGGCCTGTTGTTCCTGCTTTGTGACCTTAGCCTGCTGCTGGTGTTCGGGCTTGGCTTGTTGCTGTTGCTTTGGAGCCTTAGCTTGCTGCTGATGCTCCGGCTTGGCTTGTTGCTCTTGCTTTGGAGCCTTTGCTTGCTGCTGCTTTTCAGGCTTAGCCTGTTGCTGATGTTGCGGCTTGACCTGTTGCTCTTGCTTCGCGGGCTTGGTTTTTTCTTCTTGTTTCTCCGGTTTCTCCTGCCGTGCGTCCATCGGAGCAGCAACTCCAACCAACAAGAGAAGCGCGGTCGCACTGATGATTCCAATTGGTTTCATTGATACCTCCATTGCATCTATTCCTGCGCCTGTTGTTCGTCGCTTTCGGCGCATCAATTGTCAGGCCCAAATCTGTTTCCATTTGTCGCGAGTTGAATCCGGCTTACTTCTTTGTCACCCAACGCGGATTCGCGGCAGAGAGTGAAAGAGTCCAAATACATTCAGGAGCCACAACACCACGCAGATTACGACGACCCCATTCAAGATCGACTTGATACTTCCTGCCATGGGAATGAATCGGTTCACCAGCCATAGGAGGACACCAACGACGATCAGGGTTAATAGAATCTGAAGGAGAGGCATTCTTTTACCTTTCTGTTTCTGCTGCGAGACACTTCTGCACCAGCCCCACGAATTACGGCCTGGCGCGGAGAACGTGTTGAATCGTTTGCATTCAACGAAGGGTTGGACTGGCGATCCAGACAGACCCCACCATCAACATGTTGTTCAATACCCCAGCTCTACTGCGGGCTGAAGAGATCAAGCTAAAGGGGAGGGACTATCCAACACCAGAGTCCTCTTCTGTTACAGCACAATCCTAGACTCAGTCCAAACATGTGTCTGTGCTCTTGTAGACAGTTCCCGAGTTTATTCGCGAGGAGAGTTAGCTTCCGCCTGGGCAGCAGAGGAGTGGCAGGAAACAGCGAGACGTTCAGTTATTCGCTTGCGTTCCACACATACAAGAAAGTCGCGTCGCTGGCAGTCGCAACCGTCCGTCCCGCTTTCCGAGTGGCACGATTTAGCGCGGATCGAACTTTCTCTTTTGATCCCACCAACTCAGCCAGGGGAACCTTCAGCGCGGAACCTGCTTTTAGACTGTCGAGATCCTTCAGGATTGTCGTGATAATCAGTTTGTGCTTTCCATTGCGGCCCTGCGGCACTTCCAATTGCACCATGGTCTTAAAGTGCATTGGCACTGGTTTTGACTGAGCACTTCCCATCTGAACTCCCCTTTGCGATGCCACGCTAAACAAACGTGACGTTAACGTATCTCATCGTGGCGAGTCCTGCAAGTAAAAAGATGCGGGAGAGGCACACCTGCTCAAGGCGACCCGGTCCACAGACTCGCCGGAACGAGCAGCTTCGTCGCGACTAACCGCACTGTTCGAAGTCCAAAAGATATAACCCGTACGAATCGCGCCCTGCTAGCTTCTAGACACCCGGAGGGAGTTGCAATGCTCATACCGAAAACACACTTCGAGCAGGTCTCGCTGGCGATAGTCAGGAAGATAGTTGAGGAACAGATCCAAGAAGAATCGGCAACCAAACAAGATCAAGAAGCAAAGAAGAATTCGCTTAGAGAAGATTATTTGCAATGGCAAAGACAATCCATGGGGAGACATCGCCCAGTTTCTATAGAGGAGCTGTAGAAAGATCCTATGAAATCCAACAAAAAAAACACCAAACGCATTTCCAAGACAAAAACCCTATTTGACGCCCAAGCTTTTCTCGACACGGCCGGAGTGGCGAGAAAAGTCAGAGAGATGAAGAAAGCGGAGGTCGTCTACTCTCAAGGTGACGCTGCGAATAGCGTAATGTACCTGCAAGAAGGCGGCGTGAAGCTCACGGTCATTAGTGAATCGGGCAAAGAGGCCGTCGTTGCCATGCTGGGATCCGGCGACTTCTTTGGTGAAGGTTGCCTGGCAGGTCAGCCCGTGCGCATGGGGACTGCTTCCGCTGTTACGCCCACCACCGTGCTCGTCATCGAGAAGCGTGAAATGTTCAAAGTGCTCCACGAACAGCATGACCTCTCCGACCGCTTCATCAATTTCATGCTGGCGCGCAACATTCGAATTGAAGAGGATTTGATCGATCAGTTATTCAACTCGAGCGAGAAGCGCCTCGCCCGCACTCTTCTTCTGCTTGCCCGGTACGGTAAAGACGACAAGCCGCACGGAGTGCTTCCCCATATATCCCAGGAAACGCTGGCGGAGATCATCGGTACAACCCGCTCGCGGGTCAATTTTTTCATGAATAAATTCAGGAAGCTCGGCTTCATCACATACAACGGCCATCTGCAAATCAACACTTCCCTCTTGAGCGTCGTGCTGCACGAATGACTCAAACCGGTAAGAGCAGTTAGCCGGTAAGAGCTGCCCGAGCCGTTTTCGAGCGTTTGTCTTTCATCGCGTAGAGGGCTCTGTCCGCTGCGTATAGCAAGGTTCCAATGTTTTCTGCATCCTCCGGGCAACTGGCAACCCCAACGCTGACGGAAAGGGGCGGTTCTTCAGCATCATTGGTAAGAAGTTCGCAAATCCGTCGTGCCACCAGTGTGGCGGCGGCAGCGCCTGTCTCGGGCAGCACAAGAGCAAACTCATCCCCACCTTGCCGCGCCGCAGTGTCCACGGATCGGCAGCAGTCAGCCAAGACCTGCGCCAGCCGGCAAAGCGCCCTGTTTCCCACCAAATGCCCAAATCGATCGTTGATCGCCTTTAATCCGTCCAGATCCAGCAACAGGAGAGAGAACTCCCTCTCGGTACGTTTTGTGCGGCATATCTCCGCCTGCAACACCTCGAAAAGCCGGCGATGATTTGCCAAACCAGTAAGCGAATCGCTCGATGCCTGGTGGCGTAGATGGTCCTCAAGCGCGCGCTGTTCGGTAACGTCGACAGCGATGATTTCATAGCCAGCAAAATCTCCATGCTCGTCAAAAACACCTCGGCCACTCAGTCTGGCTTTCAGTGTCGTACCGTTTTTCCGTTTCCACTGGATTTCGACCGGCTCGATTCTCACCGACTCAGGCGTGCTTCCAGCAACCGGCTTTCCCTGACCAAGATCAAGGGCAATCTCAGACGCGCAGTTCGCTGCCAGCAATTCCTCTTTGGTTTCGTAGCCAAGCATCGTCAGAAGAGCCAAGTTGACGTCGATAAACTTCCCATCTGCGTCGCACCGGCATATTCCATAAGCTGGATTCTCCACGAGTGCTCGATATAGCGATTGCGAATGCCGCAATGCCTTTCCGGCTTCTTCCAATTCGCAGCGCAGATTCTTCTCATTCAAAGCTCGGCGGACCGCCATGGGCAATTGAGCAACATGCTCATGTTCAACAAAATCGAACGCACCAAGAGCGGTAAACTCTGCGATGCATCCGCCTCCCATGGCCGCGGTTATGAACAGAAGAGGGATCTCCTGCACTGTTTGCTGCAGGAGTTGCAATGCGCGGGATCCTCTCCAACTTGGGCTTGGATACTCGGCAATAACCACATCATAAGAGTGCGTTCGAAGTTGCTCTGTGCACTGCGCCAAATTCAAAACTACAAAGGCATTAACAGTGAATTGCGCCCTCTTGAGCTCTTCTATGCAATTGTCTACGATGTCGGCATCCCGGTGAATGAAAAGAACGCTGAGGGGCCGGCGCCTGTGAGAAGTGGTTCCCTCTACACGAAAACTCCTCTGGTCATTCAGGTTCTCGTTCTGTGCCAATCTGGCCATTGAAACCCACACCCGGGGTCAGCGAAACCGCCCAGGATACTTTGCATGGGCAGCCAGGAATTCGACCCCTTCATGCTTACGATAGGCGGCTCAGGACAACACGTCTGTTCCATTTTGGACAACTGTCGCGTCGCGCATCTCGACTCCATTCGGCTTCGACCCACACGGATAGCGTCGAATAAGTCTCGAGTGGAGATGGGACCAATAGAGTCCCTATGTGCAAAACAATACAGAATTAGACTTCACCTATAGACGAAGATTATGGGGATACCGAGATAGCACGCGAGGGAATTGAATTGATGAGCTGTTCGCATCGCCACTGCAAACGAATCGAGCTATGAAAACTCTAAAAGATCATGGAGCATGCCTGAGTGTAGTCCGGTGCCAAACGAGATGACGAAACTCGTGCCAAAATCAGCGGTGCCGCGCTTCTCCCCGTTAACCGGGAAGACCGCCTTTGACTCTCAAACTTTCCTCGACTCGGCGGGTCTCGCAAGAAAAGTTGTCGAATTCGCCAAAAAGGCACCCATCTTCTCCCAAGGCGACTCCGCCAAGCACGTGATGTACATCCAACAGGGCGGAGTAAAGCTTTCCGTGGTCAATGAGACTGGCAAGGAAGCCGTCGTGGCCGTTCTACGACCCGGTGACTTTTTTGGCGAAGGATGCATCGCCGGTCAGCGTCTTCGGATGGGCTCGGCTACCAGCACCTCACCGACCACCGTGCTGATGATCGACAAAGATGAAATGATGCGCGTGCTCCACGTCGAACGTGAGTTCTCTGACCGCTTCATCGCCTACATGCTCTCCAGGAATATCCGCATCGAAGAGGACTTGATCGACCAGCTTTTCAATTCCACTGAAAAACGCCTCGCGCGTACTCTTCTCTTGCTTGCACGCTACGGCAAGAAAGATGAACCGCAGAAGATCGTTCCCAAGGTATCGCAGGAAACTTTGGCGGAGATGATCGGCACCACTCGCTCACGCGTGAATCTTTTCATGAACAAATTCAAGAAGCTGGGCTTCATTGACAATTCCGATGGTCTGGAAATTAATAGCTCGCTCCTGAGCGTCGTCCTGCACGATTGAGCTGCCGCGCTGCGCTGTTCCGCACCTTAGACTCTTCTGAAAACAAGAATCCCCACTCTCGGCGTCACCGCCAGGAGTGGGGATTCCAGCTCCCGCTGAATTCCACGGGAGGCCATCGGGTTGCCAATCAGCTACTGATTCGAAGCGCGTTCTGATTCATTGATCGGTGCGCTCTTCTGCAAAGTGTTGACTAGAAGACGCCCTGAACCGGTCACGTGTGTATCGTGGCCTCTTACGATATCTTTTGCCTTGACGGAGTGACCATAAACATCTGCGCTAGCCTCATCGTCGGGACGAATCGTGGATCCTTCGAGGGAAACTCCGGCAAACAATCCGCGTGAACGCGAGTAGCTGAGGATCTCAGCGCGCATCCATGCGTCTGTATTTGCGGAAGCATCGCGGCCCTTTGGCCCTGCTGCGACGGAAGCATCTCCGCCCAACTTAACTTTGCTGCTGAGGATTGATTCCATGCCCCGGCCATTCATGACCAGGAGGATCAAGTCGGTGGCCTCTCCGCCGATTTGGAAACCGACGCTGCCGCCTTCCAACGCGTACATTGCTGGGGCTCCCCAAGCTCCACGGAAATGCTCGCCCGTGCGGCAAACCATAGCTCCGCGTCCGTAGTCGGCGCCAATTCCAAACGCCAGTTTCTTGACGGATGGGATCACGATGACGCACTCAGCCTTTTCCAAAAGCTCATGAGGAATACTGTCTGGAATGTTGAGGACTTCTTGCATCACAACGCCGCACTCTTCGAGGCGTTTTTGTTCCTTGTTCCTGGCGTACACTACACCTGCTACCAGGGTGAGACATGCTGCGGCAACTATGAATCTCTTCATTGGTGACCTCCATGGTCAAAACTTCCTTTGCTGACGTTTTGCTTCCTAACCGCTTCTTGGCTGAAGAACTTTCAACACGTTTGAGTCTCGAGAGGGTTATGCGTTGCCCGTCTCTCAGGCGGGGTACTTCCGTATTTTTGAACTAAGAACTTTTTTTGCCCCCAACCACAAGTAAGGCAATTCCTCCAACCAACGCCAGGCCACCGAGCACGGGCGGAACAGAAACCCATTCGTGGTCTTCTCGAGTAGCATGGATCGGCCCAAGATCGAGTACCTTTTCTTGATGGGTGTAAGTGAATCCCTGATAGGCAAGCGCCAGCCCGCCCAACACAATCAAGAGAATTCCAACCCAGATAATTGGTTTCATATCGTTCGCTTTCGCAACTAAACCGCCCGTCTGCGGCCCGAAATCAAGTTAATCACGAATATCACCAGCGCCACGATCAGCAGAAGATGGATGAGTCCCCCGGCCGTGTAAGACGTGACCATCCCGAGGAGCCAAAGAACGCATAACACTACGAAAATTGTCCAAAGCATGTAGTTCCAATCTCACAAGAGAATCTTGATTGCAGCGCTTGTGCCGCGCCCGGAAAGCGATTGTTGCAATCCCCAAGCGACTCATCGTAGAGGAATTGAAACTACTCGTCTGTCCATTTGCGGACACTTTCCGGAATAACATGAACCAGAGCGTCTGCGCAGAAATGGGAATGGCGCGACACCTGATTGCTCGCGAAGTGACTTCATTCCACCGCAGCTTGCTCCAGCGGCGTGCGGTTCACTTCCCGGGCACGCACAATAAAGCGCTTGGGTGCAGGGCCAACATAGTGAAACGGGAAGCAGGTGATGAGTGTCAGATCGTGACCGGCTGTTGCTTCCAAGACTTGAATGGAAGTCGGTTCAACGACCTCGATGGATTCCACGAGGTACTCAAAACTTTGTTCGGGAGTCTTAAATTGGATCTCGTCACCCACGCGAACACCTCGAAGTGGACGGAAAAATGTGTCGCGATGACCAGCTAATGTCACGTTGCCACGTGCGCCAGGCAAAGCCGATTTTGTTAGGTGACCGACGGCACGCCGCAAGTTAGCGCGCGACTCGCCCTGGACAACAATGGCGTCAAGGCCCAGGCGTGGGGCCAGAATTTCGCCAATGACCTCGCCTTCAACCAAAGTGTGTGGCTCGGCGAGACGCCCAGCTTCTCTGAATTTCTTCTTCTGGAGGATTTGATAGCTCTGTGAATCGGCAAGGACGAAACCAACGTAGCACAGCGAGAGAATGCCGAAAGCGAGAAAAAGGTAGCACGCAGTGCGCAATACTTGCTTCCGTGCTGACGTAAGTACTCTCCTTCGATGGGCAATCTGATTCATTTCGTTCCAGGCTCCAACTGGGCCGTGGCCTGTTTATTTGCCAACGGCGAATAGCCTGGCCGCGTTCGAACGCGCAACTTGCCATGGCCTGGCGCGGAAACCTTCACTTCGATCTTTCGAAAGGCATTGGCACTCTTCATGTTTTGCGGCGAGTAACCAAGCGTGTATTGCTCGCGAAGATCGCGCGCGATTTCCGCGGATATCTTTTCAACCGATTCGCCTTCGCGCGGAAAATAAGCGACTCCCCCCGTATCTTTACAAAGCCGCCGGAGAAGTCCTGGATTTTCTTCCCCGCCATCCGAGCCAACGAGGGCAATGGAGTAGATCAATGTCTGCGATTGGCGCGCCTGCGCCAACACCTGCGAATACTTGAGGTGGCTGGCGTTGTCTCCGCCATCGCTGATGATGACGAGCGCCTTTTTCTCCAAATGTCCGTACTGCAAGTGATGCAGTCCTTCACTTACAGCGTCGTAAAGAGCCGTTCGCCCTCGCGCGGAGACCGCTTTAAGAGCTTCCTCAAGATCCTTCGCATCGTTCGAAAATGCCTTTCCGCGCATGAGTTCAATCAAGACGTCGTCGTTGAAATCCACCACAAACATTTCATCTTGGGGGTTGCTCGAATGCGCGAACGAGGTCACTGCGGTAACGACATTCGGGAGCTTGGTCCCCATGCTTCTGCTGTGGTCTACAACGAGCCCGACGGTTACAGGAGTGTCACCCTGTTCGAATACCGTTAGTTTTTGCTCCTGCCCATCCTCAAACACGCGAAAGTTTTCCAGCTTGAGACCGGAGACGAATGTTCCGCGCTCGTCCGTCACTTTCACCGGCAGCAGGACAAGATTCGCGGACACTGTAATTTTCGCCTGGGTGTTCACACCGGCCGGCACACGCTCCGTCGCCAGAGATGGAGAAAAACCGAGACTGCTGAGAAAAAGTAAAAAGGGAGCAACGAACAACTGTCCTTTGCCCGGAATATGTTTGCGGGAACTTGGAGTGAAGATCACAGAGGCTTTCTAGCGACGGAGGACGTGATCTTGCGATCACGTCCGCGACGCACAGGGAGCTACATTCTGTTACGAAGTGTGCTTGAGGACAAGTTTCAGGCCGAGTGCAATGCTGATGGACAATCCACCAAGCAGTGCGAGCAACGGCATAGAGCTTGCTGTCTTCGGCAGTTCTTCGGTTTCCTTGGCTGCTACCACCGCGACTGGAGCGGGAGTTGCTACTACGGCTACCGGTTCACTGGTCTGAATAACCGTGGTTACTTCCACTTCCTTCTGGTCGGGGGTCACGGCAACGATCGGAGCCGTCTTGATCACCACCTCATCAAGGGTTTCAACGGCAACGGCCGGAACGATGATTTGTGTCCTCTGAGCCAGTTGAACCGCACGAACCTTAGGGTAAACGAATGCCTGTCCGAAATTGTTCCCAGGATAGAACCAAGCGCGCAGTGCGTCTGGAGCGTCGCCCGGGCGTTCGCTGAACTTCATGACGGTTTCGCCGGTCGGCTTCAAGCGATAGTCATTGATCGCGAGAACGGTGGTGACGAGCTGGCTTCCGTCCGCGTTGAAGATCTGAACGATATGACGGTCAGAGGGAGAATCCAAAAGCATAAACGTGTACGTTCCGGCAGGAAGAATCTTCCCGGGAACTTCCACGGCCTGGCTGAAGGTGACGATGGTCTTCTTGTTCCATGTGTCGGCGCGAGCGCTGGGCAGCACTGTGGCGCCCAACAGCGTGATTGCTAGCAACAAAAATACTGACTTTACAATCCTCATGCGAATTTCCTCCTGAAACTTGTGGGGCTTTTCTGGTGTCTGGTTGCGTAGGATGAAGCTGAGACGATCAGACGAAAAGTGTTGGGGCCTGCTAGAAAGTCTTTTTGTTTTTTCCTACGACATCATCCTAGACGCAACGAGGACTGGCGTCTGTCCGTTTAAGCACACATCTTTATTTGCTTGTGATGCACAGCTTCCGCAAACTAGCGGCGGATGTCGTCGAGGGCGTGAAGGAGCTCCTGCGGGCTGACGCTGGCAGTACCGAGTTTGCCGACCACCACCCCGGCGGCGATGTTGGCGAGCATGGCTGCATCGGTGATGGACGCTCCGGCAGCCACGGCCAGCGCGAGAACACTCAGAACGGTGTCTCCAGCCCCGGTTACGTCGAAAACCTGGCGGCCCGTCGCGCCGCGTTCCACCCCGGCCTGGCCCACGCGCGCATACGTCACTTCGAAACTTGTCGCGGGAATTTGAATATGGCGCGGCGAAGATTCTTCCTTAACACTCATTCCCTTCTCTCCGTGCGTGATCACTACCGCGCTGCAGCCGAAGTGTGCAAGGAGAGCACGGCTCGCCTCTTCCACCGAGTTCTCATCTGTGAGTGTGAGTGTGGCGTAGAAACCCGCTTCCTTGGCGTTGCAAACAATAGCGCGCGCGCCGCGATAAGCATACAAGCGCGAAGTCTTCGGCTTCACGAAAACGGGCACATTTAATTGGTGCGCTGCACTGAGAACGCGGTCGGCAAAATCGTCGGTAATCAACCCTTTGTCGTAGTCTGAGAGCACCAGCGCATCGAGGTGCTTAAGCGCTGCGATGATGTGACGGAACAGTTTTTCCTGTGTCTCGGCGCGGAGCGGCTCCCGGCGTTCGTGATCAACGCGTACGACGTGATGATGTCGCGCAATGATGCGCGTTTTCACCGTGGTGACGCGCTTTGAATCGGCAACAACTCCCTTGTCCCCGATGTTGGCAGTGCGAAGACATTTTTGTAGCGCGCGCCCGGGCTCATCATTCCCAATCACGCCAAACGCTTCCACCCGCGCCCCAAGCGCGGCGATGTTTGCCGCTACGTTTCCCGCCCCGCCCAGGCATTCACTCTGCTCCACGAAATCAACAACGGGCACGGCTGCTTCCGGCGAGAGTCTCGAAGCGGTCCCCCAAAGATAGCGGTCCAGCATCAAGTCGCCGAGAACGCCTATACGCTTGCCGCCCAGGCGCGGGACCAATCGTTTTAATCGGGGAACGGCGTCGGCAATGTTGACTGGCATACGATCTCTGCGAATGTCCTGCTATTCCTTCGATGGTTCCCCGGCGATTTTTGCTTCTTCCGCAAGCATTACGGGAATTTCGTCGCGTATTGGGTAGACCCGGCCGCACGATGCGCATTTCAGGCCCGATTCATCACTCAGCAACTCCACCCGTGTCTTGCAGACGGGACAGACCAGGATGTCGAGAGCGTATTTCGGCAGTTTCATTCATGTCTCCGTTCGAGCCTCAGTCGCTCATTTACGTGAATTGGCACTGTATCAAACGCCGTCGCGCAGGAGCAACCGTCTACGATTGCTGTCACGAACAGCCAGCGAAAACATCATGCACCTGACGACCAGAACTCGTCGACAAACGCGCACCTTGACCCTGCACAATCTCGGGCGTAGCGTCTTCTTATCCCCGCGGAAGACCGGAGTCACCCATGAACATTCCGACTAATTTGAGCGTGCCGCATAGGCTATCCCTCGCGCGCCCAAGATTTGCTGTAGGATTTTTGCGACTCGGCAACATGAGACATTTCCCAACGTTCTTTTGCAGCTTGCTCGTGATGCTCTTTCCGTTCGCCGCAACCCTCGCGCAGTCATCTTCCTCGCAACAACCTGCCGCACAATCTCAATCGCAGCCCCAGGCAAAGCCCGCGTCCTCCGACCAACCACCCCCAAAAGAAGACTCACTCGCGGAGGCCGCGCGCAAAGCCAAAGAGAAAAAACCTGCCACGGCAAAACCCAAGGTATACACCGAAGATGATCTCTCCGGAATGAAGGGCACCGGCGTGTCCGTAGTTGGCGAGACGCCAGGCACAAGCGCGCGCGACCCGAAAACGACATCTCCAAATAATGGAGGCGGGGAAAACAATGAAGAATATTGGCGCGGAAAGGCCCGCCAGATACTAGATGCCATTGCCGATACGGACCAACAAATGGCGCAGAAACAAGACGAGATTAAGAAATATGGGAATGGCGGTATCGACGTCACCACCGGACTGAAAGACAACATTGCCTACGTCAACGACAGAACCGGCCAATTGAAAACTCTAGAGAAGCACAAAACGGATCTACTGAAACAATTGGACGATCTGCAGGAGCAAGGCCGCAAAGCAGGTGCGTCTCCCTCCTGGTTCCGCTGAGCGAATTTTTAACAAGCCGCAAATAGAGGAAACGCAGGACTGACGCCGCGAAAGTAAGCGCTCAGAAGCTGAACCCAGCGAGCAAACTTTTGTGCAACAAAAACCACTGATACCAAAACTGACCCTCTGACCAGTAGTTTTTGGTATACCAAACGCAGTAACCTGACGGCGATCGCTAGCTTGAATCCCACCCTCTGGGATCCGGGAGAATAATCGTGTATTGCGACCGCTGTGGATTGAATTTCCTGCCCAAACAGTCCCTGTGCACTCGATGCAAAAGAGTGCCTACGCGGTATTGGTTTCAGTTTATGAGTTTGGTGACTATTTTTGTGGCCGTGCTGTGCAACACCATTCTGGGGCTGTTTCTATTGCCCCGGCTAGCGACAGCAAGCCACGGACGCGGTCTGTTTCGCGGATGGTTCTGGTTCAACCAGAAGGCGGCGATGTACGGATGGGTGCCGCTGGCGATTGGCTTGCTCGCGTGGGACTACTTTGTATGGAAAGAAGCCCGGCCAAAGGTCAAAGGCTGGTTCACCCGCAAGCTGCTGACGTTCTCGCTCGCGGCTGGTGTGGCGCCGCTGCTGCCCTGGTGGGTTCCGGCGGGTCAGCCTCCCTCACAGTTTTTCGAGATGATCGGCAGGCACCCTGGCGTTCCCGTCATGCTGGCCTGGAGCGTGGTGCTGGTCGTTACCATTCTTCTCTGCATTGATCCTGAATCACGCGACTATTTGCTGGGGCACGGAAGAACCCTGAGCATCGTCAGCACCGGCATGCTGTTGCTTGTGCTGACGATGACAGTGGTCGGCTGGTCCCTGACCTACTGATGCGCCGTCGTAACTAGATTCTCGTTCACTTTTTTTCGCAACACTCTCTGCAACGTGGTCCTTACTGGCCGTTTGCATCAATGAAATGAATAACCACGCGGCTAAACTCTTCCGGCTTTTCCAAATACATCAGGTGACCCGCCTCTCTGATGACCACTCGCTTTGAACCGGGGATACCTGCTTCAATCGCGCCGGCGTGCGCATGAACGTCCGGAATGTCCGCATCTCCATGTATCGAAGTGAAGTGTTCGAATGTGGACAGTCTTGGGAACAGATCCTATCGCACTCTATGCAAGGGACGCTGTATGGCTGAAGTTGGAAAACCCTCTCTAAACTACCTGGCTTCAAACTGGGCCTTAGATTCAAATTGGATGTCAATCGACTTGCGAGGAGGGCAAATCGAAATGCAAATTCAGGCAAAAAAATCACTTTGGATAAGAATGGGGCTTGCGGCAGTGACGCTAGCGGCAATGCTTATTTTCATGGGCGCATCGGTGGTTCGCGCCGATGAAGCATCGTGCCAGCGGCACATCGCAAAGGCCGATCACCGGCTTCACGAAGCCGTCGAACATCACGGCTGGGAAAGCAGACAGGCGGCAGACGCACGCCAGCAATTGCGCCAGGCACGTGAGTACTGCTGGTCTCATGCACATAGGTGGTGGGATGAAGATGGCCATCGTTGGCATACCGATCGCGACTGGGATGATCATGACCATGATCATGACCATGATCACGACCACGATCACGGCCCGCACTAAGATCTAGAACAGCTCTGTTTTCAAAGGGAGCAACCCACAGCGGTGGGTTGCTCCCTTTTGTTTTTCCGACTGGATCTGACTCTTTTTCGAGACGAGGAAAGCAATCGCAAGTTGCCTGTACCAACGGTCAGGATACTTCTACGGGTCACGTTTGAGCGGAGCGCTTGCTGAAGAAGCGGTGTGGCGTTCCAATGGAATCACTATGAAACACACCAGGTTGCATTTCCTATCTGCGTTTTTGCTGACTTGCGCATTTTCCTCGCCGTCGTTTGGCCAGGAGCGCGTTTTCAACTGGCTTCCCGCCAATGACGAGAGCGTGCGTCTGGATCCGGCGAACTATCATACCGGCCGCACGTATCACCCAGGTGCGAATGGCGGCAACATCCACGTGGATATCAAGGCGGAGAGACCTGTAACCATCTTCTTGACGCCGGCCGATGATTGGACCCAGGCGCTGCAACATCCCGAGGGACTGCGCAACTTGCGTCAATTGTGCCTGCGCGAGCACGTGATGGAAACCACCTACCTGTGCGACCTGCCGGCGGACCCCATGACTCTTGTAATTCGCGACGAGCGAAATAATCCTGATGCAGCAGTTTTTGCCGGACTAGGCGCGGTGTTGGATCCTCATGATAAGACCCAGCGCGCGGTAGGCGTGGGAATCGCCGCGGTATTGACTGGCCAGGACTCCGCGACACGCCGCTTCAAAGCTCCCAACGATGTTCATATCCAATACTATCGCTGGGATTGCGTGGAAAACTGCATCCAGCCGGAAATACAGTGGATGCGCCAAGTCAAAGAAAAGTACGACCTGACGTCCTTCCTAAAGGTTTATGGCGGCCTGACGCCGGACCATGACGGCGAGCAAGTCAGCATAAAAATCAAATCTCCCGTGCCGATGGTTGTGGCGATGCTGCCGTCGCAAGTCGCAAATCAATTACACGCGCAGCCGGAGACGTTCGAATCCGCGCTGGCGAAGAGCTCCTGCCAGCAGCGTGGCGTGCAGTCCTTGCAGTTCGAATGCACGTTCAATGTAGCCGATGGTCCGCAGTCGCTAATCGTTGTTCCAGAATCCACCGAACGCGTGCCCCACAAAAAGGCCGAAATCGAGATGCTGGCCGCGCGTTGCGTAGCCAATTGCGCCCTTCTCGAAAGCAAACGATAAAGAATTACAACTTCTGTTTACACAACTCAGCGATCACCTGGCGGTCCAACCACCGTCAATGAGAAGAGTGTGGCCGGTGATGAGCGACGCTGCGGGTGAAGCAAGAAAGACAACAGCGCCGGCGACGTCCATTGGCACACCGATGCGGTGCAGGCCGGCGATGCGCTCGAGAACATCGGCCCGGAAGACCGGGTCGGCAAGAGCAGCATCTGTGCCCGGTGTGGAGATAAACGTGGGCGCGACGGCGTTCACAGTGATGTTGTGCTTTCCCCACTCGACGGCGAGACACTTGGTCAGGTGAGAGATGGCTGCTTTGGTCATGCAGTAGACGGACTCACCCGGCAGAGCCGCGAAGCCTGCCTGCGAGCCTAGATTGATGATTCGCCCGCTTTTCTGACGAATCATGAGGCGGCCGGCGGCCTGGCTGCAGAAAAAGGTGCCCTTGAGGTTCACGGCCAGCGTAAGGTCGAAGTCTTCTTCGCGGTAATTCTCTGCAAAGTTTTCCGGTGCGACACCAGCGTTGTTAACGAGAATATCGAGACGGCCGAAGCGATCTGCGGTGTCCTCAACGGCGCGGGAGATTTGATCCAGGCGGGTCACGTCCATCTGCAGAGGCAACGCCTTACGACCCATCTTTTGAATTTCGCTCATGAGGTCGCCTGCGGAATTGACGTCGCGCAAACCCAGCGCAATGTCAGAACCGGCGTTGGCCAGGGCGAGAGAAATCGCCCGGCCCAGTCCGCGCGCTGCTCCGGTAACCAGGGACACCTGACCGGTGAGATCGAATCGAGGAAACTCCATCATGTTTGCTCCTTCTATGAGTCCATGCGCCCAGTGATAAATTCGTAAAAATGTTGCTAAGGAATCGTCATGGCGTCAACTTCGTCCCATCAGAGGCCGTGTGATTGGCGGAAGGCGCGCACGACAACGGCGGCGTCTTCATGCTGTGCGTCCACGGCGTAATTTAAGCGGCGGATGTCGGTGGCGGAAAGTTTGCCGCCAAGATCGGCAAGGGCGCCGCGGAGCTGGGGGAATCGCACGAGCGTGGATTGGCGCACGGTGGGAACAGCGTCATAGGGCGGGAAATAGTGGCGGTCGTCTTTGAGCGCTACGAGGGCGAGAGAGTCGATCAGGCCGTCGGTGGAATTGCCGGCGACGATGTCCACTTGATGATCCACAAGGGCGCGGTAAATGAGACCAAGGTCCATCACTTTTGGAGTTTCGGCGAAATGAAGATTGTAGCGGTTGCTCCATCCGCGAAAACCATCGGGGCGTTCGAGAAATTCGTAGCCGACACCGGCGCGCCATTTTTGGGCGATCGGCACGATGTCGGAAATCCTTTGGAGATGAAGATTTCTTGCGTCATCGCCACGAATGACCATGGCGAAAGTGTTTTCGAAACCGAGAGGCTCGGTAACTTCCAATTGGAATCGTTCGGAATAGAGCTGCTTAACTCGATTGTAGACGGCCTTCGAATCACCTTGCGGTGATTCGTTCAGGACCGCGGTGAGAGCGGTCCCAGTGTATTCGACGTAGAGGTCTAGATCGCCGGAGAGGAGCGCTTTGTGAACGAGAAGTGTGCCACCGAGATTGGTTTTGCGATCAACAAGAATGCCGGTTTTGGCTTCGATATGCTGCGCGAGAAGCTCTGCGAGGATAACTTGTTCGGTGAAAAATTTTGAGCCAATGGTGATTTTAGATTGGGGAGCATGGTGGCAGGCAGAAAAAAAGTAAGCGAGATTGAGCAGGCATAGGAAATAAACGAATCGGAATCGGGCGTTTCGCATATCAGGAAACCCTTAATCGGCGCTCGAGCAAGCCGAGAAAGAAATCGGCCAGCAAGGCAAGAAGAGCGGCGGGGATGGCTCCAGCAAGGATGAGAGCATCACTCACGAGGGCGACGCCGCGAAAGATAAATGTGCCGAGGCCGCCGGCGCCGATGGCGGCGGCGATAGTGGCCACCCCAATGGTGATGATGGTGGCGGTTCGAATGCCGGCAAGAATGACGGCGAGGGCGAGCGGGAAACGGACGCGAAACAGAATCTGCGCGCGGGTCATGCCCATGGCTTCGGCGGCTTCGAGTACGGCAGGATCGATGCCTGTGAGGCCGACGTAGGTGTTGCGAAGAATGGGGAGGAGCGCGTAAAGGACGAGGGCCACGATGGCTGTGCGCTTGCCAATGCCGCCGATAAATGGAATGGGAATTAGAAACCCGAAGAGAGCAAGGCTGGGGATGGTTTGAAAAATACTGGCGACGCCAAGTGCAATGGTGCGCAGTGCGCGGCGCTGCACAATGAGCATGCCGAGTGGGACGCCGATGAGAATGGCAATGAGCATGGCGATGACTACGAGAGCAAGGTGATCGAGCGTGGCGCTGAAAATTTCGGCGCGATGATCCATGAAGAAAGACCAAGTCGTCATTTGCGGGCTCATGCGGAAAGCCCCGGAGCCATACCGAGAGAAGAAGTGAAGGCGCGAACTTCAGGATGGTCGAGGCGAAGAAATTCCTGGGGGGTGGCACTGGCAACGATGTGGCCGGATTCGAGCAGCACAATGCGCGTAGCGAGGAGTAAAGCTTCGCGCAAATCGTGAGTGACGAAAACGATGGTTTTGCCCAAGCGGCGTGCTAGGGCGCTGAATTCGCGCTGAAGCTCGGCACGGGTGACGGGATCAAGAGCGCCGAAGGGTTCATCCATAAGCAAGATGGGGGGATCGGCGGCGAGGGCTCGAGCGACGCCGACGCGCTGGCGCTGGCCGCCGGAAAGTTCGCGGGGTCGGCGGTCGGCAAATTCAGTCGGATCAAGTCCAACGAGGGTCAGCAATTCTCCTACGCGGACTGCAGTTCGGCACCGGTCCCATTTTTCGAGCGAAGGAACAAGACCCACATTCTCAGCGACAGTAAAATGCGGGAAAAGTCCGGCATCCTGAATGACATAGCCTATGCCACGGCGAAGGCGGATGGGGTCCCAGTTGGTAGTGGAACGATCCTGGACGAAGATTTCTCCCTTCGTCGGTAGTAACAATCCATTAATGAGCCTGAGGAGCGTGGTCTTGCCGCTGCCGCTACGTCCTAGGAGAACGAGAGTCTCACCGTGAGGGATCTCTAAGGAGATGCCAGAAACGATTTCGCGGGAAGGAATATCGTTTATGTGAAACCAAACGTCGCGAAATTCAATCATATTAGTTGGGAGAACTAGGCATTTATGCTCATTTCGGTTGACATCAACATTTCCCCGAGCGACCATCTTAATCCACCTAGCCTCCTCACGCCGAATTTTGGCGCATCCTTCGCGTGGAAGTTGCATCCAAGAGAAGGGGAAGAACGACATGGGAGCACTCGCAACAGCTGTCCGCATCCGCCACGATCTTCACTCCAGATTGCTTGACGCTCGCGCGCGAACTGACGATGTATTTCGCGTGGTCCGCGAAGAGGCCATGTACGACCGGCCGATACCCGAGCGGCATCGCATTATTTTTTATGTAGGCCACGTAGAGGCTTTTGATTGGAATTTGTTGGCGCTGCGCGCGTTTGGATTGCGTTCTACTCACCGTACATTCGATCAACTATTTGCGTTTGGCATTGACCCAGTGGATGGAGGATTGCCGTCGGACACACCGGCGGATTGGCCTTCGCGCGATGAAGTGGAGCGCTACAACCGGCGCCTGTGCGAGGAACTGGACCACGCGATCGAACACGCTTTGCAACGACCCGAAGAGGGCCATCCGCAATTGATCTCAATGTTGGAAGTGGCGATCGAGCACCGGCTGATGCATGTGGAGACGCTGGCGTACATGCTGCACCGGTTGCCGAGCGACAGAAAGATTTGCGGAGGGGAGGGTTCGGCGTGGAAGGCCCCCCGGTTGAAGTCGCATCTCGTCGAGATTCCTGCAGGGCGCGCTACGCTGGGACAGGCTCGCGCTCACGGCGACGAATTCGGCTGGGACAACGAATTCGAGGCGCATGAATTGGCGGTGAATGAGTTTGCAATCGAGAACCACAACGTGACGAATCACGATTACCTGCGGTTTATGCAGGCAGGAGGCTACGAGAACCGGTCTCTTTGGAGTGAGGAAGCCTGGGATTGGAAAACGAAGGAAGGCGTCGAACATCCGGCGTTCTGGAGGCACGAAGGCAACCTCTGGATGTATCGCGCGATGTTTGGCGAGGTTCGGTTGCCATTGGAGTGGCCGGTTTATGTGAGCCACGCTGAAGCCACCGCGTATGCAAAATGGCTGGGGCGCAAATTGCCGACGGAGCCGCAGTTTCATCGCGCGGCGTACGGAACGCCAGATAGCACCAAAGAGCGCAGCTTTCCGTGGGGTGATGAGGCGCCCAGCGCAAGCAGGGGCAACTTTGATTTCAAATCGTGGGATCCTTTGCCGGTGGGCGCGCATCCCGCGGGGGCGAGTGCGTTTGGAGTTCACGACCTTGTGGGAAATGGGTGGGAATGGACGCGAACGGAGTTTGAGCCGTTTGCGGGATTCACGGCGATGCCCTTTTATCCGGGTTACTCTGCGAATTTTTTTGACGGCAAGCACTATGTGATGAAGGGTGGCTCGCCGCGCACCGCTGCCTGTATGCTGCGGCGGTCGTTCCGAAACTGGTTCCAGCCGTATTATCCGTATGTCTACGCAACGTTCCGTTGCGTCGAGGACTAATCAAACCCTAGCTCGGGAGATCCCATGGCGACGACTGCACAAGTACTCCAGCAGGTGTCTGCATTTGCAGCGGACGTGCGCGAGAGCCTCACAAAACCTGGTCAGAGAGAGCTTCCTTCAAAATATTTGTATGACGAAGTAGGCTCGGCGCTCTTCGAAACGATTTGCGTTTTGCCGGAGTACGGATTGACGCGGGCGGATGCGCGGCTGCTGGAAAAATACGCGGGAGAAATCGTTGGCAAACTGCCATCTCCACTTCAGGTGGCGGAGCTGGGGAGCGGCTCGGGGAAAAAGACGCGCTGGATTCTGGAAGCGCTCTCACGGCGGCAAAAAACGTATTACTACCCGATTGAGATTTCACCTTCGGCGCTGGCGGCGTGCGAGAAGGAACTAGGCCAGATTGATCTGGTTAGCGTCGTTGGCCATGAGCAACCCTATTTGGAAGGATTGCGCACCGTCGCGGAAGGACGCGGGGAGTGGGACCATTTGCTGGTGCTGTTTTTGGGAAGCACCATCGGCAATTTCGATCGCGATGCGGGGGATGCCTTTCTGCGGGAGATGCGAGCGATTCTGCAACCGGGAGACGCATTGCTGCTCGGCACGGACCTGGAGAAAAGTGTCGAGACACAAATCCTCGCTTATGACGATCCCGCGGGGGTGACTGCCGCGTTCAATCTGAATTTGCTGGCGCGGCTGAATCGGGAGCTGGGCGCGGATTTTGATTTGAGCTCCTTCAAACACGAAGCGCGCTGGAATTCCGTGGAGCGGCGCATCGAGATGCATTTGCTTTCGACCCGGCGGCAAACCGTGCATGTTCCCGCCGCTAATCTGCGGTTCATGCTGGACGAAGACGAAACGATTTGGACGGAAAGCTCACACAAATATCATGCCGACGAAATTCCGGAGATGGCGGCGCGCACGGGATTCCGCTGCAATGGTCAGTGGATCGACCGCGAATGGCCGTTCGGGCAGAACCTGCTGATCGCGGAATGACGCGGATGATGATTTTTGATCCGTGGCCTTTGTTCCGTGACCCGTGGACGATAGATCCCGTGTCCTGGGCGTCTGGGAGTTGCAAAAGGCATCCGGCGCCAGCCTCGGGGAATCCTGGTTCATAATAGCTGCCCCCCCGTGTTTTTTGTAAATGTTGCATCTAAAGGATTTAGCCATACCGTAAGTCTTTTGTTTGCAGCACTTACGGTCAATGCCATAGGTGTTGCAGCTAAAGGGTCTACGCGGACGATGTGTTTGGTGAAAGAGAAACTTAGTGGGATGGGAACTGCCGCACTCCAAAAAGACTTCGCACTCTTACCTGTCGTTATATTAACACTTCAGGTATCGAACATCAAGTTGTATCTTGGCGTCAGTTTCCGCGTGGCCGAAAATTCAGGGGTGAATGACGGGATAGGCGTTTTATCACACTAGTCCCACGGACGAACCGATAACTTCCTGGTTGCCCGTCATTTGGACACAAAGAGTATTTGTAGGAGAGATCAGGGCTGGACGATCCCCTGACGGACGGCGTAGCGCACCAAGCTCGCGGTCTCGTGAATATCCAGCTTGTGCATGAGTCTCGTGCGGTGGGATTCGGCTGTTTTCACACTGATGCCGAGTAAAGATGCGACGTCCTTAGTGGATTTCCCTTCAGCGATCAACTGAAGAACTTGCTTCTCTCGCAGCGTCAGAGGATTCTTGGATTTCTCCGCTTTGGAATGGTACGCCTCCATGACGGCGCGAGATACACCGGGACTCAAATAAACCTGGCCGCGCGAAACCTGGCGGATGGCCAGTAGCAAATCGCTGGCGACCTGGTTTTTCAGCACGTATCCCTTCACGCCTGCGTCCAGCGCTTCGGAGATGTACTGACCTTCGTCATGTTGCGTAAGGAGAATGGTCTTGGTCCTTGGACAGGAACGGCTCATTTCCCGTGCGGCATTCAGTCCATTCAAAATGGGCATGCTGATATCCATCACGGCGATATCGGGCTGGAGTAACTCCACGTGACGAATGGCCTCTTGCCCATCCGAGGCTTCCCCAACGACTTGGAATCCTTCGCGCTCAAGCAAAGACTTCAAGCCCTGGCGCACTAGGACATGGTCGTCAGCGAGTACGATGCGAACTGGCATTCGAAGCCTCCGTCGGAAGCTGGATCAAGAGTTTAGTACCCCGTCCGGGCGCCGAATCGATCAAAAGCGTTCCTCCAATGGCATTCAAGCGCTCCTGCATGCCGATCAGGCCAAGGCCTTTCCGCTTGCCATTCGACTGCACCGCCCATGCGTCAAAGCCCACGCCGTCGTCCTCGATTGAGCAGCAAAATACGCGATTTTTTCGGCCGATGCGAATCCCTACTCGGCTTGCTTTCGCATGTTTCGCAGCATTCGTCAACGCTTCCTGAACGATACGATAAAGGGCTATTTCAATGGGACCAGGCAGCCTACCCGCAACTGTCGTCTTGATTTGAATCCTAAGATTGGCACGCTTCGAAATCCCTTCCGCCAAGAAACGAATTGCCGGAATCCAACCAAGGTCATCCAAGACCGTTGGCCGAAGTTCATGGGAATACCGCCGCAACTGCTTTTCAACTTGATTGAGCAATTCTTCAATCCGTCCAACCTTTTCTTTTTGAGGTACCGGCAATTCACGCGCCACGTCTGCGAGCGCGAGGTGCACGGCCACGAGAAGCTGCCCCGCTTCGTCGTGCACGGCGTAAGCAATGCGCTTGATCTCTTCCTCAAGCGTCTCATTGAGCTGCCGCAGCGCCGCGATTGCATCTTGAACGCCACGGTGCGCCATTTCATAAGGAGAGAGGGTCTCTGCCAGGAATTCGGCAGCGGCCGTCAGCAAATCCTGATGGCTCGACGCTCCCTGAGCATCGGCCAGCATCGCGTGGAGAGCCTGATGATGGAGGGAAGCGATTTCCATGAGGCTCTTTCTTTCGGCAAAAGCGCTCCGCCCAAGCTCGTAGGCGCGGCCCAATGGGGCTTCGCCACCACTGTGGGCGTATTCACGCAGCGCCAAACGATATTCTTCTTCAAAAGTTACTTGCGACCGTATTTTCCGTTTCGTTGCCATCTTCATGCACGAACCCCGGTTAGCCGTGCCACCAATACGAGCGCATCGTCATTCCCTCGGCAATGCTGCTTGAGGATCTTGTCCGCTGCTCGTTGCGGGGATTCCAGGGCGGAAAGACCTTCAGTAAATTCTCCTCGAACCCCATCCGTAACAAAAACCAGAGTATCCCCCTTCGCAATCGGAAGCACGGTGGCTTGCAGGGCCGGCAATTGAGAACCGACGACACCGCCACGCAGGAGCAGCACCTCCTGCACGCTGCCTTTCTGGGCTCCAGCGCGCATCAAAACGCCTTGGACATTTCCAACACCAAGCCAGGTCATCATGCCATGTTCCGGATCAATGGAGGCAAGGCTAAGTACCACGCCGCGCGTCGACCGGAGAGCTTGGTGGCAACGTTCTACCAGAGAAATGACCGGTTCTTCCGCGCTCGCTTTGAGAATAGAGATCGCGGCTTCCGCGGCGTTGGCAGCTTCTTTACCGTGCCCAATTCCATCCATTGCCACAATCAAGATTCCATTTTCCCCACAGCAGATCAGATGGCGATCGCCGGATTCACCCTGGCCAGGGAGAATAAACTTCGCCACGCCATACTCCACCAGCGGCACGTTTATTGTTTCCACTTTTTCACCGTCACAATCGTACCCCGGCCCGTTTCCGAGGCAATTTCAAACTCGTCCATCAAGCGGCGCACTCCCGGCAGTCCGAGACCAAGGCTTCCCGATGTCGAAAAACCATCTCGCATGGCTTGACGAATGTCCCGAATTCCAGGGCCGTTATCGGAAGCGATAATCGAGATGCCCTGGCGGCTCGAGGCATGTACTGTTTTTAATGTGATTTCGCCCTTTCGCGCATACGACACAATGTTGCGCGCAAGCTCGGAAATGGAAGTGGCGATGAGTGTGGCGTCTCCCGAGGAAAAACCAAGTTCGATTGCGAGAGCTCGGCCTTTCTGACGGGCTGTCACGATATCTTGGTCCGAGTTGATGGCCACCCGGATTTCCCCAGCCGTCACAGTTTCTCTCTCAGTCTGTGTTCTTGAATTTTTGAGTCAAATACGCCAGGCCTTCCTCGAGGTCCAGCGCCGTCGCAACGCCTTCCAATGTCAGCCCCAGCTGAACCATCGCAAAAGCCACTTCGGGCTGGATTCCTACGATAACCGTTTCCGCGCCGCGCAGCCGAATCAT
>JBGPDI010000048.1:0-32837 GCA_041482215.1 Candidatus Acidiferrum sp. | reverse complement strand
CGAGAACTTCCGGACCAGCCAGCCTCATATTTTTGCCGCCGGCGATGTGATCGGTTTCCCCAGCCTGGCTTCCGTTTCCATGGAGCAGGGAAGAATTGCGGCCGCACGCGCGTTCGATCTAGACGTTCATACCGATCCTGCCGGCTATCCTTACGGCATCTACACCATTCCGCAGATTTCTTTTATCGGGAAAACCGAGGAACAACTTACCGATGCCGATGTTCCGTATGAAGTTGGCGTCGCCTATTATCGCGAAATCGCCCGTGGACAGATCAGCGGCCACACTGATGGCCGTCTGAAATTGCTTTTCCATCGTGAAACGCTCGAACTTCTGGGCGTGCACATCTTCGGCGAGGACGCAGCCGAACTTCTGCATATTGGCCAAGCTGTCTTCCTGCTGAAAGGCAAAATCACCTATTTCGTGAATACCGTGTTTAACTATCCGACCCTCGCGGAATGCTACAAAGCCGCAGCATTCAATGGCCTAAACCGTCTCCGCTAGTTGCGCTTTTGCCTCACGCTGCTCCTCGGAACCTAGTTCGCATGTTGGTGTTTCATTCTTTGCGCTCGCTCCATTTTGAAAGTGTTGAAGTGCCTAAGCCTTAATCTTGCTCATCGGACATCACTGCTGTTTCAGAATGGAACACTTTGAGTCCCCATAGTTGAAGTACCGAGTCAGTACTCAGTGTTCTCTTCTGCACACTTTCGAAGAACCGCGGGACCTAAGCTTGCTAGAAGTTAATTGCCCCGTTCGACTTTTTGCGAGCGGTGTTGGAAGTAGTAATAACTGTCCCCGGGAATCGAGCGTCGCCTTGGTCTCGCCTAAGCCAAAACCATTACCGCTGCATGATGGAGAAGTATTTGACAACGAAGCAGCGGAGAGTGAAGAAAATCCAGCTCGAATGTCGACCAGCCCTTGTTGGTTGCCCGATATTGAGCATTCTTGGGATGTACTCAGCAACGCGGAAGTCGCGTCAGGTCAAGAAGGGCGATCTGTATGCATCCCCACGGAGAACAAGATGTCAGCTGAAAGCATTTCCGACCGCCGAGACAGTCACCGCTACGGATTAAAGGTCCCGTTGGTCTTTTGTCCGATGCATTCCCCGATGTCCAACGGCCACCTAGCCAAGTCCATAAACATATCGTCGCGCGGAGTTTACTTTGTGACCAGCCACCCCGTATTTGTCGGTCTGCCAGTACAAGTGCGTCTTCGAATGCCTGGGCGCATTGCCGGAACAGTACCCATCGAAAGAGTCTTCGACGGCCGGGTTTCGCACATCGAATGGAAAAACGTGCCTAGCGGATATTCGGGAGTCGGTGTGGAGTTTTTCTACTGGGAGATTCCTCGAACATCCTGCCAGTAGTGAATTGTAAGGAAACAGGGAAGGGAGAAAGAATTCATGGAGAGACTTCAAGGATTTCAAACGGCCGCCCGCCAAGGCGGCTTCGTCATGGTCAATGAAACCGCGGAAGGGACGGTCCTTTGGCTCCGGAAAAACACACCGGACACGGCCAGGGAAACGCATCAGCGCATGTGCATCGACAGCCTGACGAATAGCGTCACCGTCTATTGGATGACTGTACCGGGAAAAGTAAGTTCGAAGACATTTCGCGGCGTCCCCGCCTTGCAGGAATGGATCGAACTGAGACCAGACGTAATTCAGCAGCGGTAAGCGAGGAACAGTCGTCGCTCGCGGTCCGCACAAAGCCAAATTGTTCAAGAAGTCAAAGTCTTGTGCATCATCACTCGTTCGAGAACCTGCACGAAGAGCCGAAATTCAGCATACGACCTTGATGAAACTCACTATGACCACACCCAATCCGCCCTCAAAAATACTGCTAATCATGAATGATCCGTCGGCAGCCGAAGAGATTCGAGTGGCGCTTGAAACGGCAGGAAATACTTTGTTCGAAGTGGAATGGGTTTGCCAGCTCTCCGAGGGTCTTGAGAGGTTGAGCAAAAAAGGAATTGCGGCTGTCCTCCTGGAATTGACTCTGCCCGACAGCCAGGGCATCAAGACGTTTGAAAAACTGTTCACCGCCGCGCCTGACATCCCGATTCTAATTCTTTGTGAAAAATCTGACGAAGTGCTTGCCAAACAAGCCGTAGGGTGCGGCGCGCAGGACTATCTCCTTCACGGTCATCTCGATAGCTATTCACTGCCGCGGGCGCTGCGGAACGCGATCGAACGCAAGGCCGTCGAGGATGCCCTGTACGCGGAAAAAGAGCGTGCCCTGGTCACTCTCAACTCCATCGGTGATGGTGTTCTGTGCACGGACATGTCGGGCAAAATCACCTATCTCAATCTCGTTGCAGAAACCATGACCGGCTGGCAGCGCGAAGAAGCCACTGGCAAGCCGCTCGCCGAAGTCTTCCGCATTATCGATGGGGCCACGCGTGAGACCGCGCGCGATCCCCTGGAGATGGCTGTTGCGCAAAATCGAGCGGTAGGACTCGCCGTAGATTGCGTGCTCATCCGCCGCGACGGCTTTGAATCCGTAATCGAAGATTCTGCTGCGCCGATCCACGACCGGACAGGCCAGGTCATCGGAGCAGTGATCGTTTTTCATGATGTGAGCGCGGCGCACGCCATGTCGCGGCAAATGACGCACTCCGCTCAGCACGATGTCTTGACGAATCTACCCAACCGCCTTCTGTTCAACGACCGCATCATGCAGTCGATTTCCCTGGCTCATCGCCAGAAAAAAAATCTCGCCCTGCTTTTTCTGGACCTCGATCGTTTCAAGTGCATCAACGATTCGTTGGGGCACGCCATCGGAGACAAGCTCATTCAATCCGTTTCAACCCGTTTGCTTGCCAGCGTCCGCGCTTCAGATACCATCAGCCGCCAGGGCGGGGATGAATTCGTGATCCTGCTTTCAGAGATCGCTTATCCGGGAGACGCGGCCAGGAGCGCCATGAAAATACTTCACTCCCTTAGCGCACCACACCTCATTGAAGCGAACGACCTGCAGATCAATGGCAGTATCGGAATCAGTGTCTACCCGGCAGATGGTGAAGACGCCGAAACTCTTATCAAGAATGCGGACACCGCCATGTACCACGCCAAGGAAAGAGGACGTAACAATTTCCAGTTCTTCACCGCGGCCATGAATCGCAAGGCGGTGGAGCGGCAATCTCTGGAGGGCAGCCTGCGCCGCGCGCTCGAGCGCGAAGAATTCTTGCTGCATTACCAGCCCAAGGTAAATCTCAAAACGGGAGAAATAACGGGAGTAGAAGCGTTGATACGCTGGCAGCAGCCGGATCGCGGGCTCGTTCCACCCTCGCAGTTCGTGCCCATAGCCGAGGATTGTGGCCTCATCATTCCCATCGGCCGTTGGGTGATGCGCGAGGCTTGCAGGCAAGCTCGCGCCTGGCAGAACGAAGGACTCCCGCCCATGCCCATTGCCGTCAATGTTTCCGCCGTGGAGTTTCGCGACAAGAATTTTGTCGAGGGTGTCCAAACAATTCTCTGGGAGACAGGCTTGGAAGCGCACTATCTCCAACTCGAACTCACCGAAGGCGTCCTAATGGAGGATGCCGAATCTACCGCCTCCGTGCTCCAGGAACTCAAAATGATGGGCGTGTACCTTGCCGTGGACGATTTTGGGACCGGCTATTCCAGCCTTAGCTATCTCCGGCAATTCCCCATTGATGTTCTGAAAATTGATCAATCCTTCGTCCATCAAATTACTGCCCACCCCAGCGACTCAGCGATCGTGAGCGCCATCATTAACATGGGAAAGAGCCTCAAGCACGTCGTGGTTGCCGAGGGCGTCGAAACGCAAGAACAGCGGGCCTACCTGCAGACCCAGAGCTGTGCGGAAGGGCAAGGCTACCTCTTCAGCCGCCCCGTGCCTGCCCCACAATTTGCCAACTTACTTCAATTGGGCATCGCGGAAACCAACGTCCATTGAAGGTTCGGACCCTGCTGCAGAGGCAGTCGTCAATCCTCGTCCGAAACCCTGATTGACGATGAAATGCGTCGTCAAGATCACCTCCCTGTAATTCCCACGCACCTTCCATCGTATTCTCATAGAGATGCCCCTGGCTTCATATCAGGTCTGACCGCCAGGTGGGGAGCCGCGAATTCACGGTTCGTGCCCTCTTGGATTTCGGTACAGTAACGGGAGAGTCTTTCCACGCCATGCTCGCCGTCCGAGACAATTTAGCGCTGTGCCTCGCCGCCCTCCGCGCGCATAAGCTACGTGCTTCGCTTACCATGCTGGGTCTGACCATGGGTGTGGCCACGCTGATCACCGTCATGACCATCGTGCAGGGCGCAAACCTTTATGTTGAACAGAAAATCGCCAACCTGGGCACCAACGTCTTTCAAATCGCTCGCACACCCTTCGCCGTGACCGACTTCAACATCATCATCAAAGCGTTGAAATTCAAGAAAATCGAGTTGGACGACATGCGCGCAGTTGCCGAGGGATGCCCAGCGTGCGAAGAAGTAGGCGCCACTGCAAGTGCCACCGTGCGTGCGCGTTACGGCAACAAAGAAGTGCCGGACGTAAGCTTCTCTGGCCAGACGGCCAACATGGCGGACATTGATACACGCACCGTCGAGCTTGGCCGCTACTTCACTCCCGCCGAAGCCGAACATCACACCGCCGTCTGCTTGATTGGCGACACTCTTGTGCAGCAATTGTTTCTCGGCATGGACCCGATCGGCAAAACTCTTCGTGTCGGCAATGACGAGCTGATGGTGATCGGGGTGATGGAGAAGATCGGCAGCGTTCTTGGCCAGGACCAGGACAACTTCGTCATGGCGCCGCTGCCTGTTTTTCTTCGCATCGAAGGCGAACACACCAGTTTGATCATCAACGTGAAGACCAGCACGCAAAATTTTGAAAGCGCCCAGGACCAGGCGCAACTGGTATTGCGCGCGCGCCGCCACCTCACCGGCAAAATGGATGCTGACTTCTTTATTGGCACCAAAGAAAGCTATATGAGTTTGTGGCGCAGCATCAGCTCGGCGTTTTTTGCCGTATTCATTATGGTGAGCGCCATTTCCGTGGTCATCGGCGGCATCGTCATCATGAACGTCATGCTGGTGAGCGTGAGCTTGCGGCGGAGGGAAATTGGCGTGCGCCGCGCCGTGGGAGCGACGAAACGCGATATCCTGCGCCAGTTCATGGTGGAAAGCGTCATGCAATGCATCGCCGGAGGCATCGCAGGTATCTCGATAGGATTTCTTGTGGCGCTGGCTCTGCGCACCTACACGCCTTTCCCCGCTTCCGTGCAAACGTGGGTTGCCGTGCTGGGAGTGTTGCTCAGTTCCGTGGTGGGATTGTTTTTCGGCATCTATCCGGCGGTGCGCGCATCGCAGCTGGATCCGGTTGTCGCGTTGAGGTCCGACTGATGGCCATCATGACAATGGCGCAAGCTCGCGAAAATTTCCTTGCCGCCATGGAGACATTGCGTTCGTCCAAAGTGCGCTCCGCGTTGACCGTGCTGGGTATCGTCATCGGAGTCTCCTCGGTCATTTCCATGGCGGCAATCATCCAGGGTCTCAACAAGTTTGTGCAGGATCGCGTCGAAGCACTCGGCTCGCGCACCTACTTCGTCTCGCGATTTCCGCCGGGATCGGATCCATCGCGCTGGCCGGAAAGCATTCGAACGCGCAAGTATTTTGAGTATAACTACGCTGGCTACATCCGTGACGCCGCTCCCGATGTGCAGGCGTTGACTACCATTGGCACGCGCGGTTTTTTCTTCGGCGATTCGAATCTGATTACCGCCGGGCACAACAGCGTCGAGAAAGTCATCGTGCGTGGCGCTGAACCGGAATACATTGACGCCATCCCGCTGTTCAGCATCGAACGTGGCCGCTTCATCAGCGCTTTCGATCAGGACCACGCGCGCCCCGTCGTTGTCCTGGGAGCGGCCATCAGCGAATCGCTCTTCCCCAACACCGATGCCCTCGGCAAAGAGGTGCGCATCAACGGCAGCATCTATGAAGTTATCGGGGTATTTGAACACGACCAGGGTCTCTTCGTCGGTCCCGGCGTGGACATCTTCGCGGTCATTCCGCTGAGCTGCTTCAAGAAGGAGTACCCGGAGGCGAAAGAGCTGATCATGGCGTTCACTGTCCCGGAAAACGTGAACGTTGAAACGGCGCAAACGGAAGTCATTCAGGCCATGCGTCGTCTTCGCCGCATCCCCGCCGGCAAAGAAAACGATTTCGAACTGAGCTCCCCGGACTTCATCAGCCATTTATGGAGCCAGCTTACCGGCGCGCTGGTGATTCTGACCACCGTCATCAGTTCGATCGGATTGCTCGTGGGCGGCATCGGCGTGATGAACATCATGCTCATCTCCGTTACTGAACGAACCCAGGAAATTGGCGTACGCAAAGCCATCGGCGCCCGCCGCGCGGATGTCCGCCTTCAATTCCTCCTCGAGGCCGTGGTTCTTACGCTCGTCGGCGGCACCATCGGCATCCTCATCGGTGCCGCAGTAGCCGCCACGATCCGCACGCTCATCCCTTCAATCCCCGCAACACTTTCCTATCTCTGGGTGACGATCGGATTCGTGATTTCCGTCGGCGTCGGCCTGTTTTTCGGCTATTATCCGGCGAATCTCGCCGCCAATCTCGATCCCATCGACTGCCTCAGGTACGAATAGAGATCTCTGCGTTCATCATGGAGGCACGAAGAATTCATGGACGAGCCTCGGTGGATTGACTCGCTTGTCGAGCGGAGGTTTAATCTCAGCCAGCAGGTCATGGGACTGCTTCCGTGGACATAAAGACACATTGGGAAAAAATCTACAGGACCAAGCCACCCGAATCGGTGAGTTGGTACGCCGCGCACTTAGAGACATCGCTTGCACTGATCGATCGAGCGTCCCCCGCGCGGACAGCCTCCATTATTGACATCGGCGGCGGCGAATCCACTCTCGTTGACGACCTGCTTCTTCGCGGATACAAAAACCTGACTGTACTGGACATCTCACAAACTGCCATCGAAGTCACAAAAAAGCGGCTGGGGCCGGCGGCGGATCGCGTGCACTGGCTGGCTGCCGATATCGCTGAAGTCGAGCTGGAAGCGCATGCCTACGACCTCTGGCACGACCGGGCGGTATTTCATTTTCTTACGGAGCCAGAGCGCCGCGTGAACTACGTTCGGCAGGTTGCGCGCGCGGTTAAGCCGGGGGGCCACGTCATCGTCAGCACATTTGGACCGGAAGGTCCCACGAAATGCAGCGGGCTCGAGGTGTTGTGCTATGACGCTGAGTCGCTTCACGGCGAATTTGGCGGGCGCTTCCGCCTGGTGGAGAGTTCCAAGGAACTGCACCAAACACCGTTCGGAACAAAACAGCAATTCCTTTACTGTTACTGCCGGCTCGAATAGTGCTCGCTGCCGTAAAGGAGCGAGGGGTGTTTCTTTGGCAGCTCTTGCGCTGCTACTTCGGCTGGGGAACGATTCGCAGATAGGGCCGCGGTGCTTTCCAGCCTTCGGGATACTTCTGTTTGGCCTCTTCGTCTGAAACCGCCGGCAGAATGATTACATCGTCGCCGGGTTTCCAGTTCACTGGCGTGGCTACCTTATGCTTGGCCGTGAGCTGCATCGAATCAACCACGCGCAGCACTTCGTCGAAGTTGCGGCCCGTGCTCATCGGGTAGCTGAGCATCAGTTTGATTTTTTTGTCCGGACCCACCACGAACACCGTGCGCACCGTAGCGTTATTGACGGCCGTGCGGCCCTCGCAAGTTTCGCCCGCTTCCGCCGGCAGCATGTCGTAAAGCTTAGCAACCTTCAGCTCTGGATCGCCGATCATCGGGTATTTCACTTTGTGGCCCTGTGTTTCTTCGATGTCCGCAGCCCACTTGCTGTGGCTGCTGACCGGGTCCACGCTCAGGCCAATAATCTTGCAATTGCGCTTTTCGAATTCCGGCTGCAGCCCGGCCATGTAGCCCAGTTCCGTGGTGCACACCGGGGTAAAGTCCTTGGGGTGCGAGAACAAGATGGCCCAGCCGTTCCCAATCCATTCATGGAAGTTGATCTGCCCTTGCGAAGTCTCCGCCGTAAAATTGGGAGCTTCGTCGTTTATACGCAACATGGTTTATCTCCTGGCGTCGCTCATACCATCCTGGAGCTTTCGTTGCAATCTTGCAAGCCGTGAACACGGCACGGGTAGGGAGTCGCGTTTAGTTCGAGACTCAGGCACTCAATGCACGTCACCCTCCTGAGGGATCAGTTTCAGGACTACGTTTTTGCGAGTACCTTCTTCCAGTTGAACGATCTCCCCGCGGGTTTCGTAGGACTTCAAGAATTCGGATTGGCGGACATCTTCTTGCAATTCTTCAAAAGCAAACACTGTGTACTTGCCGGGATTCAGCCCGCGCAAGGTGAAATGGCCGCTCGCATCGGTCGTATCTCGCTGGTAAAGATCCGGGCGTGATCGGTGCTCCGCGCCCGGAACATCCACAACTGTCGCATTCGTCACCGGCTGGCCGTCGGCGTCAATAACCGTTCCGGCGATGCTCGCTCCATTGGCGCTAACTACTACGTCCAGGAACGTCTCGGGAAGGACCTGAAAACCGGAATCGAGCACATCGTGGCCCCCGAGACTGACCGACTTTGTGAGGTAATCCCGCAGCTTATCGGATGTGGCCCCGACCAGCAGCTGGTAAGTGCCTCCGGGCACGTTCTTCAGCTCGAACGTTCCGTCGCTGTTCACACTGGACGTTGCCGGAAAGCCCATAGCGCCTTCGTATGCAAATTCTGCCCCGTGTTCCTCGACGGGAAAGAGACTTATGTTCAATTGTGTCCAATCAAATTTCTGGTCCGTATCCAGACGGAACTTTCCGCGAACCTGCCCGGCAGCTTCTGGTTGAAGTCGTAAACCCTCCACGTGAGCGTTGCTGACTTCAATCGGTTGGCCCATGCGGAACATCTGCATGCGAGGTTGACCGCCCTCAAGAGTGACTATGATTAGACTTGCTAGATAGGAGCCGGGTAAGACGTTCGTAAATTCGAAGCTGCCGCCTTCTCCAAGTTGTTGCGGAGTCATCCCCGAAGGCACACCTCCCTTGGGTAGCAACATGAGTTGAGTCATGGCGCCCCCGCTCGGTACTCCCGTTACCTTGCCGCTAACGTGAAATGCGCGGCCTGTGAGGAGGCCAAAATTGATCCGGGTTTCAACCCCAGGATGAATCTCCACCGCAACAGCTTGGGCCTCATCCAAAACGCTCGGATAGTGAGTGGTCAGGTATACCGATTGATCCTTCCCATTGTTGCCCTCTTTCAGATTCGACGGTCCGGATACTTGAGGTGGAGAGGCAGTAATCTTGTAGCGTCCCGCTCGCAAGTCGGAGATCCGAAATTCCCCAAGATCGTTCGTGGATCCGCTGCCGGAGTTATGGGAATTCCGTCTCGCTGCCTCGGACCCTGTCTTGCTTGCCGTAACGCCAACGCCAGGCATCGGATCACCATCCAAGTCTACGATCTTCCCGGTAATGACGGCGGCGGGCTGCATGTGAAAGATAAAGTCGTTCTTGCCGGCACCCGGTTGCGCGGAAATAGTTAGGCGGCTGCCAGTGTTGGACTGGACAAATCCGGGGTGCTCGACGACGACAACGTATTGTCCCGGTTGCATGTCGTCGATCGTGAATTGACCTTCCGAATCGGTAATGGCGGAATATTGTGCGGCGGATGTCTCAATTCGTCCATTCAACTGCACGTTTGCTTTTCTGATCGGTTGCTCGCCCGGCTCCTGCAGGACCTTACCCCGTATGCTTAGCTTAGGAGTTTGTTGTGGGAGGTTCGCTTGAAGTGCAAAGGCGGTTGAGACCAGGAAAAGAGAAAACGCAATGACCAAGAATTTCACGAAGGACCTCCGAGCAGGAAAACCCTCATCTAGCGAAGCTGATCGAAGGCAGTTATACCACGATAATAGTTGATCCGGCGGAGACTAACGGACTGGCTGTAGAGTGTCGTAATTCCAGAGAAGAAGTAGCAATGGCGCTCCCCCCGGCAACAAACGGACTCAATTCCTGGGAAACGCGCTTACCGGAAACTGACCCACTACCCCGCTGAGTCTCCCTCTTGGGCTTTATGCGTGATCTGAAAAGCAGGCTCGCTGAATACTGAACACCTCGACCGGAGTCGTTCTCTCAGTTAGAATTTTTCTCCTCATGGCTGAATGCTCCATAGCTGTGTTCGATCTCGGCGGCGTTCTAATTGATTGGAACCCACGGTATTTGTATCGCAAGCTTTTTGATGGCGACGCGGAAGCGATGGAGGAGTTTCTCGCCACGGTGTGTACGGAATCCTGGAACGAACAACAGGACGCTGGTCGCCCGTTTGCCGATGCCTGCTCTTCACTGAAGCTAGTTCATCCGCATAAGGCACCGTTGATTGATGCCTGGGTCCGACGGTATGACGAGATGCTAGGCGGGCCGATCTCTGGCACTGTTGACATCCTCACGAAGCTAAATTCTCACAGAGTTCCCTTATATGCGCTGAGCAACTGGTCTGCTGAGACCTTCCCTGCCGCTCTGAAGCGGTTCGAGTTTTTGAAGTGGTTCAGGGGAGTTATGCTTTCTGGCGACGTGAAACTGCTAAAACCTGATCCACGCATTTTCAAACTCTTCCTGGAAACTTTTGCAATCGACCCTGCCTTGACTGTTTACATCGATGACCGCGAACCCAACGTGGAGGCAGCGATGGCCTTTGGTATGCACGGCATCCTATTTACAGACGACGTCGCGCTGCGGACCGAACTGATAGCTCTTGGGCTGTTCCATTAACGCGTCATCGATCCAAGTGGAACAGGCCAACTCCGCCACTCTTCCGGCAAGGCGACTAAATCAGGACTTGTCAGTATGCGCGACGCGCTGTAATGGCTTAGCCGGACGCGTAGATAACCGCTGAGGATTCAGGATACATTGGGGGTGTGAACACGCTGAGCGTTTGTCCAGTTGAGGATATCGCCGCACCGCTCGACGAGGTTTGGTCCTTGCTCGTCGATCCGGGTAAGCTCGATCTCTGGTGGGATGCGAAGTTGCAGCGCGTGAATCCTGGGGGAACGATGGTGCCCGGTCAGGTAATCGATGCGGCTCCTCACGGTTTCAAGAAATTCCACATCGGATTGGTAGTAAAGGAAGTCGACCACGTTCAGCATCGTCTCAGCTTGGTTGTATCTTTGCCTTTGAGCATCACTGACCACGCCACGATTTCGTGCATGTCGCTCGATGCGAACCGCTGTCGTGTTAGCTTCGGTTGAGATTTTGAATTCCCTTCAGGCTTGAAGGGCTGGCTAATTGAGAAACTCGGTGCGCGGGCCATCTGACGCGGTCCGGCTGAGTCCTTGGCACTCCTGAAACATGCGGCGGAATCCAGGGCGATCCGAAGTTGATTGTCACATCGCCTGACTCTGCTCGCAGCTTTGCGAAAGGCAAGCCTTTCGGCTGATGTCCGGTAACGCGACAACTCGGGTTTCTTCCCACTTCCGGGAAGAAGGCTTGCTCGCATATTTCTTGAGAATCTCTAGTGACGGCATATGGCTGAGAGAAAAGTATAAGACAAGATTCGGAATGTTTAGTCTCAACTCCTGATAAACGCGTTTACCGTACAAGTGAAATCGCCAAGATCCCCAAGCCTTCGTGACTACGTGATCTGGTATTCCCGCAAGAGCGTGACTATAGTCTCGCGATTGGTGCTGAAAGCGGTCCACACGGATCGGCACCAATTGTTGATCGCCATGTCACGCTCAGTCCCGGAAGTTGCTGCCAGCACATCAGCAACCGCCATGCTGCCTCGATCGTTTGGCAGATGCATGTGCGGCCATTCTCGTTTTCTGCGTCCAAGCTCCATGTGTACTCTCTGGACTTGGCGGCCCGAGAAGTGTTTTTCGACGTGGAGATAGAGGCCAACCAATCCGAACACAACGCCGATCGGTCTGCTCTTGTCATTGGCGGTTTGCACAGCGAAGGCGTCCACAACGTGCTGCAGGATAAACCCGGGGCGGCCCATCGTGTAGACGTACACCTCGTCATATGCGGCGTGCACGGTATCCATATTGAGGACAGTCTAACAAGAGACTTGAGCGCGCGTGGTCGTTCTGGTCGCCTGGAATTTATCGCTGGTCCGCCGCTATCGATTCATTTGACCATTCCGTTCGGTTAGCCAGCCACCGGAAGTAATCTACATGCCTGAGTAACGCGCTTACCGGAGAAGTCAAATTGCTGCTCGGCTCGGGAGCCAGAATGCCTTTGGTTCTCCTCGTCGAGACAGGTTGCCGAACCTGCCCATTAATGCAGCCAAGCGCGGGCGATCTCCGTCACTCAAGGCCGTGAATTTCAGGCCCAGACCATGACCGGCCTGTACATGTCGGACGACTGCGTCGGCTCTGATTTGCCCTTCCTGGACAAGAAATTCAAGCCTGGTCTTTGTGCCCTCGACCGTTGGCTTTCGAGTTTCGATAAACAGACCGCCGACGCCCAGATTCCGAACTCGCGAAGTGTCATCACCTCCATCACATTGCCAGTAGACCCAGACGTCGCCAAGTGCCTCGAACCGCGAATTGAACCGCCTTGAAGGGAAATCTGTCTGCAGTAGCACCTCACACCCACGTGCGAGACTTCGAATAGCCCTCGCACCTTTCTATTTTTTTCCTTGTTTCACGGACTCAACTCTTGCCAGTGTTAGCTGCCTAAGAGTCGCGAGTTCGGGATTGTCAAACAGCATGAACTGCCGACTGTACTGTCACTTTTGACAGGTGCATTTCGTTTGGAAGAAGCCGCAAACTCTGGGCTGTGCTCTCTAGTTCATGAAAGGATGAAGCCTGAAACCGTGTACAGTAGGGGCAACAATGTGCTCGGAAGGTAGTTTGTCCTAGGTTGTTCTATGCGTCTGTTACTGGTCGCTTCCGCATTCATGATCGGTCTTCCGCACCCGCTGCTTGCAGACTCCATTGCTGTAACGGGAAGCGTGAATTCACAGTCGGTTCCCGATAGCGGACCGTCATCTTTCTGCAGCCAAGCGCAGAGCATACAAGCTGTAGCGTCTGTGTCTTTTTCCCTCAGTTGTCCCGCGGCAAACGTGTCTGGAACGTTTTCTCCACCTGGTGGAACGATGGTAGTGGGAACGGCGAGCTATACACCGGTGGCCGCTACCGAGGTGAACGCTGCTCGACTCTCGGCCGCCACCCCGGGCCCGGCGACAAATATAAGCGGCGGAATCTACGTCAGTCATAATGGCTTCATCCCCCTGGCCTCTTTTGGTTCAAGCGGTGGCGGTTCAATTTCGATTGCACTTTCGGAGATGTACATATTCGCCGCTCCGACGACAGTCAGTATTGACCTTTTGGAATTAGTCGGTGGTGACGGGCCGCACGCGGGAATCACACGAAACTGCTCATATGTGTTCGACGGGAACGCGTTTACTTGCCCCCAGCTTTTTGGACAAACTCAGGTCGACAACATGCAGAGTTTCTTTGTAAACCCCGGAATCCAGTATCCATTCACACTAGATGCCTCGATTGACTACGCCACCGGAGCCGGCGTCGAATCCAGCTCTGGAGCTATCACGTATGACGTCTCGGCGGCGAACGGCCAGGTCGCGGTCGCGCCAGTTCCCGAACCTGCCAGTCTCTTACTGTTGGGTACCGGCCTGCTCACCCTACTGGCGTTAAAAAAGCACGCGTAAAGTGTCTCGACCTGCCTCTACCGGGAATCAAAATCCAAACTCAGGTGATCTCATGGAAGAACAGCGGAAGCGCGCGATTTTTTTGCCGCACCGCCTTTGTGTGCGCGGAAACCGATTGAGACGATCGCAGAATCAGCGGTGGCACAGCAAAAGACGTTGGCAAACCCGAACCGTAGTTAACACAAAGAAGCCAACGATCAGGTATTTCCTCCGCTCCATACCCAGCACCCCCGGGCCCAAACGAAGTATATTGGCAGCGTCGGGCCAATCAGAAACCAGCTCATCAAGGAAATCCTATTTGCACCCGGAAATAATCCACATGCCTGATTGACGCGCTTGCCGGAAACTGACCCACTACCCCGGTGAGACTTCGATTGCCGCGCAAGGCCCCGGCAGGCTAGAATAGATGGGTTCAGGAGGACTGACTTAGTGTTAACGATTCGTCTGTCAAGAATTGGCAAGAAAAAGAAGCCCTTTTACCGCGTGGTGGTTATTGAGCGCACCCGGCCCCGGGACGGCCGCGTGAAAGAAGCGGTGGGCACGTACGATCCGCTAAAAAAGCCGGCGGAGATCAAGCTCAACGCGGACCGCATCAAGTATTGGATAGGTCTTGGCGCACAGCCCAGCGACACCGTGCGCAGCTTCCTCAAGCAGCAGAAGATCGCTTAGTTTTAGCGCCTTCCTGAAATTTGCGCGCCCCGGCCCGTTCGGGGCGCCATTCCCAGGCACCCTATGAAGGAACTGGTCGAAGCCATTGCTCGGACCCTCGTGGACCATCCCGAGGAGGTGCAGGTGAAGTCCGTCGATGGGTCGCAAGTTGTCGTGCTGGAGCTGCGCGTGCATCCCGATGACTTGGGTAAGGTGATCGGGCGGCAGGGCCGCACCGCCAAAGCCATTCGGACACTGCTTGGCGCGTCAGGGATGAAATTGCGCAAGCGGTTCACGCTGGAAATCGTTGAAGATTGATCCTAAAGCCGCTCGTTTACTCCGACGAGCGTTGATCGGTCCTGATTCCCATTGAGCCCTGAAACTCCACGCTGGGTCCTGGTTGCGCGCATCCTTCGTTCGCGTGGTAACAAGGGCGAAGTCGCCGCCGAACTCCTCACCGATTTTCCGGAACGCCTCACCCGCTTGCAGGAAGTTTTTGTCGGGCATGCCGAAGGCAAAGTGGAGCCGCGGCGCATGGCGCTGAAATCCTGCTGGCTCAGCCAGAATCATCGCGGTCAAGCCGTTTTTCATTTCGAAGGCGTCGTTTCCATCACGGAAGCCGAAAAATTCCGCGGCCTCGAAGTGCTGCTCCCGTTCGAACAGCGCGTCACTCTCCCTGCCGGACAGTATTTTGTATCGGACCTCATCGGCTGTTCCGTGTTCGAAAATCCATCTTCGCCACCAGTTGTGTCCTCGTCGCCCTGCTCGCTCGCTGAAGCACCGTCCCTCCTCGGCAAGGTCCGCGACGTGCAATTTCCCGGCGAAGAAATTTCTGGCACACCACTCCTCGAAGTGGAAACTTCACGCGGTGAAATCCTGATTCCGCTTGCGGTGGACATTTGCACAAAGATTGATACCGCCGCGCGGCGCATCGACGTCATGCTGCCCGAAGGTCTGCGCGACCTCAATCCGTCTTAGCCTGGCAATATTCAAGCGCAAAACATTTGCAGGCATTCTTACCTGACGTCAATCGTCGTTACGCTATACGCCGGCAAATTGATGGTGAGCGTCGATCCGCTGACGGCCATCGTCCCGATTAATACCGGCTGTACAACCGTCTGCCCCGAGGCAGAGGTCGCGGTCATTTGATACTGGTGGGCGGTGCCGGAGAGTGCCACTCCATTAATGGCCGTAATTTTGGACGCGTTGGAACGATTGATAGCCACGAACACTACTCGGCCCGGAGCAGTGCTGTCGGTGCTCGCGTAAACCACCACATTCTGAACCGCGCTGGACGTAGCCTGAAGTGACGTGTCCCCGAAGTTCGCCGTAGCCCCGTCAAATCCGCGAAACGCGCGGAAACCCGCGAGCGTGTAAGAATAAGTACCGCCCGGAGGCCAGAAGTTGGCCGCAAAAACTCCCACGCTGCCGAAGACGCCGAGGTTATCGGCCTGCGCGATCGTTCCCGCAATGTGATTGAAGCCGCCGTTCTCGTACTCCGAAATGGAAATCTTCATGCCCGGGTTGTTAGCGGCAATCTTCGCCTGAAGACGTCCGAGAATATTAATCGGGCCGCCAAGCACACTTGTGATCCACGAGTTCTCTGTAAAAGTCGAATCCCATAAGCTGCGAGGGCTCTGTACGATCGCTTGTATTTGGGGGTCCGTCAGGGTTGACCCGGTCATGTTGATGACCCTCGTCGTGCCATCTGTAGCTTCCGAGTACCAATGGAAGTCGTAGACATCCACAACGGGTTTGCCGTACGTAGTTGAAGCGGTCTTTATCCCCGCCATGTACTTGTCCGCGAACCAGTTCGCGCCGTTAGGTGTCGGGGCAGGGCTCAGGGTCGGATCTCCTTGCCAACTGTAGATACCTTCAAACCCATAGTTCACCGGCCCAAATATCACAAGACTTGCGAACTGATCCTTCAGTGCTTCCGACAGCGCGACGGTTTTCGTGATGAAATTACTGGTTGAGATGTTCGTCGAGCCCTGCACCTCTTCATGAGTCGAATTCCAGAGATCCGGCTCATTGTCCAGGTTCACAAAAGTCGGGTGTGTAGGACTGGCTCCAAAGATTCCCTTGCCCGGGAACTTCTGGTCCAGCGCCCAAGCAAACTCGTCCATATACACATTGTTGTCGGTAGTTGCTGCTGGAGGCGTGACCGTGAACGGGACGATGGAAGCCGTACTTTTCTTGTACACCACTGGTCGGAAGTAAGTCAGGTTCGGGAACGGCATCGGTACCTGAACCGTTGTCGTGTCCTTGGAAACATAGCCCTGTAGTTGGATCGTCACAAGGCTTGCTAGACCAGCCGTCTGGTCGGCGGCGATGAACGTGCGCACCGCTTCCCCGGGGGAATGCTCGCGGTGCAACTTCCGTTGCACAGGTAGTTGTCATTCTCGTAGAAGTAGTCGCTGCCTGCATTCGAGCCGTTGTTAATCCAGTTATAAGCCGTCCATCGGTTGCCTCCGTCGCGGTCAAACGTAAAGTTCGGCTGCGGCGAAGTATTGCCAGAATAAAAATTCGTGCCGTAAATGTACGGAGAGATCGCCTTGGTCTTTGTGGGATCGACAGTGATCGTGACGTCCGCCACCGTGTTAGCGGGAGTCGCGCTCGCCTGATTCGAATTGCCGCTTTCACCCGCAGTGTTCACAGCCGTCACAACGTAATAGTAGGTGGTGCCGTTTGTAACCGTCGTGTCGGTGTAATTCGTTGCGGTCGGAGCGGAAATCTGCGTGTAGCCGCTGCCGCTGGTGGTAGAGCGCTTCACGTGATAGCTCGTAGCACCGGTACTTGCACTCCACGCCAAGCTGACCTGCGCATTGCCTCCGGTAGCAGTCAATCCAGTTGGAGCCGAGGGAGGCTGAGGTGCCGCTGCAGGCGTCGCGCTCGCCTGATTCGAATTGCCACTCTCACCAACGGTGTTCACTGCCGTAACAACGTAGTAGTACGTCGTGCCGTTAGTGAGGCCGGTATTCGTGTAGCTGTTCGTCGTAGGAGAACTGACCGTTTGGTAGCCGCTGCCGTTGGTCGTCGAGCGCTTCACGTTATAGCTCGTCGCGCCCGCGCTTGCCGTCCACGAAAGCATTATCTGCGCATTGCCCGCGGCCGCAGTCAATCCAGTCGGCGCGGAAGGTGCCGGCGCCCCGGGAGTCGCGCTGACTTCCGCAGAGTTTCCGCTCGCACCATAAGAGTTGTAAGCCGAGACCACGTAAAAATATTTAGTCCCGTTGGTAACCGCGCTGTCTGTATAAGAGGTCGCGGCCTGCGCCACGATTTGCGATTCGTTGCCCGCGGATGTCGATCGCTTAACGTAGTAGGCAGTGGCACCCGAACTTGCACCCCAAGTGAGATTCACCTGCGCGTTGCCACCCGTCGCCACTAGCCCAGTGGGTACCACGGGCGCCGACCCGCCTCCCCCTCCGCCGTTGCCACCCCCGCCCCCGTACCCTCCGCAGCCCACCACCCAAAGAACGGCAGCGAGCGAGGGCAAGGATATTGAGAAGAGGTTTGCGCGAGCGGAAAACTTCATAACACCGGCCTCCCAAGGCAAACTTCTGCGGCCGTATCCTGCCGCAAAACTGCAACTCTCCAGGCTGGAAACAACTTCTTCTTTGGCAAGAGGTTACAGCGGTAAAGGAGCATTGGCAAGCTGTCCAAAAGGACAGAAAAGGGACCGCCGACGGGCCCGACGTTTGATCCTGCGGAAAGACCGCGAGGGCCACCCTGGCTCGAAAGAAGCAGCAATAGCGGCCCGGCTATCAATTCGCTAAACTGGCTGGGAATGCGCTTCGACCTCATCACCATCTTCCCGGAGTTTTTTGCCGGCCCTCTCGACCACGGCATCGTGCGCCGTGCTCGCGAAAACGGACTGGTCGAGGTCCACATACAAGATTTGCGCGTCTTCACCAAAGATCGTCACCGCACCGTGGACGATCGGCCATTCGGCGGCGGCGAGGGCATGGTGCTGAAGCCTGAACCGCTTTTTGAAGCCGTGGAATCCCTCCTTGGTCACAATGTCAACGACGGTTCGAATCCGAGCGCCAAAGATCCGAAGACAGCTATCGTGCTAATGTCCGCGGCTGGCACGCTTTTCCGTCAGGAAACCGCCCGGCGTTTCGCACAGCTGGAACGGATCATTTTCATTTGCGGCCGATACGAAGGCGTTGACGAACGCGTCGCCCAACATTTGGCGACCGACGAAATATCCATTGGAGATTTCGTCCTGAGCGGCGGCGAGCTCCCCGCCATGATGATCGTGGACGCCATCACGCGTCTTCTGCCCGGCGCCCTCGGAAACGAAGCCTCCTCGCAGAATGAATCCTTCAGCGCGATTGACAATTTTGGGGCCGGCGCTAGTCGTCAGTGTCGACTCACGAATCACGCTCTTCTGGATTTTCCCCATTACACCCGCCCCGCGGAATACCGCGGCTGGTCCGTCCCCGACGTACTCATTGGCGGAAATCACGCCGAGGTCGCCAAGTGGCGTCGCGCCGCCGCTCTGGAGAAAACGCAGCGCAATCGCCCCGATCTGCTGGGAAGGGAATAAAATGGAGCTTCGCGAAGTTCTCATTTCTTCCTGCACTGGATTCGCCCGGTATCCGAAAGACAACGCGCTTTTCGACGACGCACTCGCAAGCATGATGCCAAAGGCAAGGTCTTATGAGCAATGAGATCAATCGAAATGGCACCGGCCTTGAAAAACCGATCGCCATTTATTACGAACATCCGGACTGGTTCCGCCCACTCTTCCAGCAACTAGATGAACGCGGCGTCCCCTGGCTGAAAATTGACGCGCGCCACCACAATTACGATGTGTCTTCCCCCGAGCGCGAATATTCGCTGCTCTTCAATCGCATGAGCCCATCGGCGTGGCAGCGCGGCCTGGGCCACGCCATCTTCTACACGCTCAACTATCTCGCGCACCTCGAAGGTAAAGGCGTCCGCGTCGTCAACGGTTACCGCTGCTTCAATCACGAAATCTCGAAAGCCCTCCAACTCACGAATCTGGAAAAGCTGGGACTGCCCTATCCGAAAGCCCGCGTCATCAATCATCCGTCACAAGCGCTCGCCGCAGCGGAATCGATCGGCTATCCCGTGGTGATCAAGCCAAATATCGGCGGAAGCGGCGCGGGAATCGAGCGTTTCAATGCTCCCGATGAATTGCGCGCGGCAGTCGAAGCCAATCGCCTCTACTTCGGCATCGATTCCACGGCGCTGGTGCAAGAAGCTTTCACTGCACGCGGCGGAATCATCACCCGCGTGGAAGTCCTCGGCGGCAAATTCCTCTACGCCATCCAGATTCACATCACCGGCGAGAGTTACAATTTGTGTCCCGCCGACATTTGCCAGAACACCCGCGGCGAAGAGCTCACGCGCATCGCCTGCCCGGTGGACGCACCGAAAAGCGGAATGAAAGTCGAAGGCTACGAGCCGCCACATAAAGTCATTGAAGACGTCGAACGCATCGTGGAACTCGCCGGCGTCGAAGTCGGCGGCATCGAGTACGTCATTGACGACCGCACTGGCCGCCAGCTTTATTACGACGTGAACGCGCTTTCCAATTTCGTCGCCGATCCCGTGCGCGTAGTCGGCTTCAATCCCTACTCGCGGCTGGCAGACTTCCTCATCGCAGAGGCGCAGCGTCACCAGGCAAACCGCACCGATCGCGTTGCCGCCAGCGGAGTCCCACGATGAGATACGGCTACTGGCTCCCCGTTTTCGGCGGATGGCTGCGCAACGTCGAAAACGAAAACATGGAAGTAAGCTGGGCGTATGTGAAAAAACTCGCGCAGCGCAGCGAACAAATCGGCTTCGACCTCACCCTGATCGCCGAACTCAATCTCAATGATATCAAAGGCGTCGAAGCCCCTTCGCTCGACGCCTGGTCCACTGCGGCAGCGCTGGCCGCTGTGACCGAGCGCATCGAGCTGATGGTCGCCGTCCGTCCAACTTTCCACCTGCCCGCCCTGCTCGCCAAGCAAGCCGCCAACATCGATCAGATCAGCAACGGCCGCCTGACGCTGAACGTGGTCTCATCCTGGTGGGCCGACGAAGCGCGCAAGTACGGAGTCGCGTTCGAACAGCACGACGACCGCTACGCGCGCACCAGCGAATGGCTCGACGTCCTAGACGGAGTCTGGAAGCAAGACCATTTTTCTTTCACCGGAAAGTATTACCGCGTCGAAGACAACGTCCTCGAACCAAAACCAGTTTCGAAACCTCGCCCCACGCTTTACGCTGGTGGCGAATCACCCGCCGCGAAAGAGCTCATCGCCGGGAAGTGCGACGCCTACTTAATGCACGGCGATCCCCCAGAAAACGTCGCCAAGAAAATCGCTGATCTCCGCGAACGCCGCGCAAAACACAATTTGCCTCCGCTCAAATACGGCGTCGCCGGCTACGCCATCGTTCGAGAAACCGAACGCGATGCTCAGGACGAACTACGCCGCATCACCGATGTCCAGCAATCCGCCGCAGGGTACGCCAACTACCAGCAGTGGCTTGCCGGAACGCAGCTCGAGCAGCGCGTCTCCCTCGAAGATTATTCCGTTTCGAATCGCGGCCTGCGCTCCGGGCTCGTTGGCACTCCCGAACAAGTCGCCGAGCGCCTCGCCCAATTCGAATCCGCCGGAGTTGATCTCGTGCTGCTGCAATTCAGCCCGCAACTAGAAGAGATGGAGCGCTTCGCCGATGCCGTCATTCGCCGCAATTCATCCCAGGTGGTGCCCGCTTAGCAGCGAGCTCGTCCTACAGGCTCCGTTCGAAAGCTAGAAACCGTTTTCCCCGCCTCTCTTGCAAACAATCTTTCCTCCATCTACGCTACCAGCCCAGAGGAAACAAAGACTCACTTCATGCCCGTCGTTGCTCCGGAATCTCCCGCGAAGCCATCCTCGCCCGCCGAGCCAAATTCCTATCGCCTCTTGTACGTCCTACTCTTTATTGTTGGCTTCGTTTTGCGATTCGGTTTCGTCCTCTGGAAGAAAACCTATATCCACGCTCCTGGCTCGATCCTTCCGTTTGGCGCGGAAGTTTGCAGCATTGCCGAACACATCGTCCGCGGCCAGGGCTTTAGTTCACCGTTTTACGAGGACAGCGGCCCCACCGCCTGGATCGCTCCCGTTTATCCTTATTTATGCGCCTTGGTTTTCCGGCTGTTCGGCATCTATTCCGTGGCTTCCGCGATCGTGCTCCTCGGGATCCAATGCATCATCGCCGCGGCAACCGGCATTACCATCCACGCCTTGGGCCGCCGCACCTTTGGCCCGCAAATCGGATTCTTCTCCGCGTGGATCTGGACGCTCAGCCCGTTCTTTTTCCGCTGGCCGGTTTCCTGGATTTGGGATTTCACCGCTAGCGCCTTTCTTCTTTGCGCCGTCTTCATCGTCACGCTCGATGTCGCGGAGGGAAACACGCGGAAGTTGTGGCTCTCGCTCGGCGCGCTTTGGGCCCTGATCGCACTCACCAATCCCGCATTGCTCAGCATCATGCCGTTTACATTTCTGTACACGGCCTACGTGAATCATCGCTCCTTCAAGCCCTGGTTCGCCTCCGCCGTGCTTGCCGCCTCACTGTTTGCAGCGTTGATTTCCCCCTGGCTCATTCGCAATGAGCTCGTTTTTGGCCGTCCCGTTTTTCTTCGCAGCAACTACTGGTTTGAATTTCACCTCGGCAACTACCACTTCAGCAACGGCATGGGTTACAGCGGCAAGCACCCCACCAACAATGCCGCCGAGCTCAAAAAATATTCCGCTTGGGGCGAACTGGCTTACATCGACCATTGGAAACAAGACGCCCTGGGTTTTGTCCGCCAATATCCAGCCGAATTTTTGGATCTGACGCTGCATCGCACCTTGTGGTTCTGGGACGGTACGCCGCTTCACTATCAGAGCAATGAGTGGTGGAAGCAGTGGGAATTCTGGCCGCTCTCCGTCACCGGATGGCTAGGCTTTCTTTTTGTTCTTACGCGTCGACCGCGCGGCTGGCTGCTCTTCGCGGCCGCCCTCATCGTCTATCCAGCTCCGTATTATTTTTCCTATGCCGTCGCAAAATACCGACACGCCATCGAACCCGAACTTGTCCTGCTTTCCCTCTATTTCGTGTTCGTTCTTTGGGACGAGATTCGGCATCTCGCGCAGCGCCCAGCCTAGCTTCCTGCGCGTTGACTTTCCTTCTGCCGCGCACCTAACATGACACCCGGAAATCCCACGCCAGTTCGAATCGGGCAGATGATATTTCCTTCACGTGGCGGAAGTTTGGCCGCGCGTTCGAAAGGTGGTTCGCCATGAACGCAAGACGCATTTTCGGTTTGGCTCTCGTGATCGCCGCGATCGGCATCGCCGCCGTGCTTCACTCTTCCGCGGACAGCACCACTAAGCCCGGCAACGTAAACGAAGCCCGTATCGAAGCGGACGCCGCCACCGGCATAAACTGGCTCGTAAATGGACGCACCAACGATTCGAAACATTTCAGCCCGCTTACACAGATCAGCGATCAAAACGTCTCCAATCTGGGCCTCGCCTGGTACCTCGATTACGACGGCAAAATGGGTATCGTCTCCGAACCCATCGTCGTGGACGGAATCATCTATATCAGTGCTCCGCTCTCCAAGGTTTACGCCGTCGAAGCTACGTCAGGAAAACTGATCTGGAAGTACGATCCTCATATCCGTCTCGATCAGGCCCTGAACGGTTCTTACTCCGCTCGCACCAATGGCGGCGTAGCCGTCTGGAATGGAAAAGTTTATGTCGGCACCGGCGACTGCCGCCTGATTGCCATTGACGCTGCCAGCGCGAAAAAAATATGGGAAGCCACCGTCTGCGAACCATTGCAAACAGGAATCACCGGTGCGCCCCGCGTAGCCAAAGGAAAAATCCTCATGGGCTACAACGGCTCCGATGACGGTGTCCGCGGAGCTCTCGCCGCCTACGACGCTGAAACCGGTAAGGAAGTGTGGCGTTTCTGGACCGTTCCCGGCGATCCCGCAAAACCATTCGAAACAAAAGAACTCGAGATGGCCTCCAAAACCTGGATCGGCGAGGGCTCCTGGAAAATCGGCGGCGGCGACGTCTGGCATGCCATCACGTATGACGACGCCACTGGCCTCGTGATTTTCGGCACTGCTGGCGCCGACGTCGGCTATGGCGAGATGACCGGAGTCAAAATCTCCGGCGAAAAACTTTTTTCCGAATGCATCATTGCCGTCAAAGCCGACACCGGAGAATACGTCTGGCACTACCAGACGGGCACCGCAAATGTTCACAACGAAAACAACCAGATCATGATGGCCGATCTGATGATCAACGGCGAAAAACGTCACGTCGCATTGACCGCCCCGAAAAACGGTTTCTTCTATATTCTTGACGCCAAAACCGGCAAGCTTCTTTCCGCCAAGCCTCTTGTCAAAACCACTTGGGCCAGCGCCTACGACCTTCAAACATCCAAGCCTATTCTGATTCCCGCCTCGCAAGGCGGCGGCCGGCAATGGACCGTCCACAATTGGTGGCCCATGAGCTACAACGCGAGCACCGGCCTCGTTTACATTCCTTCAACCGACCGCCGCCCTGACACAAAAGCTGCCGTCGAAGCAGGAGAAGGTGGCGAGGGACTGTTCGGAAAACTGATCGCGTGGGATCCCATTGCGGAAACCGCCCGCTGGTCCATCGAGGAACAAATCTCCGTCAATGGCGGTGTCGTCTCCACTGCCGGTAATCTCGTTTTTCAGGGACAAGGCACCGGCGAATTTGCCGCTTACGCCGCGGACACCGGCAAGAAACTTTGGTCCATCCAGACCAAATCCGCCATCGACTCCATCCCCGTTACCTTTTCTGTAAACGGCGAACAATACGTGGTCACTTCCGTGGGTTGGGGCTCCGGCTCGCGTCTTTTTGCTCCCGCGCGCACCATGGCCACACCCGAATCCAAACGCGGCCCCGAACGCCTTTACGCTTTCAAGCTCGGCGGCAAAGTTCCATTTCCAACTCCACACACTGAAGTTCCGCCCGTGCCAAAACCGCCTGAACAAAAGGTAAGCGAGGAAATCATTCACAAGGGCGAAAAACTTTACGCCTCGTTTTACTGCGAAGGCTGCCACTCTCCTTTCATTGATGGCAGCGGCGCCTGGGTGGAAGACGGTGCCGTCCCCGATCTTCGCTACGCCCCGCCCGAAGTTCACAAGGATTGGTACGGCATCGTCTTGGGCGGCAGCCACTGGTCAAAAGGCATGCCCGGCCTTGCCGATCCGCCCAAGTTTGCTTTCCCCAAAGCGCACATGACCGTCGCCGAAGCCGACGCCGTCCACGCCTACGTCATCGACCAGGCCTGGAAAGCGTACAAGGCGGAACACGAACCGCCGCATTCCAAGCCCGCGCTGCCGTAGACTTTTATTGGCTCTGCAACGGGATTCAAGCGACAGGGAAAATCTTCATGCATATTCTGCGGCGTGATTTTCTGCGAACTCTGAGCGCCTCCGGAGCGTGCGCATCATTTCCACCCTCGCTCTGGCAAAGTCAAGCCCAGGATTTGCGCGCGGGCCTCGCTGCCGATCCACTCCGCCCGCAATTTCATCTGCTCCCCGCCAAGAACTGGATGAACGATCCCAACGGTCCCATTTTTTGGCAGGGCCACTACCACATGTTTTTCCAATACAATCCGAATGCCGCCGTCTGGGGCGACATGCACTGGGCCCATGCCGTCAGCGACGACATGATCCACTGGCGCCATCTTCCCATTGCGCTCGCTCCAACTCCTGGCTGGGATGACGCCGATGGCTGCTTCACCGGGAGCGCCGTGGACGATCACGGCACCGCCACAATTCTCTACACCGGAGTGAAAACAGTCGCTCCCGATCAAGCCACTCTCCGCGACGGCGTCCAACATTTCCGCGAAGTCCAGTGCCTCGCTACTTCCTCCGATCCGCAGCTACACACCTGGACCAAATGGAAGCAGCCCGTTCTTCAGCCGCCAAACGATCCTCTCTTGACTGGGTTTCGAGATCCATTTCTCTGGCGGGAAGGTGAAAACTGGTTTCTCGGCGTCGGCTCCGGCCAATCCAGACAAGGCGGCCGCGTCCTTCTCTATCGCTCAAGAGATTTGCGCCAGTGGGAATACCTTCATCCCTTGGCCTCCGGACAATGGACCGGAAAAGAATCCGCCAATCCTGTGGACTCCGGCGAAATGTGGGAATGCCCCGATTTTTTCCCGCTGGGAAAAAAACACGTCCTTCTCTATTCGACCGCCGGTCAGGTGCTTTGGGAATCCGGCGCACTCGATCCCCAGGAACACATTTTCCATTCCGAAAAACACGGCTTCCTCGATCACGGCGCCTACTACGCCCAAAAAACCCAACTCGATTCCAATGGCAATCGCATCCTCTGGGGCTGGATTCCGGAAACGCGTCCTCAATCCGAATTCAGCGCCGCCGGCTGGGCCGGTTGCATGGCCCTCCCCAGAATTCTTTCACTCGCTACTGACGGCACGCTCGAAATGCAAGTTGCGCCAGAAGCACGCGCGCTTCGAGCAAAATCCTTCGTTCTCCCGCAGCAACAAGCCCGCACACCCCAACTCGCACGTGCGCTGGAAAATTTTGAAATCGAAAATCTCGCCGGGGAACTTGCCTGGAAAACAAACTCGCCGCGCTTCACATTAACCATTGAAGACCGCACCGGCCCCTGGTGGTCCGCCAAGCTGGAACCAAAAGGCCCCACTGTCACAACGCTAACTGTTAATGGGAAGGCACTAAAAATACCCCTGGGCCAAAAACGCGAAGTCGAATTTCGTCTCTTTCTTGATGCTTCCGTCGCCGAGCTCACTTGCAATCGTCGGCACGTCTTCACCACCCGCATTTATCGCCGGCCTGACGGCCCTCTCCGCTTCCGCATCAACGACGACGATCTCCCCGCACTCACCTCGCTCCAAGCCTGGCAATTAAGCCCCATCTCTCCCGACCGCCTAACCACGTGACTCCATTTACTGAGAATTGATCTACCTCCGCGCGATTTGCCAGACCGTTCGCTCCCGTTTACGCCGTGGCGACCTTCTTTGCATTTAGAAAACCGGCCGCCAGACTCAGCAGTCCAACTCCCAGGTGAATAAAATTGAAATGCGTATTCAAATCCAATTGAACAGGCCCTAAGTCGCGCAAACCGGCGAATCCCGCGATCGCAACCAGAGTATAGATCGTCCCGAAAATCAGCCCAAACCGCCGCGGCCCATCCACATTCTTCCCCAGCCCGGCCCAAAGAGCGATTAATCCGCTAACGAGATGAAAAACGTTGTGCGCCGGAGGAAAAGTAAGGTTAAACATTTCGTGCTGAAAAAATCCCACCACGCCAACCACCACTAAAATGAATCCGCTCAGCACGACATAAATCTTCGCCAATGTTCTTCCCATTTTTCGCTGGCCACCCTTCCGTCTGCGCGAAATGTATTCGCGGAATTCGCCGCGATTAGTCTCGTGATGAAACGCAGTCAAGTCTACTCCGGACGGCTCAGTTTCGTTCCGCGTTCCTCAAGCGTTCCGTCGCGCGTGCTCGTCCACTCGGAAACAGACAAGCTTTAAGGCTATAATTTGCCTCAATCGTGAGCCTATCCGCCGGCAACAGATTAGGTCCCTACGAAATCATCGCGCCGCTCGGCGCTGGCGGCATGGGAGAAGTCTATCGCGCGCGCGACACCCGCCTCGACCGCACCGTCGCTATCAAAATTCTTCCCGCGCATCTCTCCGCCGATCCCATTCAAAAGCAGCGTTTCGAACGCGAAGCCAAAACTATTTCCAGCCTCAATCATCCTCACATCTGTGTGCTCCACGACGTCGGCCATCAAGACGGCATCGACTACCTGGTCATGGAATGCGTCGAAGGCGAAACCCTCGCCAAGCGCCTCGAAAAAGGTCCGCTGCCTCTCGATCAGGTCCTGAAGTTCGGCGCGCAAATCGCCGACGGCCTCGACAAAGCCCACCGCAGTGGTATCGTTCATCGCGATTTAAAACCCGGCAACATCATGCTCACTTCCACCGGCGCCAAACTCCTCGACTTCGGCCTCGCCAAGCCCGCCGTTCTGCTCATCACCGGCGCCACCCTTACGACCGCCGCGATGCAAACCACGCCAGTGACGCAAGAAGGCACCATTGTCGGCACCTTCCAGTACATGTCCCCCGAGCAGATCGAAGGCAAAGACCTCGACGGCCGCAGCGATATTTTTTCGCTCGGCGCCGTCCTCTACGAAATGCTCACCGGCCAGCGCGCCTATCCAGGCAAGACCCAACTCAGCGTCGCCTCCGCGATTCTCGAAAAGGAACCCGCACCCATCAACTCCGTAAAACCTCTCACTCCCGCTCCCCTCGATCACGCCATCCGCCGCTGCTTCGCCAAAGATCCCGAAGACCGCTGGCAAACCGCCCGCGACGTCGCCATCGAATTGAAATGGATCGTCGACTCTGGCTCGCAATTCAGCGCCGCGGCTCCCGGACTGAAGCGCAGCAAATCTCCCTCGCAACTTACAGTAGCCGCCTTGGCTCTGGTCGCCATCCTCGCCGCCGCTCTTGGAATTCTGTATGCCAGAAGACCCGCGCTCGACACCCGTGTCACGCGCACCTACGTTAAGGCAGAAGAAGGTTCTGGTTTTATTTTTTCCGGGGACCAGAAAGGTTTCGCCATCTCTCCCGACGGGCTCAATCTTGCTTACGTAGCCTCGACCCCGTCTCCCGATTCAAAATCCGCACTCTGGATTCGTCCGATGGATTCGCTCCATGCTCAAATGTTGCCAGGAACAGAAGCCGCCGGATTTCCTTTCTGGTCCCCAGACGGCAGGTACATCGGCTTTTTTTCTGGTGGCAAGCTCAAGAAAATTGACGTCCAAGGTGGCCCGCCCGCCGTCATTTGCGATGCCCCGGATGGACGCGGTGGATCCTGGAATCAGCAGGGCGATATTGTTTTCAGTCCTTCCGTGAACTCCCCCATCTATCACGTATCCGCCTCCGGTGGTCCCATTTCTCAGCTCACCACGCAGGATCCTTCCAACAATGAAACCACTCACCGCTGGCCCTGGTTCCTGCCCGATGGCCGTCACTTCATCTTCCTTGCCGGAAGCACCTTCACCCCGCGTGAAAGCTACACCAACTCGATCATTGTGGGTTCTCTCGATTCCAAGCAGACCAAGATTCTTTTTCACACCCATTTCCAGGCCGCGTATGCACCTGGATATTTACTCTTCTTGCGCCAGTCCTCCCTGATGGCCCAGCCCTTCGACGCCAAAAGTCTCGAGCTCACCGGCGAAGCCGTCCCCATCGCCGAACAAGTGCTCCAGGATTCCAGCATTGCCAACGCCTGGTTTTCTCCTTCTGTGAGCGGCATGCTGCTCTACGCCGAGGGCGTCGCCAAAAATCGCCAGTTGGTTTGGTTTGATCGCAGTGGCAAGCAAGTCGGAGCGGTTCCGGGAGAGGACGCCTACGCAGGCATCGGCCTATCGCGCGATGGGAAAAAGCTCGTCTACTATCTCGATGGGACCGGCTTTGACGTTTGGAGCATCGATATTGCCCGTGGCGTGAAGATCCCCCTTACCTTTGGTTCCTCTGCCGGGCAGGGAAACTTGTATCCGGTGTGGGCTCCGGACGGTAAATACGTTGCCTACACCTCCTACCGCGACGGCAAGTACAGCCTTTACCAGAAGTCTGCCGACGGCTCCGGCGGCGAAACGCTTCTTCTGGAGGGGATGGACCACTTTCGAGTCCCAACCTCCTGGTCTAACGACGGAAAATATCTCGTCTATCATGAAGGCGTCTCCGGCGGAACCTATGCGAATGGCGTGCCGGGAGGCTGGTCCATCTGGATCCTGCCCCTCTTTGGCGACCACAAGGCCTATCCGTTCATTCAATCTACCTTCAGCGCCCGCGAAGCTAGCTTTTCTCCCGACGGAAAATGGCTGGCCTACTGCTCGAATGAGTCGGGCGAGTATCGCGTCTATGTCGTCCCCTTTCCCGGGCCGGGCGGAAAATGGCAGGTCTCCCTGGGCGATGGGCGTGGCCCGATCTGGCGTCGCGACGGCAAGGAAATCTTCTATCTTTCCGCGGACAATAAATTGATGGCCGTAAATGTGGAAGCTTCAGGTGACAGCTTTGTGGCGGGCCAGGCTCATGTCCTCTTTGATTCCCATTCTTACGGCGTTTTCGGCCGGTACGATGCCAGCGCGGATGGCCAGCGTTTCGTGGTTGTCTACGAAGGAACCCGGCCCTCAACAACGCTCACCGTCGTCGCCAACTGGCCCTCCGAACTGAAAAAGAAATGAGCCGCACCGTGCGGGCATGACTCTGACATTGATAGCCAGTCAGTTTGCTTCTCTCCGCTAATCAGGCAATTGGCTCAAACCCTCCGCGCTAGCAGCTGCATGGTTTATACTTTTGTCATATGACACGTCTGATTTTGACTCTTGGACTTTCGCTGATTCTCTGCACTCCGGCAATTGCTCAGGTGAAAATCACCGTTTCAGCACAGCAATACAAAGTACATGAGGAGATCCATGCCAGGGTTGAAAATACCGGCAAGGGCGCGATTACTTTCTGCGTCGAGTTCGGCCAGACATCAATGAAGGATGGTGAGGTTGAAAGTACTCCCTTACCCTTTTGGGTGCAGCGGAACGATAACGGCAAATGGGGGACTTTATTGATTGGCCCCGATGTTGGCAGTCTCAAAGCATATCTGGTGCTACAGGCCGGTGAATCGAAGGATTTCCCTTTCCGCTTAGTTGATTCCGGGAGAATGCGACTTCGACTTAGTTACTGGCGCGGCACCGTTCCGAATCTGAACTGCCATGCGCCGCCGAGGGGCTCAAAGCTGCTTACATCAGCTGTATTCACTATCGAGTAGATCCGCCGAGACATAGAAGCAGCTAGCCCACTGTTAGACGGGTATTCGAAACCGATCCACTATTCCTCACCCCCTCGGTTGAGCCCCCGCCAACCCTAGTGTTATCCTGCCTGCTATGGCGGATCCCGTCATCTCCCCGCCGGAAGTGGCGTTCACCTCCCCGCTGGAACACTCCCGGCGTCAGCTCGAAGCCTTGCTCGAAGTCAGCGAGGCCATCGCCCAGCAGCGCGATCTTCCTGCGCTTTTCCACGATCTCGCCGAGCGTCTCCACTCCGTCGTGGATTTCGACTTCCTCACTCTCGTTCTTCATGATCCTGCGCGCAACGTCATGCGCCTCCACATCCTGGAAACCCGCATCCCTAGCGGAAAGCCCACCGGCACTGAAACTACCGTCGAGGAAAACCCCGCCGGCTGGGTCTGGCAAACGCAGCAGCCATTTGTCGTTAGCGACACCGAAGAAGAGACGCGTTTCCCGGAATTCTTGAAGCGCTATCGCGACCACAATGTCCGCTCCCTCGCTATCCTTCCGCTCACCACCGCCCAGCACCGCATCGGTGCTATGGGTTTCGGCCGCCTCGTTCCCCAGCGCATCACCGGTACCGAGCTGCAATTCATGGAGCGCGTCGCCAGCCAGGTTGCCGTCGCCGTGGATAACGCTCTCAATCTTGAAACTTCCCAGGCCTATCAGTCGCAGCTCGCGCGCGAACGCGATCGCCTCCAGGCTCTTCTCGATGTAAACAATGTCCTCATCAGCGGCCGTGAACTCCCCGAACTTTTTCGTGGCATCGTCAATACTCTCGAGCGGGTCATTCATCACGATTACACCAGCCTCGCGCTCCTCGATCCACAAACCGGTCTCCTAAAGATTCACGCCCTCGATTTCCCTGGTAACCAGAGCCTCATCAAACAGGAAATCACCGTTCCGCGCGACACTTCTCCCTCTGGCCAGGCCATCACCAATGGCCAGCCATTTCTCACACGAGGCTCGGAATTCGACCGCTACCAGAACGAAATCATCCGCGCCCTCCGCACCGCCGGAGTGCAAACCATGTGTTGTGTTCCTCTCATCACTCACGGCCAGGCCTTTGGCACGCTCAACGTCGCCAGTCGTCGAGACGATGCCTTCTCTCCACAGGATGTGGAGCTCCTCCAGCAGGTCGCCGCGCAGGTTGCCATTGCCGTGGAAAATACCCTGGCCTTCAAGGAAATCGAAGCGCTGAAAAACAAGCTCGCCGAAGAAAAGCTCTATCTCGAGGAAGAAATCCGCAGCGAATTTAATTTTGAGGAAATCATCGGCGAGAGCCCTGCGCTCAAGCGCGCTCTATCCCAGCTTGAGCTCGCCGCACCCGCCGGCACTACCGTTCTCCTTCTCGGCGAAACCGGCACTGGCAAGGAGCTTTTCGCTCGCGCCATTCACAATCTCAGCCCGCGCCGCGATCGCACCTTTGTCAAAGTAAATTGCGCTTCCATCCCCAGCGGTCTTCTCGAATCTGAACTCTTCGGCCACGAGCGTGGTGCTTTTACCGGCGCCATCGGCCAGAAAATCGGCCGCTTCGAACTTGCCGATCGCGGCACTCTGTTCCTCGACGAAGTCGGTGACCTTCCTCTCGAACTTCAGCCGAAACTTCTTCGCGTCCTTCAAGAGCAGGAATTCGAACGCCTCGGTGGCAATCGCACCCAGCGCGTGGACGTCCGTGTCGTCGCCGCCACCAATCAAGATCTTTCGAAACTCGTAGCCGAGCGCGCCTTTCGCAGCGACCTTTTCTACCGCCTCAACGTCTTTCCCATCCAGATCCCCGCTCTCCGTGAGCGCGCCGAAGATCTCCCTCTCCTCGTTCGCTATTTCGTCCAGCGATTCAGCCGCCAGCTCAACAAAGCTGTCGAATTCATCCCCGCCGACGCCATGGACGCCCTCGCCCACTATGCCTGGCCCGGCAACGTTCGCGAACTCGAAAATCTCATCGAACGAGCCGTTCTCCTCTCGCCTGGCAAAGAGCTCCGCGTTCCCCTCTCTGAACTCAGGTCCGCCACCCTCGCATCCCCCGGCGAAAATTCCCCCGCCTCCTCCAGTTCCTTTACCTCATTAACTTCCCCTATTTCCCCGGCTTCCTCTTCTACTTCGATTTCCACTCTCGAAGAAGCCGAGCGCCAGCACATTCTCCGCGCCCTCAAGCAAACCCAGTGGCGCATCGCTGGCCCCAAGGGTGCCGCGCTCCTCCTCGGAATGAAGCGCACCACCCTCCAGGCCCGCATGCGCAAACTCCGCATTCGCCGCCCGGTGTAGTTCCGCTATACTCTCCCCACAAATTGCCTCGGCATTCTAGCCAAGAGACGCTGTGAAAAAAGTTTCGCTCTGTCTCATTCTGTTTTTTTCTTGTGGTTTTTTTCTCTCCACTTCTCTCTCGGCTTCACCACAATCGCCGCCCATTGCACCTGCTTCTGATCAACCGGCCACAACAGCAGCGACTCAATCATCCGCTTCCCCCAGTGCTCAATCGCAGCCTCAAGCTAAAATCACCGCTTACACTCTCCCACCCGATCTTTATCGCAAGGCTCACAACCGCGGCCGCATCAGTTTTGCCACCCACATCGTGGAATTTTTTTATGGCCTCCTGGTTCTCTGGTTCATCCTTCGTAGCAAGTTCTCCGCGAAATATCGCGACT
>JBGPDI010000047.1:0-33035 GCA_041482215.1 Candidatus Acidiferrum sp. | reverse complement strand
TAGGCATTCCCTTCATATTCATTTCTTGTCCAATGCGAGGAAAGCAAGCAACAACGGAAGATAGAGGATGGAAGCAAAAAGCAACCGCCGTGCAGAAACGGTGGACATTTGAAAAGCAAAGCGGGCGCTGTAGCAGAGAAAGACGCCCCCAAGAACGAGAGCGCCTGCAAGATAAGCAATTCCAGACTCACCTCGAATTGCAGGGCCGAGAGCCACTGCGAGAAGTGCCAAGGAGGGAAGTGAGGTTTGCCAGGCGACAAAGTGATCCTTGGACTTGCCTGCAGGTAGTACGATGTAGCCGGCACGCGCATAGTCTTCGCGATACATCCAAGCGATGGCCATGAAGTGCGGAAACTGCCAGAGAAACACGATAGCAAAAAGCAGCCAAGCATTAGCGTTGAGGCGTCCGCACGCGGCGGCCCAGCCGATCAGCGGCGGCGTGGCACCCGGAAGCGCACCAATCAACGTGCACAGAGGGGTTTTCCGTTTCAGCGGCGTGTACAAGAACAGATAGCCCAGTAGAGTAAGGATCGACAGCAAGGCCGCGAGAGCATTGGTTGTAACTGCCAAGTAGATAGCGCCAATAACGGAGAGTGAGATTCCGAACCATAAAGCGTGAGCCGGCTCGATTCTTCCGGATGCGAGTGGCCGCCGCGCGGTTCGCTGCATTCGCGCGTCGAAACGCCGCTCGATCAACTGGTTCAAAGTAGCGGCCCCGCTGGAGACGAGCATGGTGCCAACTAGCGCGTGAAGCAGCAGTGCCCAGTGAAAATGCGAATGGGAAACAGGCGTGCCCATCCAGAAACCGGAAGCGGTCGTGACGGCAATAAGAAAGTTGATTTCGGGTTTCGTCAACGCCCAGTAGTCAGACAGAACGCCAGGACGGGCGATGAGGCTGTGATGGCGCGGCACTGCAGCCACGTCAAGCGCCGCCAGAATTGGCTCAGTTGCCATTTCTAGACAACCTCCAAGCTTCGCGGAGCACTTTGCAGAACCGTACCGCCAGAAAACTGCGATTGTTGCAAATCGACTTCATGCGAGGTTCGTGGGGCCAGGAGCTTTGAACAGATAATCGCTGCCGGCACGAGATAGACGAGCGTGACGCAAGTCCACATCAAAGCGGCCGCACATTGCTGATCTTCAAGAACGGAAAAGCCAAGCAGCCGCGGAGTGGAAAAATACACCGGGTATGCGACACGGTCAGAGAAGACGAGAAATCCGGAAAGGATGTCGCACGGCAGAGTCGCAAGAAAAAGGTACAAGAGCAGCGACCATCGCGGCCCAGTCGAGGCGCTTGGCCAAGGCTGAATAACAGGCCACCAGAACAAAATGCCGGTTCCGAAAAACATTGCTTGCTCGAACGTATGCCAGATCTCAGACCGCATGCCGAGCGCAAACATCACTGGTACGTGCCAGGCAATAAGCGTCAGCGCCGAAACGGTCCAACACAGCGCGAGACTTGTGACGATTCGTGCAAGTCGCTGGACGAGTGGTTGGTGCGACACGCGGCCGAGTGTGCTGCGGGCCAACAGTGGCGTCATCTCCCAGAACACTTTCATGGGCTCACCCAACAGGATCAACGGGGGAGCGAAGGTCATAAGCAGCAGGTGCTTAATCATGTGGATCGTCAGCAGGTTATGGTCGTAGGCCGAGAGCGCCGATCCCCATGCCATCCACACCAAAAGTAAGCCGAGAAGGAAGCTGCTGGCCTTCCAGGCTGGAATGGCGGCGGCAGAACCTGAGCGAGTGGAAATCCATACGCGCAGGTACAGAGACGCCGCGAGAAGCAAAGTCAGCATGAGCGAAGCCGGGAATTCCCAGCCGCCGTGGCCAAAATGAACGTGAGGTGACATGAATCAGTCTCTATCTTGGTGCAGCCTGTCGTTGATCTTTGTCCTCACTTAAAGCAATGTCACGAGCGGCATCGCGCGCCGGAGCTTGTCCTCGAGGATGCAAAGTTTCAAGAAACGCAACCAAGGCAGTCGTCTCCGCCGGACTCAAATTCTTTCCGTAGGCGGGCATGTTGCCGCCCCCCTGGATCACCTGTCGAATCAGTTGATCTTGCGTGAGCCGCACGGCAACGCTGTCGAGCGCGGGTCCTCTTTGGCCTCCTAAGTCTCCGAGAGAATGACAGTTGCGGCATTGCTTGACCTGGAAGACGAGCGCGCCTTGCCGCTCGAGAGCAGTCCTGCCGTGTAGAAACTGCTCCGGCATGGGGTCGCCGCTCCACGCATTCATGTGCGGACTCCACGGCGTATATCCAGCGAGGTGGGTGAGTGTTCCCAGGATTATGGCGATCAGCAGAACTGTCAAAACAGCGATCGGCCGCCGGCGCCAACTTTTTTCTCCTTCTCCAGAAAGAAATGGCAGCAAAACAAGAAAGGCGATAGCGACTACGGGGCCAATAAGGAGAGCTGGCGTCTCCATTGAAGGCGGCAAGTATGACAGCAAACCGTACAGCCACAAAAAGAAGTAGTCGGGTTTCGGCGCGGTCTGGATGATCGTCGGGTCCGGGCGGCCAGTAGGACCGAACGGACCGAAGTACAGAGCGCATGCAGCCACTGCCAAGAGGATGAAAGCGGCAAAGAACAGATCTTTCCATACCGCATACGGAACAAACGGCGCCCCATCTTTCTTCGTCAATTCGTGATACTCAGCGGTGTAGGTGGCTTTTTTCACGAGACGTCCTGGCATCGGCCATTCGTTAATTCCGAGCTTCAGCACCATCAAGAGATGAAGACAAACGAAACCGATCAGCATTCCTGGAATCACGAAGACATGCAGCGCGAAAAATCGCGACAGCGTCGCTCCGGCAATAATCGGTCCACCGAGCATCAATTTCACGATTATTGGGCCTGCAATGGGCACGCGACTGGCGATAGAAGCTCCGATACCCAGTCCCCAGTAAGCGTCTTGATCGAAGCGCAGCACTTGTCCGGTGAAGGCCATGCCTAACGTCATCAGTAAAAGAAAAACACCCACGATCCAGGTGAGCTCTCGCGGAAATTTGTAAGCTCCGAAGAGGAAGACCTGCACCATGTGGATGAGGACAATCGCCACCATGAAGTTGGAGCCCCACCCGTGCATCGCACGGATGAACCAGCCAAGCGTGACGTCGTGGTTGAGAGCTTGAAGACTGCTCCAGGCCTCGGCTGCCGAGGGAACGTAAATCAAAGCAAGCAGAATGCCGGTGACGATCTGGAGAAGGAACACGACGAGAGCAGCGCTGCCGAACACATAGAACCAGCTCGCCGTGTTGCGCGGTACGGGATGCTCCGCCGCGTCACGAATGGGAGCGGCCAGTTGCAAGCGCTGGTCAAACCATTGGCCGATTTGCCCGATCACGCCCATGTGTTTGTCTTTCTGAGCAAAGCATTCGTTTCGCTGGAGGCGGACAACTTGCTCTCGATGGAAACCAACTCGTTTCGTGCACCGCACGGCGCCTTGTTCCCGAAAAGAGAGGCGGTTGGGGATCCCGGAATCGGCAATTCGCCAGCTTGAATCGTAACCATACCGTCCTGCACCTTGTACGGATACTCGAACAGCCCGCGTTCCGGCGGGCCCGAAGCGCGAGAACCGTCGCGATAGTACGCTCCGCCGTGGCAGGGGCACATGAACAAGCCGGATTGTGGAAACCAGCGTACGGGGCAGCCCAGGTGGGCGCAATTGATGGCAAAAACCTGGAACTGCTCTCCTTCGACGCGCCGCACCCAGCACACTGTGTCCACGGTCTTGCCGTCGGTGGGCGTAACGTAGGGATTCCGGAAGGTAGCCAGACGCGTCTCGCCTTCTGGGAATTCGCTCACCGGCCCGAGTGGCACCCAGGAAAGGTAGGCGTTCGCGCGCCCTCGAGTTATACAAGACAGAAGATATCCGGCAATCGGCACAGTCAGCGCAGCCGCCACCAAGCCGTTGAAGAGAATTCCCATCTTCATGAAGAATCCTCGACGGGACACCAAGTTTTCATTCGACATCGTCAAGCTCCTAATGCTGCGCGTAATTCGAAGCAGAGTAAGGCTGCCCGGGGTTAGAAACACGGTGTGATGCGAGCCAGGCAACCACGTCGGTGACTTCCTGATCCGACATCGCCCTGCCCGGTAGGTTTCCTCGCCAGTCGGGCGCTCCCAATTCAGGGCGGCCTGTAATGACGATCGTCCGCAGCCCCTGGTCACTAACAAGTGCAAGAAACGAATCATCCGTGATAGGGCTGCCCTTGCGTCCGCCCTTACCGCCGGGACCGTGGCAAGACTCGCAGTAAGTCTTATATGCAACGTCGCCTCGCTGGGTGTCCCCTGCTGATTTAGGCGCATAAGAAGGCGCAGTAGCTGTGTCCAGAACTCCCTGCTTGCTCCAACGCGAGCGAATTTCTTTGGTGATCACATCGATCTGCGCGTCTGTCAACATTCCGCCGGCGCTTTTGGCGAAGGCCGGCATCGCGGTTCCCCGTACGCCGTTGGCGATGACTTTGCGGATGGAAACATCGTCTGCAATGGCCAGATAAACAGGATTGGCAAGCGCGATCGCTGCTCCTCCGCGGCCTTCGCCACCGTGACAGCCGGCGCAGTTTTCCGCGTACAGAGTGCCAAATTCCAAAACCTCATTCGGCGCTAGAACTTCCGAACCTTTACCTGGCTGGCCGTGCGGCGCGCCGCAACCTGAGAACAAAATCGCGGCGAGTGCCGTGAATACACAAAGATGCCGAAGAGTGTTCACCGGTGTTTCTCTCCGCTTTCTCTTGGCGGCATTATTCCGGGAGCATCAATTCCCGCGCGTACGACGAAAGGCAGATTCTCGCGAGTTGACACACGCTCCTGCCGCCCAACAACGACGCCCGCTACGACCCCAAACGCGATCTGCGAGGCCATAAACCAAATCCAGTTAATGTGGCTCGCAAGTAAAGGATTCAGAAGCTCCATAAGCGAATAGAGCAGCCCTGACCACAGCACTGGAGCAATCAGCCCCCCGAGTACAATCGGTCGCCGCGCGAACATGGGAAGCATCGCACCGTAGAGCAGTCCCACGAAGATGGATCCGATCCCGTGCAGGATTAGGGCAATCGCGAAGCTGTCCGCATGGAATGAATTCAGTTGGGCCGGGCCCAGCTTAAGCGATTCTGCGTAGACAGTAGCGGCAAGGAGGTTGATGGGATACCAGATGCTTCCGGCCTTCAGCAGCCCGTAGGCGCAGGCCAACACAGCCATCGCTACGCCTCCCCCCAGGCCACCCTTGATTCCAGCCGATACGGGGTAGGTCTCGAGAGGAAGCCATGCGCGAACGAGATCGGGCGCGACTGGCACGCGCTCGACAACGCGGCGCTCCGTCGTTATGCGATGTTCTTCAAACACGACGGGCACAGATTCCTCATGCTCGCTTGGAAACACTTCGCGGAACCAGCCGACGCAACCCGCGACGCCCAGGACAACGCCGAGGACGCTGACCGACACGCTTGTAAGAAGGCCCGCGAACATTAGGGTGAAGCCAAAAGCCAAAACGATGGGCCAAGCGGTAGATGCGGGCACTTCGATCTCAACCGGGGCCCGAGGGCTCTGCCGTACTTCTTCTATGGATGCGAGCGTTGACATTCCTTTTCCTCAGCGACCCAGAACGTAGACAACAGTAAAAACAACGACCCACACAGCATCAACAAAATGCCAGTACAGGGAAAGTACGTCGACGTGACGAAACCGCTCGGGACCAACGCGACCTGCTAGCCCGAACAACAGCACGATGCTCAACATGATCAGCCCAGCGGTAACGTGAAAGGCGTGCAGACCAACCAGCGAGTAGTATGTCGTTCCAAAGAGGTTCGTGGAGATGGTTAGCCCGTGTTCGTAGATCAGCCTGTGCCACTCCTGGCCAGTGCCATACATAAAAAGGCCGCCTAAAACAATCGTGAGCAACCATAAGCTTAGGAATGCGCCTCGCTTACCGCGTTCAAGGAACTTTCCCGCGAAGTGGATTGTGAGGCTGCTGGACAGCAGACAGATCGTGTAGAAGATGGGAGTCTCTAACACTTCGCGCGGAGTTGGTCCGGTGAGGCTCTTTCCTACGTAGAAGAGATACGCCACGACGAAAATCGTGAAGATGGCCGACTCGGCGATGATGAGACACGCCATGCCAACCTTCCCGCGATAGGGGAGTATCCAATCCAGAGGCGCTTCCCGGAGCGGAGTCGCGATTGTGCTCATTGGTCGATTCCTTCACTCATAGCGGCTGTCCGGATCTTCCGGGTGCTTCAAGTCCCACAATGGTCTGCGGCTCGAAACGGTAGGGAGCGAGGCAAAGTTGTAGACAGGGGGCGGCGAACTCGCGGACCATTCCAGAGTCCAGGCATCCCAGGGATCATTTCCCGCTTTTGCTCCCTTGAAGTAAGAAATGACCAAGTTCGCGACGAACACCAGGGTGGCAATCCCCTGGACGAAAGCGCCGATGGTCACGAGATAGTTCAGGGTGTCCCAACCGCGGCCGGGCTCGTAGGTGTAAATGCGTCGTGGCATGCCGAGCACACCGGGAATGTGCATGAGATCAAAAGTCAAATGGAATCCGATCACGAACAGCCAGAAATGGAGCTTGCCCAGGCTTTCATTCAGCATCCTTCCGGTGATCTTTGGGTACCAATAATAAAATGCGCCGAATAGAGCGAACAAAATTCCGCCGACGATCACATAGTGAAAGTGGGCAACTACAAAGTAGGAACCGCCGAGCTGCCAGTCGAAGGGTGACGAAGCGAGCATGATGCCGGTAAGGCCGGCGATCAAAAACTGGAAGAGGAAACCAATACAGAAGAGCATTGGCGTCCTGAACTGGATCTTACCTCCCCACATCGTACCCAGCCAGTTGAAGATCTTGATGCCGGTCGGTACACCCACAGCCATCGTCGTTATCGTGAAAAAGCTGTTGGCGTAGGAATTCATCCCGATTGTGAACATGTGGTGTGCCCAAACACTCATGCTCACAAAGCCGATGCAAACCGTGGCGCCCACCATGACCGGGTATCCGAAAATCGGCTTGCGCGAAAAAACCGGAATAATTTCAGAGGCAAACGCAAAACAGGGAATGATCAGAACATACACCTCGGGATGCCCAAATATCCAAAAGAAGTGCATCCACAAAGTGGCTGAACCTCCTGCCTGCGTATCGAAAAAATGACCGCCAAGATAGCGATCCACGAGCAACATGATTTGAGCTGCGGATAGAGGCGAAATCGCGAGCAAAACCATTCCAGACATCACCAAGTTCATCCATGCGAGCAGCGGCATGCGGCTCAGGGTCATGCCTGGGCAGCGCATCGAAACAATCGTGGCGATGATGTTGATGGCGGTGGCGATGCTGCCGAAACCCGAAGCCAGGAGAGCGATCGTCCAGTAGTCCGAGCTGTGACCCGGCGAAAACGCACGCGAGGCCAAAGGGGCGTACGCCCACCAGCCCACGTCCGGTGCGTTACCAGCGCCGTAGAGTCCGTTCCCACCCAGCAAACTAAAGTAAAGCAGCAATCCGCCAAAGGCCGTCAGCCAAAAGCTGAAGGCATTCAGGCGGGGAAACGCCATGTCTCGCGCGCCGATCATCAATGGCACGAGGTAGTTGGCAAAGCCGAATAGGATGGGCATGGCCACAAAGAAAATCATGGTCGTGCCGTGCATGGTGAACAAGCGATTGAATACCTGCGGGGATACAAAATCGTTGTGCGGGCGCATCAGCTGGACACGGATGATCGTTGCTTCGATACCGCCGATGACGAGAAAGAACAGGGCGTAAAGGATGTACAGAACGCCCAGGCGCTTGTGATCGACCGTGGTCACCCACTCATGCAACGTTGCAACCCACGGCCGACCCGCGGCTTCTGCGGTTTGAATGGCTATGGCATCCGACGACATTGCTGATTCCACTCCCTTTCTCTACTGCAGGGTTTCGAGATAGCGCACGAGCGCATCCAGTTCGTTGTCGCTCAACTTCATTGCCGGCATGAGAGATCCGGGCTTGATCGAATCCGGGTTTTGAATCCACATCCGAAGATTTTGCGAGTTGTTCTCCGCTGCACCTGACGCGATCGTGCGGCGGCTCATCAAGTGGGTTAGGTCCGGGCCAAAACGCCCAGTGCCGTTTGTCCCGTTGATTGCATGGCAGTTCAGGCACGCAGTTCTCTCGAAGACAAATCTTCCCACGGCTTCTTTTGCATCCTCATTCGCCGGCTGTTGTTGTGCCCGTACCCAGAGCTTGAAGTCCTCCGGACTATCCACGTACACGCGCAATAGCATCTTCGCGTGCTGCGTACCGCAGTACTGCGCGCATTGACCAAGAAACAAGCCGGTCTCGTGAGGATCGAGCCACGTTTCGTTCACGTGATTCGGAATCAAGTCGGTCTTTCCGGCAAGCTGTGGTATCCAGAAACTGTGATCCGTGTCGGCGGAAAGCAACTTCACGAATGTCGGTGTGGGATGAGATGAGTCGCTCACGGGAACATGGAGTTCGTTCGCGGTGACAACGCCGAGAGCCGGATAGCGAAATTCCCACCAAAACTGGTGCCCGATTGCGGTTATTTCCACCGCCTCAGCAGGCTTGGGCGCATCCTGGATCGCGTGAATGACTCTCGCCGTCGCGAGAAAAAGCACAACAACGATCAGGATGGGAATGATGGTCCATGCGAGTTCAATCTGTGTGCTTCCATACACTTGCGCTGGCTCGCGCTCTGTGTCCACCGCTCGGCTGCGGAATTTCACGACCACGTAACTCAGTAGACTGAAAACCACAAGAAAAATCAGTCCGGTGACGCTGAGGACGAAGAAGGAGAGATGACGGATCGATTCCGCTGGTGTTGAATGCGGTTCAAAGATGCTGGGAATGGAGTTGTCATGCGGAGTCGCCATGCACAGCCCCGCAGCCAGAAGAACTCCTGCTAGTAAAACGAGAACACCCGCAACTCGGCTGACTATGGCTCGCCAATCCGCTTTGCAATGCGTTTCGTCCATCCTAATCAAGCATCCTCTCCAAAGACTTCCGTTGACCACCGGTTGACGAGTTGCACTTGACGACCCAAGATTGCCTCGCGTCCAAACCATGCAACGCAGTCTCCAGCCAATTACGCGGGGAGGCGAAATCGCAAGCTGCCTAGATTGAACGTCTTACGGACAATTAAACGAGGAGTGAGGAATCACTGCGGCTCTTTCGCGTCTCTTGATTGACAGAATCGTCTAGGATTTGTCGCGCGATACCTGGCAATCCTGCCTATCCAAGGTGTCGACAACCCAGCTGCAGTGTCAAAACGTCAACATCGAGTCATCAGAGAGATCCGGGCTTGTCTCCTTGGCATTCGCGAAAGCGCTCATGAGCAAGGTATTAAAAGGGGTCCGACTTCAATCTTCTTTGGAACCGATAATGCTTTGGTCATTTTGCACCACCAGGAAGCAAAGTTATATCGCGGACTGCCGCAAGGAGCAGGCATGTTTGGAGCATCTATGAATTCGGGTATGATCACGGCCCTCGCGGCTATCACTGGTTCACTTGTCGGCGCATTGGGCTCGGCCGGTGGCACATGGATCACACAGAGGCATCAGGACCGGCGCGATTTGTTGGGAAAACAGATTGTGCGACGGGAGACGCTGTATTCCGATTTCATTGCTGAAAGCGCGCGCTTGCTGGTCGACGCCATGGAGCATAACGCCGGTGATCTGCAAAAACTAATACCTGTTTACGCGCTGCTGAGTCGCATTCGGCTCAGTTCTTCGGAACAGGTTCTGCAAAAAGCCGAACAGGTCGTAAAAACTATTGTAGTGACACTTGTCGCTCCGAACTAGATTCACTGCAACGCCAACTGTAGTCCAGAGATTCGATTCCTGCCGAGTGCTTTTGCTCCTGGGCTGCCCGAGTGGGACAAAACGCCTCGATCCTTGGTGCGAGAAGGAAGGTCGTTTTGCCAGATAGATTATCGACCTCTAAGGCTGAGCAGATGCATATTGACGCATGCTGGTGCTAGCCTCCGCAGACGCCGCAGGAATTTCCTGCCCTGAACTCCGGCCTCGGCCAAAGGTGTGCGAGGAGTACAGCGCGATCGGCCAGACCAGATTCGCGCCGATCACGCTCAAAATGAAGGCCACGTTCATGACTCCCAGAAGCGCAAAGACAACCAACGCGTAGGGAAAGAAACACCGACGCACCATGAATTCCATATGCCGTGCCGCGTACAGGAAAAGGTTGGATGACCGGCTCTCCGCGTGGCGCTGCCAGATGTTCAACAGCTGCTCGGGACGTCCAACGGCAAGGAGACGGCGCTGCCATCCGACGGCGAGGAAACTCGCAAGAGCCCCAACAAGGAGAAAGACGCCCCATACGAGGTAGGCACGCGATCCAGAAGTTCTCCACTGTCCAATGGTCATTCCGATCAAAAGAAAGAAATAAAACACGTAGTCGCAAACGGTCTCCAGCCAACATCCGAAGTCGGACTCCAGCAGTTTCAATCGTGCGACCTCACCATCGCATCCGTCCAAGATGCTTGCAAACAGGCACAGAAATGCCCCGAGAAGCGTGTTCCAGTAACCGCCAAACGCAAAGAATGCCGCTGAAGCAATTCCCACCCCGAGCGTGATGAGGCTCACCATGTTTGCGCTGATCGGCAGCCTGATAAGTTGCCGGCTGATCGGAATGGAGATTCGGCGATTCAATCGAGCATACATGCCATCGGTAGGTTTGACTAACCAGCCGTCGAGCTTTCTTTCAGCGATGGGGTGGTCCTTTTCCGTGCGCACGCGCTGCCACAGGTCTTCGCTCACGTTGATTGACGCGACAGCATGCACAGCGCCGATCGATGTGTGTAGCTCATCGAGGCTCCGGGGTTCGATCGAGCAATGCTCAATAAGTGCGCGCAGAGTATCGGTAGAAAGTGCATATAGTCCTGCAGGCAGGTCAACGCTCGTTAGTGCTAACGTTGTGCGCTCGTTATTCCACTCGCTGGCCTGCCGAATCAGGGATGAGTGATAGGTTGTAGTGCCGTCGACGAGAACCACACGCTGACTGCTGACCGAAGCGGCTACCAAGCGCAATCGCTCTCGAAGAGGAGCGTCTACCTCCGTGTCAAGCCATTGCACTGATTCAGGAAGACGCCTTGTGCGCAGCAGTTCTCGTTGAGCGCTTTGCCGCGCTGTCGCATCAGCGACTACGAAGATTTGCGCAGGATTCATTCTTTGCGCGACTAAAATGGTTCGCAGCGGAATCGGCAGAGTGCCAACACGAGCCGAAAGGAATTGGGTGTCTTGGGGCGGCAAGAAAAGTGCAAACGTGACTCCGCTGGGCGACAAACCTCTCGAAACATCCTCTGGCGGCTCCGTGACCTTTGCGGTTCTCTTCATCTCGACGGTGTCGAGATCATGGAGCCCCTTGGACCTGGTCAAAAACACGAGGCAAATGCAACCGACTGCGGTCCAGAATAGGGCACGCAAACGCCTCGCCAACGCTAATGCGAGGGCGGTGGCACTGCCAATGCCGAAGATCTTGCCAATTAGCACGTTTCCGGTCTCATAAGTTCCAAGATTTCCTGGGTTAAAGTTGCCAACAGCGTTTACAAGCTTTGTCAGCGATTCGATAGTCCAGGCGCTGGCGAAGTTGACGTGCACGCCGAGCAGCCAGAGCACGAGAGACACTTCCAGGATCGCCAGGCAGTGGGCTGCTAAATTCAGCAGGAAACTGTCCCAAAATAGTTTGGGAGTGTTGTGGTGAAAATCGAAGAGCGCGTTTTCCAGCGATTGGATTAACTGCAGTCTCTGTTGGATCCTGCCTTTCAACTGAGGAACGCGACCGATGAGGCGTGCCCCTCCCGACAGCAACGGCAAGCGCTTTCGTGCCGCCAGCAGAATCAAAAGCAAGAACGTGATGGACCCAAAAATGAACAGCCCCGCATAAAGGCGCAGGCCATGGGAGGCTGATAGCATAGGCAGCCCCGCCAAGACGCCGCCAACCATGACGGTGATTCCGCTAACAAGATAGAGTCCCCGATCGAGAGTGACCGAGGCAAGGCTATTGGCAACTTGCATTCGGCGACTCAAATGCGCGACGCGGACGGAATCTCCGAGCGTCTGCCCCAGAATTCCAAGTTGCCCAGCGGCTTCCGCGCCTAGGCGGAGCGCCGCAAGCCTCGGAAATGAGATCTTGTGCCGGTCCTTGCCTAGCGTCACTTGCCAGGCTCGTGTCCTCACAAGATGCGAAACACCCGCCAAGGCTATGACTAAAGTGAAGCCCCAACCTAGCTTTGTAAAGTTCTGCCAGAGCTGACCAGCACCGGCATGCCAGACCAGATAAGCAAGCAACCCCGCGCTCCCCAGGATTGCAAGAAGGCGAAGCGCAGGCCGCGCATGCGAGGAGGCCTTAGACATTGGCGAACCTTTGAAGGATTGGGCTTTCGAGGAAGTCGCGTTCAAAAATGCTTTCCGTGTAGGCGAAGGCCGCGGGCGTGTCGACGTCCTGCCAGTGGCCCTCGCCAACGTCAAAGGCCTTCAACTTCCCCTCTTGGGCAAGCTGGCGCATACCATCTGACAGGGAACAATCGCCGTTTTTCTTTGCCGACTCCAGCCGTTGGAACAGTGTCGGACTGCACAAGAACATTCCAGTATCCAAGGCGTCGTAGCGGAGCAGGTCTTTGCCGATAGCAACGATCTTATTTCCTTGGACCTTGACTTTCGTCGCGTCTTCCAAGTCAAAGATTCGATCGATGTTGTAGTCCACACCCAGAATCACCTCGTTCGCTGCAAGGGATTGCCGCAGAAGCGCTCTGGCCGTGCTCGGCTCGAAAATGTGATCGGCCATAAGCAGCAAGAAAGGGTCTTGTAGCTCCTGTCTGCCGGCCAGTACGGAGACCCCGTTCGCTTTGTGGTAATCGGGGTTTTCTACCAGAGTGACCGAAATATTTCCCAGCGGCCGCTCGGCAAGCCAGCGACGGATCGCATCGGCACGATACCCGACAACGATCACGAACCTCTCAATTCCGGCGGCATGCGACGACAGCACAATGTGCTCAAGCAGGGGCGCGCCAAAAAGGGGGACCAGAGGTTTGGGAGCGCTGCCAGAGAGAGAGGCAATCCGGCTGCCGTTACCGGCTGCGAGAATCAGGCATTCCTTAACGGCAGCCATAGACCACCGTGACAAGTTGCTGATATTTGGTCTTCATGGCTGGTCAGTTCCTTTTGCCGATACGAGAGTGATCTCGGATGAGCCTCGAGAGGGCTGACCTTGGGGCGCGTAGTCGAAATACTCGATGTTCACGTCTGTGGTGCCGAACAGGTGGGCTTCGGTGACGCTTTGCGTAAAGAGAGGAAACCAGAGCGGGCCACGTTTCTCGTTAACCTGGACGAAGTGGATGCTTTTCGTCCAGAACGAGGGCTTCTTGGCGGGATTGCCCTCCACGCGGGCTAGCGCATAATCTTCGACGTCTACCCAGATGCGGCCTCGAAACAGATTCTTTTCGTTTCGTTTAGGGCGAACCTCAAGAACGTAGGCCACTCGACCGGTCAGCTCTTCGGTTCCGACAAGTTGAAAGTCATAGTTCTCGCGGGTAAGTTTTGCGCTCGCACGAATCTCCGGACGCGACGTCTCCGATTCCGATTCCAGCATTTTGTGTAAGACGTACTTGTGCGCCGCTTTCCAGCCGTCTTCGGAAACGACCTCGAAATGCTTCGTGCCATCCTGGTCGCCTTTCACCTTCACAAGCATTTCAGCGTGTTTCTTCATCTTTTGATTTTCGAAGACATACCGGCGCATCCCGGCGTAGCCGTCGATTGAAGACTGACGTTGCAAGTCACGGGCGGTCATCCGAGCCACGATGTCCTCCGCAGTTGGAGCGGGTGCAGAATCTTCCGCCGCAACGGCTGAAGAGCCGGAGAGGAGAAACAAACAAACAAGCAGCAAGTGGTATTTCATCATCAAAACTCCATAACAAATTTGCCGCGGTATTCGCGCCAGGCGGTGTTGAAGAACTGCCCAAACCTAGCGCTTGCAAGGTTGTTCTGCACATCCCGCGGGTCGAAGTGATTGAAGAGATTGAAAACCCCCATCCCTATGCGGGCGTGCAGATGCTTTTCGCCGAAGGGCAACGTAAGGGGGCGCGTTATTTGGAGGTCGAAAGAAGAAAAGCGGGGGAAACGAGCGACGTTCCGCGGTCCAACATATTCGCGGAACTCGTTTTCCACGGAATAGGGAAATCCGGTATGAATCTCGTAAACCGGGACCAGTGTCAGTTTCCACGGCGCCGCTAGAGTGCCCCAGAACAGGAAACGATTAGGCGCGTCAAACGAGAGCCGACCGCGCGCGTTCGGTTGGATCACAGGTTGAGCGAGGTTGCCAAAGAACTGATTGAAGTCGTTGAGGTCGCCAAAGGCCCTGGACCGAACATACGAAGCGTTCAACACATGGCGAGCTAGCTGATAGCGAGCAGCCACCTGGAATTCGTGGTAGGAATCGCTGCCGCGATTGGAGAGTTCGAGGATTCCCGTTGCCCCTGAGGAGATAGGCGATACGACAAAGTCTCTGGTCGTATTGCGTTGTTCATAAGCGAGCCGCAGCGACAGGCCCTGCAGAAGCTGGCGGTCAAGTTCGAGATTCCATGATGTGCTGCGCGGGTTTTCGAGGTCGCCGTTGATCGTGTTTCGGTACAAAACGGTGGAGTCCACTTGGCCGAGAACGGTAACGGTGCGATTGGGAAGGTTAGGAAAAATGGGGACCATGAGTGGAATACGGTCGTAGAAGAGACCCACGCCGCCCTTCAGCAACGTCTTGCCATCTCCGGTGACTGCAAGGAGAAATCCGGCACGAGGAGCGGCGTGAATGGAACTTGTGATCGTGTCCGAGTCGAAGCGGACACCGAGGTTCAACGTAAGACGCGTGCTGATTGCCCACTGGTCACCGGCGAACCAGGTGGTTTCGTTTTGATCCACTTGGAACGACGACGGAGAGGCGAACGAAATTCGTTCGATCGGCATGCCGGACACGCCGTCGATTTCCACGGGCAGGAAGGACTGGTGCCCGTCGTAGGTGGAGTGCTCGTAACCCATCCCAACGGTGAGCTGATGCGAGCCGGCGAATCGCTTGGGCGCAAACTGATAGCTTTCCTGGAAGCTGCTGCGTGAAGTTCGCCGTGCCTGCCGGTTGAAAAAACCGCCTTCGGTTGTTTCGAGCAGCAGCCGATACGGATCGTCGCTTTGGGCAGTGATGTCAGCGTCGAATCGTTTGTAGCTGAACTGCGAAATTAACAGGCCCTTGTCTCCGAGGATGTAGCGGTGCTGAAGGTAGACTTGAAAGCCCCGCTGATGAAAATCCGGTGTTGAAGGCTGGGGCGTGAAGGTGTTCAGCCCGACGAAATCGAGCTTCTGCGGATACAGTGCGAACGATGCGGTAGCTGTTTGCTTCGGCGTGATGTTGAAATCGAATTGCGTGTAGGAGTCAAAACTCTCTAATTTCGTATCCCGCCGGGACGGCGGAAGGCTGTTCACAGGGGTGCGTATATAGCGGTACTCGAAAGACTGCGTGATGGCGATGCGGTCCTTCATGATCGGCCCGGTAAACGTCATCCGCGGCGTGGCGGCGCCGAGGCCGGCGATGGTTCCGTCGCGATCGCGCACGCGAGGAAGGATGTTCTGGATGGAAAAGTGAGATTTGTCGTAGTCGCTCGTCTTTGTAGCAACGGTGGCGACCGCGCCTGTGAACTTCCCATATTGAGGGTCGTAGGGGTTCGAAATGACTTGTACCGACGACACCACATCGATGGGGAGATTGATGGCCTGGCCGCCGGTGACAGGGTCAGTTACGTTCGCGCTATTCACCAGCGCTCCGCTCTGAGTGTTGCGAGCGCCCTTGAGATTGATGTGGCCATCGGGTCCTCGCAAAACTCCGGGAACCAGAGGAAGCGAACTCTCAAACCGTTCGTTCACGTTGGGAGCATCACGTAGTGTCTTTTCAGAAATAGTTTCAGAAGGAGCGGGGTCTTTCGTCTGGGACGCAGCTGCAGTTACGGTGACGGAGCTCTTCACATCGGCAGGTTTCAATTGCAACTCTGCTCGAACAATCTTGCCGGCCTCGACGCTTATCGACTGTGCAGCCTCGAGATCCGAAAGAAAAGCTTCTATTCGATAGGTTCCGGAAGCGACTGCCGCGAACGTGTAGTTGCCGTGCTCATCCGTTTCCGTTTCAAGAACCACAGGACCGGATAGCCTGATTGTCGCGCCTGCTGCGAAGGCGTGCCCGGAAGAAACTCCAACAAAGACAGCCCCTTCAACGCGGCCCGTAGCCGCAGGAGTCTGCCCAAAGACTCCGGGCGAAGTCAGGCTGCATGCCGCGACGAAAGCGATGAAGACCCTTCTCATCGGCAACGTCCTTTGCGGCTTCGTCCAATGCATCCATTCCCGCATTCGCTTCAACGAAGCATGAGTCCTTCCAATCGACAGCCAACGAGTGCCCGCTACGGATGTTGATTCTTATCAACGGCTTGATAAGCGTTCGCACAGGCGAGCATGGACCGATCGACGGAAGCCCGGAAGATCCACGGCAGGGCATCGACGATTTCGGCGAGTTGTTGACAACTTGCGCTGCTGTTAACCGTCTCTTAGTTGTTGAAGATGCGGAGCTGCCGAAAGAGCGGAACTCACGGAAAGTACTCACGGAGCAATCGATGCGCACCGGACCGGTTCAAGAAGGGAGGCGAGGGTGAGCCGATGGCGATGTGCGTGCACGCTGTGAAGGTAGGAGCATGGAGGAATGTGTGCTTCTTGCCGTTGCGAGGGTCGAGGCCGGAGAGCCAGCAGCAAGATTCATGAACTCAAATGAACGCCATGCAGGAAATTGAAAGCGGCAATTCAGCAGTCCCACGCTGGAATCTTTTTTCGCCCGGTTCCACCCGGATCGTAAATTGGAATATTGACCGTGGTTTGAAACTTCGTGGGGTGATTGAGTTCCTCGACAGTGCGAAGGCCGACATCATCCTGTTGCAGGAAGTTGATCTGAACGCCCGGCGGACACACCATCTCAACGTTGCGAGCGAAATCGCACAGAAGCTAGAGATGAATTATGTCTTCGGGCGGGAATTCCAGGAATTAACCCAGGGCTCCAAATCGTCTCCCGCCTACCACGGTCAAGCAACACTTTCGCGTTGGCCCTTGTCAGATTCCCGGATCATCCGCTTCCAGAAGCAATCGCATTTCTGGCGTCCGCACTGGTTTCTTCCCGAAATCGCCCCTTTTCAGGAGAGGCTCGGAGGACGTTTAGCGCTGGTCAGCAAGGCCAGCATTGCGGGCAAAACAATAGTTACCTACAACCTGCATCTGGAGAGCAGAGGCGATGATCAGTTGCGCTGCTTCCAGCTTGACGAGGTCTTGGACGATGCCAGGAGATACAACTCGAACACGCCCATTTTGCTCACGGGCGATTTCAATCTCGATGTATGCGATGGACCTGCGGCTGCCGCAATCGGGCGCGCTGAGTTTCTGGACGCATTTGCGAACCAACACGTGCCAACAACACCCGGCTCATTCTTGGAGCACGGGCGAACCATCGATTGGGTCTTTACGCGCGGGCCTATACGTGCCGCCCAGGCCCAAGTCCATCGTTCGGTTTTAGCTTCCGACCATTATCCGCAGTCCGCCAAGCTAACGATTGGTTAGCACCGGAGTGCCAATTTTCCGTGCATAGGCGCAGGCAGAACCCTCGACAGGGTGTCACCAGAATTGAAGCTCGAGGCCGACTTGGATCAAGGGCGGACCGCCAATTTGATGCGACGGATTGCGAGTGAAGTAGCGAACAACGGATGGGCAACTCACTCACGAAAAACAAAAATTGCAATAACAATCAGAATTGCACGTGTCGCGATCAAGGTGTTGGACGTTACGGGGCTTGCAACTCAGTCACGACCTCGACGTTGTCGTCAAATGCCTGGCATGAATAGCCTGCGATAGGAATTCCTTCATCTGACCGAGCGGCCTGCGTGTCTCCTTTTTGTTGAAAACAATACGGATGGCTGATTCTCCGGCGAAGGTCCCGCGTTGGATACACAGTTGCTTCATGGCGCAAGGAGGAAAAGAGAGATCGCTATGGCGTACGTATCAGCATCCGGGAGTTTCAGTGGGCGCACCCGCGCAGCATCGGTCAGCAAGCCCTTGCCTGTTTTCAGAGGTCGAAAAAGGAACCCGGTGTCGACATCCTGCAAGCCAGCAAGTCACGAGTCGCACAACCTTGTCGAGGCCGGACCGGAAGTCATGGGGACGGAAGCCTTCCAGGAGATGTTTGTGGCTTACCGCCCGAAATTCGTAGCCATGGCCCACGCCATCCTGCGAAATAGAGAAGACGCAGAAGACGCAGTCCAAAATGCATTTGTATCCGGATATCTCCACTTGCGAAGTTTTGAGGGCCGATCTGCCCTTACGACCTGGTTCACCCGCATCGTGTTGAACGCTGCTTTGATGATCCGGCGGAAACGGAAATCACCCTGGATTAGCCCTCAACCGGAGACCAGCACCTCGGACGACGGCAGATGGATGCAAAGGATCACGGCCTCGCAACCTGATCCGGAAATGGTTTACGCGGAGCGCGAGACTCTTGAGTTCATCAACGCGATGCTTGGGAAAATGAAACCTGCGCTTCGTCAGGCGCTTACGATGACTTACTACGACGAACTGTCGGGCCCGGAAGCTTGCGCACTACTTGGTCTTTCAGCCGGGACATTCAAGGCGCGGCTCTTTCGTGCAAAACGACAGCTCTTGAATCAAGCGCAGCGGGCTCTTGTGGCTCCCGTTCCTAGGGCGATCCCTTCTTCATTCTCTCCCGATAGAAGTGCTCTTCAGCACCTTGTTGCAAGACCCTCGGATAGATCGTCCCTGGAAGCCTCGTATTCATGATAGCGCCCCCGCCATCCTTGGCGATGGATAAGCCCGAATGGCTCACCAGCATGGAGGCCGTCCTCGAAGTCCTCAACGAGGGCGTTGTAATAACCAACGAAAACCACCGGATCCTGTTTGCGAACGCGCGTTTTATTGAAATGACCGGCATTCCCCGGCAAGACCTGATCGGATTTGACCCCTCTTCTTTCTATTCGTCACAGGAAATGGATTTTCTGAGGCAGCAGATTGACGTTGCGTTCCAAGCCGGTCACAACCGTTATGCTTTTGTGCTGCCGCGAAAGGGCGGCGGTCGTCTGCCCGTCATTATCAGTTCCCGGGGGTTTGAGAATTCCCACGGCAAGTTTGGCATCGTAACGTTCACGGATATCTCCGAACAGCTACGTGCCGAAGAGGAACTCCGCTCCGCCAACGTGAAGCTCCAGAATCGCCAGATGGAAATCGAGGAAGATCTGCGGCTCGCCGCCCGAGTCCAGAACAGTCTCGCACCCAGATCCCTTGTCTGGGGCACCATGAGCGTCGACGCCTTCTATCATCCCGTGCACTCCATCGGCGGCGACTTCGCCCTGGTAAATTCGCTGGACCAAGACCACCTCAGTTTGCTCGTCTGTGATGTTTCCGGCCACGGCATCGGTTCCGCGCTGGTAGCGAACCGCATCTACTCCGAAACGACTGCGCACCTGCGCAGTGGTATGCCGTTCCTCGAGATGTTCAGAGAGTTGAACCGCTTCCTAATTGAAGAAATCGCCGGCTCCGGGATGTTTGTCACATTGGCCGCCGCGCGGATCGATGCTCAACGACGCAGCATGGTCTTTGCAGGGGCCGGCCATCCCCCGGCTATGCTCGCGCGTCATGGGCAGGCTCCCATGCTTCTCGAGTCCCGCAGCATGATTCTCGGCGCGCTACCTGACGCCGTGGATGCCACCACCAACCTGGAGGTACAACTCCAGCCGGACGACCGGATCGTTCTGTACACAGATGGGATTACCGAAGTTTTCAATTCTAGGGGAGAAATGCTCGGTATCGAAGGTGTCCAGGAAATCGTGCGCCAAACATCGTCCCTTCCTCCTCACGAAATGAAACAGGGCATTCTCGATGGAGTGGCTGCCTGGCGCGAGGGCTCCCCAACCGATGATGTTTCCCTCATGTTGGTGCACGTTCGCTGATACGGATTGGATTTGATGATCAAGGAGAGATGCATGACATCGAGAACCACAATAGTGCTAGTTGGAGTTGCTTCGCTTTGTGCCGGGCTGGTAATACCTGTTGCGAACGCGCAACGGGCTTCGAGCCCAGTTAAGGTAGTTCAGCTTACGGGTCTCGTAGGCGTCAAAGACAATGCAAAAGGAACCCTCAGTGTTGAGAACGGGCAGCTGCATTTCGTCCACGGTAAAGCAAGCTCAGACGTAAGCGCTTCTTCCATTCAAGACGTTGTCACCGCCGCAGACTCCCAAAGAGCCGTCGGCGGACCGATCGGCTTGATGAGCATGGCGGCCCCCTACGGCGGCGGCCGAGTCCTGAGCTTATTCCGCACAAAAATCGAAACGCTCACCGTCCTGTATCGCGATGCTGACGGGGGCCTGCACGGCGCAATCTTCACGATGCCGGTCGGCACGGCCGACGGAATTAAGAAAGAGCTTGTGGCACAGGGCGCCCACACGACAGCTACTGGAGATTCAACCCCAGCAACTACTCCCAGTTCTTCACCCAACAAGGAGCAAAAACAATGAACCGCATTCTCAAAGAGGGGATTGGGCTGTTCTTCCTCACCGTGGTTTTCGCTGCCTGTCCACTGCTCGCCCAGAAGAACAAGCCCGCAAAGATCAAGGCGGCGGCGCTTCAAGTGGAGATGATTCAGTCTGACGAAATTAAACTGCCTGCTGAATTTCAGGTGGCCCTTTACGAAAACTTGATTCGCCAACTCGAGAAGAATGGATTCTCGCATGTGTATCGCGACGGTGACCGCAACGCCGCGAGTGTCGCCGACCTCGTCGTCCTTCATAGCACGGTTCGGGGCTTCAAGGCGGGCAGCGAGAGGGCCCGGCAGGTGACTACCGTTTCCGGCGCTACGTCCATCACGGTCCATTGCCAGTTCACCAGCCCGGAGGGAACGTCCCTTCTCGAGCATTATGTAAACGGCAAGGTCCGGTTCTTTGGTGGCAACCTCAAAGCAACCTACGACTTCGCCAAAAAGGCTGCGCATGTCGCAAATGAAAACTTTTCCACGCCCAGTCGCGAGTAATGACGAGGAGCGCAAGCCCGGGCGAGGAGGTCTGTTGCTGATGCTGGCCCTATACAGCAATCCCAAGTGGCTATCGGTCACGCGGGCAGCGGTTGATCGTCTGGCCGAAGTTCTTGGATTCCCGGTGGAGCAGTGCAGGTCGATCACACGCGCGGTTGATGAAGCTCTGACTAACATCGTCCGCCACTCTTACCGCAATCGACCTGACCAGCCGATCGCAATGTACTTCCGGAAAGCGCACCGCCGACAGGATGGACAAGTTCAGCAAGGGCTCGAAATCCTGCTTTGTGACCGCGGTCCAGCGGTTGAGGCGTGCAAGCTCCAAGGCCGGTCTCTCGATGAAATACGGCCCGGCGGATTGGGATTGCACTTCATTCGTCAAGCCATGAACACGGTGGAATTCACGCGCAAGGGTCCCACGAACCGGTTGCGGCTCGTCAAGTATTTGGCGCAGGAAAACAGCGTTCTCTAAAGGGGATGACACAGTGCAAATTTCTGCCCGGCGCCATGACAAAACCACAATTTTCGATCTCTCGGGCGACATCGATTTCGCGAACTCCCCGGTAGTTCGCGAATCGGTTTTGCGTGAGATCCGCGAAAGTCGCACGCCTCGCGTGCTGTTGAATCTCAGCCAGGTCCGTTACATGGATAGTTCCGGCGTGGCTTCCCTGGTCGAAGGATTGAAGGCGTCGCGCGATCTCGGCTCCCGTTTTATTTTGGTCGGGCTCAGCACGTCCACCCGGGATGTTCTGCAACTCTCGCGCCTCATCAAGGTCTTTGAAATCTACGATAACGAAGAACAGGCAATGGCTTCCTGATATGGAATTCGTCTCTCAGCTCGGCAGCAGCACCCTCGACGGTCTGAGTTATCTCGGCTCCCTTGCATCTCTTGGAGCCCGCGCAGCCTATTACACTTTAGTGGCCCCTTTTCAAGGAAAGCCTTTGCGCCTCCGGCGCGCGGTGTCGCAAGCCATGGACACGGGGGTCCGCGCTTTGCCGATCCTTTCACTGATTACCTTTTTCATTGGCTTGATCCTGGCGCTTCAGGCGGCTTACGAGCTTCGCCGATTTGGCGCGATCAGCGCCGTGGCAACAGCGGTCGCTGTCACGATGTCTCGGGAGCTCGGTCCCTTAATCACCGCCATCGTCGTCATCGGACGTTCTGGTTCCGCATTCGCTGCCGAAATTGGAACCATGAAAGTGAGCGAGGAAATCGACGCACTGGAAACCATGGCGATCAGCCCAATCCGTTTTTTGGTCGCCCCAAAGTTCCTGGCCATGATGGTGATGCTGCCTTGCCTGACCATCTGGGCCAACGTCATGGGCATTCTCGGAGGTTCCCTGTTCGGCGTCGCTCAAGCGGATTTCACTCTTGTGCGCTACATCCAGGCTTCCATCGACTCTTTGCTTCTACGGGATATCACGACGGGATTGGTGAAGAGCGTGATGTTTGTCATCACCATCACCGCCGTCGGTTGTCTTGAGGGGCTGTCGACCGGAGCAGGCGCGGAGCAGGTCGGCCGGTCCACCACGCAAGCCGTTGTTAAGTCCATCTTCCTGGTTGTCGTTGTCGATTTGTTCTTTACAGTTCTGTTTTTTTTCGCAGGCAACCAATGACGACAGGACAAATACTTCCGGCTTCCCCTATCGAGCCCGTGCTTTCACTGCGGAACCTGCGCGTGAGTTACGGAGAACGAGAGATTCTGCACGGCATCAGCTTCGACGTCGTGCGGGGCGAAACTCTGGTGATCCTTGGCGGTTCGGGGTCCGGGAAAAGCACACTTCTTCGCACTCTGGTGGGGCTGGAAAAACCCAGCGCCGGTGAGATATGGATCAAAGGCCGGGATCTCGCGAAAACCTCTGCCGAAGAAATGGACGAGATCCGAAGGAAAATCGGCATGTCCTTCCAGGGCGGAGCCTTGTTCGGTTCGATGACCGTGGGCGAAAACGTGGCTTTGCCTCTTCGGGAACATACCAGGCTGGAAGACTCCACGATTGAAATCATCCTTCGGCTCAAACTGCAGCAGGTCGGGCTCGAAGGATTCGAATATTACACGCCGGCGCAGCTCAGTGGCGGCATGAAGAAACGCGCCGCCGTGGCCCGCGCGCTGGCAATGGATCCGGAGATCCTGTTTTTCGACGAGCCCTCGGCGGGACTGGATCCCATCATCGCGGCAGGTATCGACGAATTGATTTTGGAACTCAAGCGTGCATTCCACATGACCATCATTGTGGTTACGCACGAACTGGCGAGCGCGTTTTTGATCGCCGACCGCATGCTCTTGATCGACAAAGGCAACATCGTGGCCCTCGGAACGACCGAAGAGATGCGCTCCAGTACACAACCGAGAGTCCGGCAATTTCTTGATCGCGTTGCCGAACCCGAAGTTTCGGGGGAATTGGATTACCTGCAGATGCTGACAGCAGAGCGTCCCGCTGCGTATAGCAGCACAGGAAAGAGAGGATAGTGATGCAATCTAAACGTGAGCAGGTGCTTGTTGGTTTGTTCGTGCTCATCGCCGTGGCGGTGCTGTTTGGCACCGTATTCGCCATGAGCGGCGCCTATGGACGATCCACGACAAAGTTTCATGCGTATTTTCCCTTCGCCGGAGGGCTTGAGCCTGGCGCGACCGTGCGCTACGCGGGCGGACCGAAAGTCGGCCGCGTGGACAGCATCCAGCTCGATCCGCAGAATCCAGCCCGGCTGGACATCGTGTTCAGCGTGCAGTCCGATCTTCCCGTCAAAGTCGACAGCAGCGTGAAGATCATGAGCATGAGTCCGCTGGGGGACAATCACCTTGAGATTTACCCGGGCAGCGCGCAAGCACCGAGAGCAGCAAGCGGCGCCGCACTCCCCTCGATAAAGTATGTGGATTTCAACGCTCTGACCGCACAGCTCAATGATCTGAATCCGCAAGCTCAGGAATTGCTTCACAGCCTGAACGATCGAGCATCGGAAGTGAAAGAGACGATCGCACGCGTAAACGACATGCTCGGTCCCCAGAACCGGGCCAACCTTGCCGCAACAATTGCAAACGCTCGTGGGATGCTGGAAGAAAACCGTCCTCAAATCAAGACCACTCTTCAAAATGTGAATGCCGTCAGCGAGAAACTGCAACCCCTTCTCGAAGATTTTCGAAAGACTTCCGAGCAAGCAAATCAGACGTTGAACCATGTCGATGCCATGGTCGGTGAGAATCGCGCGGACGTTCGCCAGGCCGTTGTCGAGCTTCGACGCACGCTTACAAATATGACCGACGCCAGCGCGCGGCTCGATCAAACACTCGACGTCAACTCGGAAAATATCGACGAATTGCTCGACAACATGCGGCACGTGACGGAAAACCTGAAAGAATTCACTGCAACGATCAAGACGCGTCCCTACACGCTAATCCGTGCGTCCAATCCGCGAGAACACAAAACAGGAGAACAACAATGAAACGCAAGTTTATTTTTCCGGCGCTCATGCTCTGTCTCGGAATCCTAAATGGCTGCGGCGCCGCGCGGCCAAGCAAGTTCTATCAGCTAACGCTTCCCAACGACAAAGCCTCCGGAGCGGATCCGGCCCCCTTCCCGGTCACACTGCTCCTCGGGCCGATCACGACGTCGCACCTGTATCGAGACGATCACATCGTCTACACCTCGAATGGAGAGGCGATGGGCACGTACGAGTATCAGCGATGGGCGGAGCCGCCTTCCGAAATGATTAGCGATGTCCTGCTCCGGGAGCTGCAAGTGTCGGAGCGTTACCAGCACGTCTACTCCTTGCGCAGTGACTCCCGCGGCGACTATGTCCTCCGCGGCCGTTTGTTTGACCTCCGGGAGATCACCGGAAACGGGTTGTCGGCCCGCGTGGCCTTTGATTTCGAGCTGCGTGACTCGAAGACCGGTGCGACCGTCTGGAGCCGTTCTTACTCGCACGACGAACCGGTGAGCGGCAAAGACGTGACGGCGGTCGTTGCGGCCCTTAACCGCAATGTCCAAAGCGGCTTAAGCGAAGTTCTGGACGGCCTGGACCAGTATTTTTCAACACGGACCGCAGTTGCTTCGACGGCGGCGCACTAGCACAAATCTCTGGTTCACAGCGCGCTCGGCGACCAGTCGCACACTGACAAATAAAAGGTATGAATAAATGTTTCGTCCGGCCTATTTTATCGCGCTGTCACTGCTCTTGAGCCCAGTCACCGGCTTTGCGGGGGGAACACAGGACGCCCACTTCACGACCGTACCAGAGCTCACCGCTGGGTTCGATCTCCTCTACGAGCAGAAGTTCGCCGAAGCACGCGAAGCTTTTGCAAGCTGGGAATCACGGAATCCGGAGGATCCTTTTGGTGAGGTGGCCGTGGCCGCCAGCTATCTTTTCGAGGAGCTATACCTCCAAGGCGTACTGACCAGCGACTTTTTCCTAAACGAAAAGAAATTCCTGCACGGGATTGACGGCAGGCCGGACCCGGAGCGTATGGGCCATTTCCGCGAAGCACTGGCTCAAGCTGGTCAACTGGCCCGAGAACGCCAGAAAGCCAACCCGAAGGACGGCGAGGCTCTCTTTGCCCTGACACTGGCCGCTGGAATGGAATCGGACGCGGAATCGATCCTTCAGAAGAGGCATATGAGCGCCTTGAAACGCATGAAAGAAGCCAACGAATATGCCAAGCGGTTGCTGGCGCAGCATCCGGACGCGGTCGACGCGCACATCGCGCCCGGCATCGCCAATTACATTATCGGATCGCAGAGCGCTGGTACCCGCTTCACACTCTGGTTTGGTGGAATTCACGGGGACAAGAAACTCGGTATGGAGCAGCTCGCCAAGACTGCAGAGAACGGCCTCTACCTCAAGCCGTTCGCCAAGATTGTGCTTGCCCTTGCCGCACGCCGTGAAAAACAGGACGCCCTTGCCCAAAAGTTGTTGCGCGGATTGACCGAGCAGTATCCAGGTAACGAGTTATTCGCTTCGGAATACGTCAAAGCATCAGGCATGCCTCTGCAGGCGGCCCCAGTTCGCTGACTCCATGTCGGTATGTGGCCCGTCGTTCGACGTTGGATTGTACTGTCTAACTTTTGACATTTGATTCGAACCCCTGACTCTTCGACCAGAGAACACGATTTGCGACCGCTCTAAACTCCATCTATTCAATCACTTGTCCCGCACCTTCTTGGCAAACCAAATGCCCCACATATGCAGGTCCGATGAGTGACAGAGCGGGTCGGCATTTTCCATCAGGCCTGCTGGGGTGAGCCGCGTGTTTGCCCGACGAGACATGACGACCGAATTAAGCATCTCCGGCACTCACGTGCTCGCGGCGCTGATGATTGTTTTTTGCCTGGGCGTTCCACTTGTATGGGCGTTTTTGAAGTACTGGCTGTTCGCACCATAGGGGTGGCCAAAAAAGGTCTTCCGGCGGACAAAGCATTTGAATCGCATCCGGATTCTTGAAATTTGAAGGACTTTAGAGATTGTGAGGGATCAAAACTATGATAACCGTTAAAGCGAGCCAGAAGATCTTCACTTATGCCGAGGTGGCAAGCCTAACCGGGATTTGCGCCGAGCATCTCCACAATCTCGCGAAGCGTCATCGGCTGGGCTTTATCGCACGGGCCGCCGAGAGCCTTGGAAGTCAAGCCGAACATTGGTTTTTCACGCCATGGGACTTGATTGTTCTGACGACCCTGTTCCCGGTCTGCGCGCACTAAGGTCGCGAGCTCACTGCTTCATTGGAGCCAGCTTATCGGCCCGCGCCGATTATCTTGGTCTTGTTGCGCTTAAGAGGAATGGCACCGACAGAAGATGGATATGATAAGAACATTTCTACTAGCAAGCGATTTCGATCAGACGCTCAGTTTCAACGATTCTGGAGTCGTGCTGAGTGAACTCATTGGTTTTCACAACTTTCACGACAAGGTGAAGGGCCTTGCGGACATGAACCTCGTTCAGCAGGGTGCGGAGCTCAGCTATCTGATTCTCCATGATCCAGATTTTCGCCGCGTGCGCCGCGAGCATCTCATTGAGACTGGTAAACGCATCCGCCTGAAGCACGACGTGCCGCTCTTTGCCCGTGCGCTCGATACTCTCAACGAAGGCTACAAATTCCATTTCAACGTGATCTCCGCTGCGCCGCAGGAGATTATCCAATCGGCACTCGATGGTATCGTGCCGCCAGAGCGCATCTTCGGCACGCGTTTCCGGTACGACGAAGCGACCGGCGAAGTAGACTCGATCATTCGGGCCGCCGCGGGCTGGGGCAAGATCACCGTGCTTGAGGAGCTTCGCGCGAACCTAGGCATCAGCCACGACCACATCATCTATTTGGGTGACGGCAGTTCCGATTTGCCGGTGATGATGCATGTCAATCAGTACGACGGACTTACGATTGCGGTAAGCGAGGCCAGGTTCATCTCGCGCGTCGCCAAGCGCACCGTGTTAAGCGCTAACGCCATGAGTGTGCTCGTCCCTGTGCTGGAAAGAGTCATGAATTGGAAGTCTGCCGAAATTCGGCGTTTCTTTGGTTCCTACGGTCTTACGTTGCTCGAATGGGACAGGATGCACACGGACATACTCACAATTCAGGACTCTGGAGTGCAAGTTGCAACGCTATCTAATGATAACGCCGCGGCGCCTCAACTGATTGCCCAATAGACGTATTTGCGAGACTTTGAGTTAGTAGCGGCGAACCAGCTGTACTGCGGAAAGAGATGATGACTTTAGCTTGTCACCTTGCGCTGCGACCGTAGAAAGCAGCGCCAGAGACCAAGCTCTTTGATCCAGCTGATTTCATAGACCAGCTCGTGCTCCTCGCGCGTGTGCTCTTGTTCATTCCACACGACTCGAAGTCGCGTTTCCCAGTGCATATCCACTCCTGCGGGAAAGCCCGAAATTGGGAGGATTGCGTAACTGCTTGCGACTGCGGACATCGGTTCAACCTGCTCTTTCTAAAACTTCACGCGTTCATTCGAAGCTTTGACCAGAATGCCTTAATGCAATCGCAATTCCACCACATAGCCTTCGGTACAGGGCGCAAACGAAATCGGCGTTACGACAACTGCCGTAAGGAAATACGTTTGAAGGTCCTTCTAAGAATGAGTCACTCGGCAAGGAATGATCCGAGGTGTTTCGCGCGTGTCGGTGTCAATCGCGTGGCGAAAACGCTAAACGGTTGGCAGCACAAATGGGGCTACGCAAGGACCAAGGCCCATCGCTCCTGCAAGCGCCTGTTCCCTCTGCATGTTGCAGTCATGTCACTGCGTCTTGGTTGGCAACCCGGTTGCACCAATACTGACCGCTGGCGACAAGAAGTTTGCGCCAGGGTCGCGTCATAGAGCTCGCTAATTCGATACCTAAAGAGAGGGAAACTTTGAAAAGAATCACACTTTCTGCGCTCCTACTTGTTGGACTGTGTGTGGTCGGAAGTCCAATGGCAGTTGCTCAGGGTACATCTTCGCAATCGTCCGCCACCGACAACACTGCGGACGCGATAACCGATCAACAGTTGGCGCTACTACGCAGGGATATACGCTCGATCAAGAAGCAACTCATTGCTGCGAATTTGACGCTCACGGATGGCGAAGCGGCAAAGTTCTGGCAAGTGTACGAAGAATACTCGGCGGATATGGGAAAGATCAACGAAACGAGAGCGGCAATTATCAAGGAATATTCGGACGAATACGGAACCCTGACCGATGACCAGGCCGACAATCTTATTCGCCGCTGGCTGGACACGGACATCGAACAAACAAAACTGCGCCAGCGCTATGTGGCGATCTTTCGAAGAGTCTTGCCCGGAAAGAAAGCAGCGACCTTCTTTCAACTCGACCGCCGCATCAGCACGATGATCGATGTGCAGCTCACATCGCAGCTTCCTCTGGCCCAAAGCCAGGATTGAATTTTCTCATTGAGAAGCGTCATGTGCGAGATCGAGAAACAAACAGAGCCGATCGCTTCTGCGTGGATGAGCTTTGACAAGCAAAGGGTCTGAGCAACTCAGTCACGAATAGCGCAGCGTTTGCAGATTTCTTGCTGCTGAAGGAGCAAATTTGATGTCCGCCTCGCCAGTATCGGCTGAATCCGCCGCCCCCGTGACGAAACCGTTGCCTCCGGAAAGCGACAAACCTGCGGCCACTTCTCACGGCAGTGTCGGATGGAAAAAGTACGTAACTCCTCTCCTTGTCGTGGCGCTCGGCCTAGCGGTTTTGATCACTATCACTCGCAACTGGAATGCGTGGGAGGGCGGCAAGGTCGAACAGATAACTGATGATGCTTACGTCCGCGGCGACCTTACACCGCTGAGCACCAAGGTGGCCGGCATCGTGCGTACGGTTCATGTAGCTGACTTTCAGCAAGTACACAAGGGCGACCTCATCGTCGAATTGCAGGACGACGACTACCGAGCGCAGGTTGACCAGGCCACTGCAGCAGTTGAGGCTGCCCGTGCCGGCATCGAAAACAACCATCGGCAGCGCGAGTTGCAGGACGCGCGGATAGACAAAGCGCTTGCCGGTATCGATCAAGCGAAGGCGCAAATCGCCGCAGCTGAGGCTGGTAGGGAGGCGGTAAGTGCGGACTTGGTTCGTGCGCACTCTGAACGCAAGCGCCAGGAGGGGCTGTATCAGACTCATTCGGCGACGCAGCAAAAGGTGGAGGCCGCGGTGGCCGATGACGAGCGCCTGTCGGCACAGCTCGCGAGCCGCGACGCCGACCTCAAACAGGCTGAGACGATGTTGCGTAGCAGCGAACTCACTGCGGAAGCCGAGCGGCGTTCGAAAGCAGTGGTCGAGTCGCAGGATATGCAGCTTCTGGCTGATTTGCGTGCAAAGCAGGCGAACCTCGCGGCAGCTATGGTGAATCTTGGCTACACGAAAATTTACGCACCCAGCGAGGGCACTGTGGGCGAACGCCAAGTCCGGACAGGACAACTTGCTTCTCCGGGCGCGCAGGTCATCGCGTTCGTTGATGTCACGAAGTGGGTGCAGGCGAACTATCGCGAAACCCAGTTGACCAACGTGAAGATCGGCGACGCTGCCGAACTTCGGATTGACCAATATCCCGGACAGGTAATTCATGGGAAGGTGCTGGAAATCGCCCCAGCCAGCGGATCCCAATTTTCTCTGCTGCCTCCCGACAACGCGACTGGCAATTTCACGAAGGTGGTACAGCGCATCCCGGTCAAGATTGGGCTGGACGATAGCGTCTTTGCCGCCAACCTGCGCCCCGGACTCTCCGTGATTGCGACCGTCCGGACGAGGCGGTAGCTGGAAAAGTATGGCGGCTTCGAGCGTAACAGTTCGCCCATCTCCGATAGATATCGCACGCGCAGTCGGCGCTGCGGTGCCTGCGGAGGTTTCGGCCAAGCCATTGATGGGGATTCTCGGGGTGGTTATAGGTGCAGGAGTTGTCACGCTGACCAGCCGCATGATTTCTCTTGGCATGCCCGATTTCCGGGGCCTTCACGGATTCGGGTACGACGAAAGCGCATGGATTAGCAGTGCCTTCGACGCCGGCCTGATGTTTATCGGCCCGTTCACGGTGTATCTCGGGGGTCTGATTGGACCTCGGCGGATCTTGCTCACAGCCGCCGCCCTCTTCACCGCGCTGCTTATCTTCCTGCCTTTCGCGCACAGTTACAGCCTGGTGATTGCATTGGTGCTTCTCAGCGGCCTGACCTCCGGCACGTTCTATCCGCTCACGCTTACATTTGCCCTCCGCAATATTCCTCTTCGATACCTTCCTTTCACACTTGCCTTGTACGCAACCTTCGTGGATGGGGCGGTGAACATCGCACCTTCGCTCTACGGCTGGTATAGAAACCATCTTTCGTCGAATTGGATGTTCTGGAATTCGGCGCTCATCACGCCCCTGATGATGATCTGTATCTATTACGGGATACCGAAAGAGAATGCACCGAAGAAATCCGGGAAAGCGCCGGGCTTCGCAGGATTTTTGTACGCCAGTGCAGGTCTCGCGATGTTGCTGCTGGCATGCGAACAAGGGGAAAGGCTCGACTGGTGGCGCTCCGGAGTATTCAACTCATTGTTCGCCGGCGGGGCATTCTTCCTGCTGTGCGCGCTGGTTCGTAGGCTACGAGGTCCGAATCCGCTGGTGGCTTTGCCCTATCTACTAAAGTGGAACACTGTGCTGCTGGGATCCCTGCTGTTCTGCTTCCGCTTCACTCTTTGCACGACGATCATTCTGGTGCCGCAGGCGCTGGCCATCCGCGGTTTCGAAGCAGAGCAGATTGGGCCTGCGATCATCTGGAGTGCTGTGCCACTTATTCCTCTCGCGTTTATCGCTGCACTCCTGTTGCTGCGCAAATTTGATCCTCGTCTCCTCCTCGCCATCGGCCTTGCTTGTACCGCCCTTGCTGCCTGGTTGAATTCTCAATACAGCAGCACGTGGGCGGCCGAGAACTTCTACCGCACCGAGTTGCTCACCGGCGTCGGGCAGGCGTTTGCTTTCATCGGACTTGTCGGCTGCATCGTGCTGCAAGCGATCTTCGCAGGGGCTTTGGCCAAACCTGAGTGGGTCCTTACCTTTTCGGCTTTCTTTCACACCATCCGTATATTCGGCGGCACCGCAGGCGCCATCTACATGGGCCATTTTTTGGCGCAACGCGAAAAATTGCACTCGAACTTCTTGGGATTGCACGTCAGCAGTGGGGATTGGCTAACAAATCAGAACATTCATGGGATGACCGCAGGTCTTTACGCCAAGTCGTCCGGGTTGGTAACTGCCGGCGCACGTGCGGTCGATCTGCTTGCAGCCCGCATGCGCCTTCAGGCATTCAGCCTGAGCATTATCGATGGATTTCTGCTGATCGCTTGGAGCTGCGTGTGCGCGCTGACTCTTGTCGCTTTCTTGCGCCAATCACCGTTGAACTACGGCGACCTTAGCACGGTCCAGCAGACACTGGCCTTCGAAAAGGAGTCGAAATAATGAAGCGAAAAGCAATTCTTCTGCTGATGGCGACGACTTTGTCTTGCTCTGTCACCTTAGCCGACAATACAGGCAGTACTGCGCCGTCACGCCGCATTACACTGCGGGAAGCCGTTCAGCTGGCTCTTAAGCACAACCACAATGTCCGCATTGCGGGGTACGCGGTCGATGAGAAGCAACACGCGAAAGAGGCCGCGAAGGGTTCCTATTTCCCATCGATACGCAATGACAGCAGTTTCCTGCATGTGACGGACACGCAGTTGATTCAGATCAACCCTGGCAGCCTGGGTACAGCGGGGGGAACGCAGATTCCTCCTGTGAGCAGCGTCCTTAACCAAGGGGGCCGCAGCATGACAATGAGCGGAACTCAAATAACGCAGCCACTCACCTCGCTCCTGAAGATCAAGCGCGCAAACGATATCGCGCAAGCTGAAGTAAAAGCCTCACGGGAGAAGGCGCAACTTACCGGAAACGACGTCGCACTTGCTGTACACGAGGTTTATTACAGGGTTTTGATTACTCAAGCGCATCGCAGTGCCACGGAGGCACGAATAAGAGCTTCGCAGGACCTCGAAAGCGAGCGCATCGAGCAGGTGAAGTTTGGGAGCTCTCTCGAACAGGAATCGATCGAGAGCCGCGCGCAACTATTGCAGGCGAAGCAAGAATTCCTAACGACGGACCTTCAGTTGGACGACCTCAAGTTGAAACTGAATGATCTGATGGGCTTGCCGCTGACAACGGTCCTCGATCTTGATCCTACCGTTACAGTGTCTCAGGAAACTTGCCCACTCGCGGAATGCGTTACGACGGCAACGGCCTCACATCCGGAAATTCTAGAAGCTCGTGCCGAAGTGGAGAAAGCGGAAGCTGCAGTCCGTTTGGCCAAGACAGATATTTGGGTCCCTGATGTGGAGGCGTTCGGCCGGTACAGCTACCAGAATAATGTCCCATTCCTGGCCCGCAATTTCGGCACCTTTGGCATTCATCTCGGGTATGAACTGTTCGACGG
>JBGPDI010000046.1:0-34440 GCA_041482215.1 Candidatus Acidiferrum sp. | reverse complement strand
CGAATTGAAGCTCATCTTCTGCTCGACCAGCAGGTGCGTCAGCTCGTCGCGGAACGCATCACGCGACGGCAGATCTGCAAAATATCCGCATTCTTCGCCCCACCGCACGATGGTATTCACCACGCGCCCGATCAGTTGCCGCACCGATCCTTCGCGCTGCGCGGTCCCGGGCTTGCCGTGAAAATATTTGCTGGTGACGATGTTTGTCGCCGTTTGAGACCAGCTCTTCGGCACTTCCACGTCTTCCTGGCGGAAGATCGTCACACCTTTTTCGTTGCCGATCAGCGCCGTGCGCTTCTCCCATTCGACCAAGTCGAAGGGAGACTTGCTGCCATCGGTAAAGAACCGCTGGAAGGTCAGACCTTTTCCTGTGCCAGCCGCTGTCATCTCTGCAGCTGCATTCGTGGCAGAGGAGTTCCCGCTCAATACATGTTTCACTGTTGCCATCCGTCCCTCCGCGCTTTCGGGTTCCCACTCGCGCGGGGGAACCCTTCCATTTTACTCCTCTGCTTCCCACAGAGGTACCGCGCTTCGCCTACTTGCCGCAGGCAAGCCTCAGGGTCTGGTCTGAAGCTAACGCTGTTTTGATTCGATCAGGTCGTGGAAGCGGGCAGCGAAAAAAAAGCCGACCGCTTAACGGTCGTCCTTTATGGCCAGCGCAAAACGCCAATGCTCTGCCGCTGGCCGGTGCTTCGCACTCAGCCTAACAGCAGGTGCTCCGCCACAATTACGGGCGCGGAGCAGGTACTTCGCGCTCGATTTTTTCGCTTAGCTTCGTGGGTCACACGGACCTTGATGTATCCCCGACCCGGTCCGTCTGGCGCTTCCACGTCCCCCGAATCTGGATTCGCAGTATCAACGGAAGAAAATTTTCTGTCAAGAGAAAAACGCAAAATGTGGGTGACGTTTTCGTACTGCATCTATCTGTAGTGGTGCCTTTTCTTATCAACCACTTGCGTCTCAACACTTTTCGCGGCGTTGCTGCTCACGCTACACTACTCGCATCTAATTCAAGATGAAGCGCTCTCTCCCACTATTCAGCATCTTTTTTTTCCTTCTTCTCCATCTTTTCGCCCAAACTCCCGCCACAACCACGGCGCCAGATTCCGCCCCGTCCATCCTGCCGGCTGTCATGGGACAGAAACTTCACATCGCCGGAATTCCGAATGCCGGCAAGGTCACTGATATTCTTTATCGCGGCGCACAGCCCCAGGAAGTGGGCCTTTCTCAACTGAAAATAATGGGGGTCACCACCATCGTGGATCTGCGCAGCGAGGATCCCAACAAAATAACATGGGAACGAAGGCACGCTGAATCCTTGGGCATGCGCTTCGTGAACATTCCCGTCAATGGGTGGTCACCTCCAAGCGACGAACAGGTCGTGCAATTTCTCTCCCTTCTGCACGACCACCCAGGACAAAAAATCTTTGTGCACTGCCGCTTCGGCGAAGATCGCACCAGCGTTTTCGTCGCCGCTTATCGCATCGCCTCCGAGAGATGGCCCGCTGAAAAAGCGATCGGCGAAATGTATTTCTTCGGGTTCAACGGCCGATGGCACCCGTCTATGAAGACTTTTGTCCAGAATTTCCCCTCCCGAATGAATTCTGCTCCTGGCCTGGCAGCACTTCGCGCTCCCGCGTCTCAACCCTAATCCCAATTGTCCGCCAAGCTCTTTCGGACGTTCCTGAAGTGTACTCGGCCATAACTTCGTCAAAATCTATGGATTAGAGCGTTCTAAGTATTTTCCCTTCCTAGTACTATCGTACCCTTCTCAACAGGACGCTTGCTTCATTTAATAGAGCTCCCCCTTCCTCCATCATTATCTTGCGACATGCAGTTGAGCTGTCTGAGGGTGAGGTCCCAGTGCAAGTAGGACGCTACGAAATTCTCGAAATCATCGGCACCGGCGCCAATGGCAAAGTAGCCCGCGCCCACGATCCCATGATCGGCCGCCTGGTGGCCATCAAGCTTTTTCCCAAACAATTGGCTACCGGTGAAGCACGCCAGCGTTTCCTTCAAGAAGCGCGCGTCGTCGGCCAGCTCTCGCATCCTTCGATTATCGCGCTCCACGACATGGGCATCGAGGAAGCCACACAAACACCCTATCTAGTAATGGAGTTTCTGGAAGGCCAGCCCCTCGATCGCATCCTCGATAAGGGCAGTGTTCCCTTTTCGAGAGCCTGCGCGTGGACCGCGGAAGTCGCTTGCGCACTCGGCGCCGCGCATCGCAAAGGCGTAATTCACGGCGACGTCAAACCCGCCAATGTGCTGATCACGGATGACGGCCGCGTGAAGCTGATGGACTTTGGCATGGCGCGGCTCGCGAGCCACGACACCGGCGCGTCCCCGCTTGCTGGAACGCCCGCCTACTGGTGCCCCGAGCAAATCATGGGCAAACCCCAGGATGCGCGCTCGGATCTTTTTTCTCTGGGCGTTGTGCTCTATGAAATGGTTACCGGCAAGCGGCCCTTCGATGCCGATTCACTTCAGGGAATTTGCGGCCGTGTTCTTTCTTCGACACCGCTGCCGCCGTCGCAAGCAAATTCTTCCGTGCCGGCGGGCTTTAACGAACTCATGGCACGATGCCTGGCAAAAGATCCAACAGCCCGTCATGCAACGGCCGAGGCTCTCGCGGAAGAACTTTATCCGCTCGCGCGGCGCAAAACGATTCCGGTTCCTGCGCCACAAACAAACGGCAATGGTAGTGGTAACGGCCATGGCCTGCGCGACCGCGCAGCGCGCCTACTGCGTTCTGCCTAATGATCGGCGCAAAAACAGATCGCTACGAAGCACTGGAATTGATCGGCTACGGCACCACGAGCCGCGTCGACAAAGCCCGCGACAATGTCATTGGCCGTACCGTGGCTCTCAAAACGTTTACGGATAGTTTCGACCAAACTCTCGAGCAGCAATTCCTCCGTGAAGCACAGCTCGTCGGCCAGCTTTCTCACTCCGCTGTTGTGCAGCTCTACGACGTGGGCATCAATCAGCTCGGGACTCCTTTCCTCGTAATGGAATACATCGCTGGAAAAACTCTCGAACAGCACCTCGAAAGTTCCACGCTGACGGTGCAACGCGCTTGCGCGTGGGCTGCGGACTTAGCCGGGGCGCTCGCAACGGCGCATCGCGCTGGAATCGTTCACGGCGACGTGAAGCCGGGAAACATTCTGGTTACGCCGGAAAATAAAGTAAAACTCGGCGACTTCGGCATCGCGCGGCTCACCACGCAACTGCCGACTTCCCAGCGCTTAATGGGTACGCCGGCTTATCTGGCGCCTGAACAGATTCAATTCGAATCGCAGGATCAACGATCGGATCAATTTTCTTTCGGCATTGTTTTTTATCAGATGCTGACAGGCGTCCGCCCCTTCGATGGAAATTCTCTAGGCGAAGTCTGCGGCCAGATCATGAACGAGGAGCCTGTGCCGCCCTCGCGCCACAATCCTGCGGTGCCCGCGGAACTCGATCGTGTTGTCGCGCGCTGCTTGGCAAAAGATCCCAAGGACCGCTTCGCTTCCTGCGAGGAACTCGCCAAATCTCTTTACCCATTCACGCGTTCGCGTTCGAAAGCTCCCGCACCCGTCGCCAAGAAGCATTCCTGGTGGACGGCACCCACGGGACACCGCGACATTTGGATCGCTGCCGCGGCGTGCTTGCTGCTTGCTGCGATTGTCCAGGTTCCACATTTTGTCCGTGCCCATTACGGAATTCCCGCTGCTCCCGCGCGCCAATATTTCCGGCCCGGCGTGCCCTACGAAGCATTCAGCTATACGCGGCAAACGGTTCTTCCCACTTCTCTATGGGACGATTCGAATGAGCCAGTGCAGCGTGCAGAAAACAAACAACCGTCTCCGAACGCCATTCATGTGGAAAAGATAACTCTCGTGGACCTCAATAAGCCCGCCGTGGCTCAGAATTTTTCATCGAGATTGGCAACTCTAGCGGCATCCTCGCCTCGTTCGAACCGCCCGTAGCTTAGCAATCGAAATGCATTTCAGAAGGTGTTGGAACTTGGAAAGCGCAGCAGCGCGCTGCGCTACTCGTAGCGCAGAGCTTCGACGGGGTCGAGTTTGGCAGCTTTCATGGCGGGCCAGACGCCAAAGATCAGTCCAACGCAGATGCTGACAATGATTCCGGTGGCAGCCGCCCAGACCGGCACGCTGCCGGGCCACTTCAGGGTCACGCGCACAAGCAGCACAAGTCCGTTCACGAGCAGCAGCGCGATTACGCCTCCCGTGCCTGTGAGGGCCATCGCTTCCAGCAGGAATTGCGAGGTGATATCTCCGCTACGGGCGCCGATGGCCTTTCGAACGCCGATCTCACGCGTGCGCTCGGTGACGCTCACCAGCATGATGTTCATCACGCCTACGCCGCCTATGAGCAGCCCAATTCCGCTGAGTACCACGGTCGCGAGCCCCACCATGCCGAGGATGCTGTGAAATTGTTCGACTTCCTGCTGCGAGGTGTTGATGGAAAAATTGTCCTTGCCGTTGTAGGGAACATTGCGCCGCCGGCGCAGCACTTCGGTGGCTTGATCCACGGCCTGGTCCAGCAGTTCCGGGTACGCCTGAAAGCGAATTTGGTTTTCGTAGGAGCCGGGATAAATCTTGCGGAACGTGTTGTAGGGAATCAGCACGCGGCGGTCTTCGTCGTCGTTTCCGAACATGCCTTTGGGTTTTTCGACGACGCCGATGACCAGAAATGCCGAGCCATCAATGATCACGTCTTTTCCGACCGGCGAGCCTTCGGGGAATAATACCGGAGCCGCGTTTTCGCCCAGCAAGACGACTTTCTCGCGGTGCAAATCATCGCCTTCGCTGATGAAGCGTCCATCCAGTGTCGAGGCGTTGGCATAAACTTGTCCGAAGTTTGGTTGAACGCCCCGAAAATCAATCGAGCTCACACTTCCTGACTTGGTTCGAACCGTATGCTGTTGCTCCCACCAGGTTAGAAACACAGTTACGTTCTTAACCGCGGGGCACAGCGCTTGAATGGCTTGCGCATCCTCGAGGGTCAGCGGCTTGCGCTCGCGCTCGTCCTTGGGCCGGCGTCCGTTGTGCGGTCCATGATCAAAGCGTGAGATAAACGCAGTGTCCGCACCGTATTGCTTGATGTTGTCCTGGACCTGTGAGTCGAAGCCAGTAATCAGCGCGGCCACCAGCATGATGACGCTGACACCGAGCACTACGCCGAAGATGGTTAGGAAACTGCGCAGCTTGTGCGCACGCAGCGTGTCCATGGCCTGTTTCAAATTTTCGCCGTGTGCTTGCGCCATGGTGTCCTTAACCGTCCGCCCTCAGAGCTTCGATGGGATCAAGCTTTGCTGCGCGCATCGCGGGATAAATTCCAAAGAAAAGTCCCACGGCGGTGGAAACACTTAGCGATAGAATTACCGAGCTCAACGGCGTCCTCATCGGAATCGAGGTTGCGGCGCGCGCTGCCGCGACTACCGCATACGCCAGACAGATTCCCATCACCCCGCCAGTGGCCGCCAGCACGGCGGACTCTGTGACAAATTGCAGAACTATGTGCTTTTTCCGTGCACCCAGCGATCGCCGCAAACCAATCTCTCTGGTGCGTTCCGTCACGCTGGCCAGCATGATGTTCATGATTACGATTCCGCCGACCACCAGAAACACCGCCGTCAATCCCACGGCCACGGCGAACAAGTTTCCCGTCAGTTGTTTCCACAAGCTCATGATCGATTCGGATCCGATGACCCCAAAATTGTCGTCCGCTTCCCAGGGGAGATGACGCCAGGCACGCAACAGCATGCGCGCCTCGTCTTCAGACGCCGGGATCATTTCCGAGTTTTGCGCCTGCGCGAAGAGCACCAGGGAATCTCGCTGCGTGCCCCATTCCTTCATATACGTTCCCAGCGGGATATACATGAAATTGTCCTGCGATTGGCCGAACGCACTCCCAATGACCGTCGCTACACCGATCACTTCGTAGCTGTGCGACCCGGCGCGGATGAACTTGCCAATGGGATCCACAGTGCTAAAGAATTTCTTGGCCAAATCCGCGCCAATGAAACATACGGCGGAACGGTGCGTTTCGTCTGCTTCGGTCAGGAATCGGCCCACGGCGACATTTAGACTTCGAACGTCAATGTAGTTTGGCGTCACGCCTTGAACGTTCACGTCCTCGATGAGGGCGTTTCCGGAACGCACATCCGAGGACGTGCCGAGCAGAGCAGCAATCTGGCTCGTGGTCCGCATCCCTTCCTTCAAGCTGGCGAATTCTTCCCTGGTGATCAGCGGCCGCTTTTGCGCTTTGACCCAGGCGTCCTCGCTAGTGATGATTCCGAAACGGGAGATGACGTAGACGTTTGCGCCGAGATTGGCGATTTTGTCGGCCACATAGAAATTCAGGCCGGCAACCACGCTCATTACCGCCACCAGAGTAGTTACCGCGAGGATGACGCCGAGGAGCGTCAGGAAGCTGCGTAGCTTGTGCGCGCGCAGGGAGTCCAGCGCCAGGCGAAAGGTCTCGCCCATCGTGACGGCGGCGCTGCGAAGACGGCTTAGTTTGCCCGCAAGATCCAGGCCTTCCGGGATCGCGCGCGGTACCGCGCCTATGCGTCCTATGGGGGTTACGCCCAAACAGACCTCCAAACTTCTATAGCTAATACGGATGGGCCCGACGTTTCGTTCCTTGGTATATAGACGTGTGGAGCAGCACTTTGCTTTCAGCGTTTCCTGGAGTAGCCTTACGCCTAATTCAATTGAGGGTCAGCAGCTCCGTCGTCACACTCATTGTACTTCCACCAGTGCAAAATCAGTGAAAAAGATGGAAGGCCAGACTCTCGCGATTCAAACTGGAACAGAGGACCCTATGCGCCGTATCTATCTTTCTTTTCTTGGATTTACAGCTCTCATCTTGAGCTTTGTTTCTCCCGGCAGAGCTCAGGACAAGCCGGCCAGCGGGGATGCGGCCACGAGCGCGCCCACGGCCGGCCCGCGCGCAGAATTCCTCGAAGAGATTGCCTACTACGAGCAACGATACACGCGCTTTGCCGAGGCCATGCCGGCTGAGAAGTACTCCTGGCGGCCCGGCCGAAGGAGTTCGCTCGGTGGGGGAAGTCTTCACCCACATCACGGTCGCGAACTACGGGATCGCGCGGGCGCTGGGGACGGCGTTTCCAGGGGGCTACGACTCTAAGGCTATCCAGGCGCTTTCGAACGATAAGCCAAAGCTCGTGCAAGCCCTGAAAGTCCTTTGCGCACTTTCGCCAGGCGATCCCTGCGTTGAACGATGCTAATGCCGACAAACCACAGGATATGCTCAACTGGCATACCACGCTGCGTGGCTCGTTTATCGCGATTACCGGGCATTTGGGCGAGCACTTGGGGCAATCGATTGCTTATGCGCGCGTGAACGGCATTGTGCCGCCGTGGACCGAGGAGTTCCAGAAGCAACAGCAAAAGACCGCCGATAAACCCAAGCCCTAGCACTCTTTCTGCAAGAAACAGCTATTGCTGTTTTAACACCCAGCTGAGCATTTCCGCGTGCCAAAGGTGTACAACAAATGGGTGGCCCGGCGAATCCAATCTGGGTGTGTGTTGGCGGGTTTCTCGCCGGCTCGAATCATGTCCAAACGTGCCTTTGTTCCCATTGCGATGCTGGCGCTAACTCTCGCCGTTGAGAGCGCGGCGCAATCCGTGGCGCCGGATTCCACACCGGTGATCGCGCCGGCCAAACCAGGCGTTTTCGAACGCGTTATCGCCAACGAAAAGAAAGGCGAGGCCGCGCTTGACCTCTACGAACGGATCGAACGCGTGGAGACCCACAAGGGTCCGAACGATCCTTCTCCTATCAGCACAAAAATCTTACGGGTGATCCCCTCGGGCACGGGCATGGACCGGATCGCCATGGGCACCGATGGCAAGCCTACGGATGCCGCAGCCTATCGCGTCGAACTCCAGAAATTGGAGAGATCGCTGACGCAGCTCGTGAATGACGGGCGCGTACAGCGCGATGGCGTGGAAAAATTCGAGAAGAAAAAGAAAGAGCGCAACGAACTGATTGAAGTCACGCGCAATGCGTTTCTGTTCACTTTTCTGAACAACGAACCACGGGGCGAGCGCACGCTTCTGAAATACAAGATGGAGCCGAACCCGGCGTTCAAGCCGACTTCGCGCTTCACCACCTTCTTTACCAAGGTTCATGGATTCGTTTGGATTGATGAGGAGTCCGGAGAGCTGGCGCGCATCGAAGGCGAAGTGAGCGAAGACATATCGGTCGGGTTCTTTCTGGCCAAAGTCTACAAGGGCAGTCACTTCATGCAGGAACGCTACGAATACTTTCCGGGGCTCTGGCTGGCCAGCTTTTCACAATACGATTTTGACGGGCGAAAGTTCTTTTCCGGCTTCTCCATCCACGAGCGCACGTTTTATTCGAACTACCGCTACATCGGCCCGCCAAAAGAAGCGCTCGTGGCCATCCGCGAGGAACTCGCGCATGCCGATTTGGACAAACCACACGCAAACCCCTCTGATCATTGAAACTTTTATCGTTAGAATAGATATAGCAGAGTAACGCCCTCGACTCTGAGAGACTGGAGGCCTTATGCCCCGTTCGCTCTCATTCGCACTTATTTTGACTTTTTTCGCGGCATTTTCGGCGGCCGCGCAATCTGCCGATAGCAGTTCGTCTGCATCGCCTGCCCAATCGAAAGACTCAGTGCCGCCAGCCGATGCACCGAAGCCCAAGAAAGTCTGGACTAACGAAAATCTCTCTGGCGCCAGCGGCACGGTCTCCGTTGTCGGCGAATCAAAAGGCAAAGAGAAACCGGCATCTTCCAAGCCCGCGGACGCGCAGTACATCGCTTCGGTTCGCAAGCAGCTTGAAAAACTTCAGGGGCAGATCGAGGACATTGATAAACAACTCGTGGATCTTAAGGGCTTCAGCGAAGGTGAGCCCTCAAACAAAGCGAGCGGCATCAAGTTGAATAAAAGCTACAACCGCGAACCCATCGAGGTTCAGATTCGCGTGTTGCAGGATCAGAAGAAGGATATTGAGTCCAAGATCGACGCGCTGCTAGACGAAGCTCGCAAGAAAGGCGTCGAGCCCGGGCAGCTTCGCTGAGCTTTTCGCTAGCGGATCAAGCTCCAGGGATACACACCAACGTTAATCTTCATGATGAAGTAGCTGAAACCGCCTGGGTCTGGCTTTGGCTGGTGCGGCGTGTCCGGCGGAATCAGCAGCCAGTCGCCGGGCTTCACTTTGTAGGTCTGCGCACCAATGACGGGCTGGCCGCGATATTCGCCGGGGACGGGGCCGTCTTTATCCATCAGATTCTGACGGTTGGCGATTTTTCCACCGACGATCATTTCGCCGGTGCCTCCGGTGATCACATAGAAATCGTAAGCTCCGGCATGCATCTCGGCATCGTCGAGGACGCTGTTGACCTTGGTCAAACTGGGCACTGGCTTGTCGCGATACATGCGGTAGAGCATGAACGCGCTGAAGTTGCGAGTCTGGACGTGCACCGGCCCGCCGCCAATGGATTGCGAGCTGCCACTACCGGCTTCCTTCAGCATCTTGGCGGCTTTGTCCGCCAGCTCACCGTGTGCTTTTCGAATGTCATCAATGTTCCAGTAAGTGGTTGGCGGAGCATCGGGGGCCAACTGCGGCTCGCGCGGTGAATTGAAATTGAAAGGCATGACCTCGCCTTTGTTGTCCTGGGCGTTCGCGCTCGGAATCATGGAGAGGTCGTCGAAGTGCCCGGTGAGCACAGCTTGCGGATTTGGTTTCGAAGCGTACCCGGCGATGTAGCCGATCAAGGCCGCCCCGATTACGATTACTGGAAGCATTTTCTTCATGAAGCAATCCTCCGTTTAGAGAATCTTGCAAAATCCTGTGCGTGCCCCGACGTGACGTTCACAACATCGCCGTTCTTATTTCTTGGCAGCCGGCTTGGTCGATTCGAAACGAATCTCGCGGAGCATCTCCGACTGCCGATAGAGTTCTGCGTTCCCCGCTGGGAACTTATTTGCGCTCAGCAGGAATGCCAGAATGTCGGCGTCTTGCTGGCGGGTGAGGCGGCCTGGATTGCTCAGTGGCATTGTCTTTCGAACCCGGTCGAACAAATCGCCCATGGTGAGGCCGTTCCAATTTGCCATGAACGCGCCGCCTGTCAACGGTGGCGCTGACTCTCCGCCGGTGAGCGTTGCGCCATGGCAAAGCGCGCACTCTTTCTGATACATCGGTTCGCCACGCTTGGCTTGCTCCTCGGTGTATACGCCGTCCCACACGGAACGCGATTCCCCGGCAGGCGTTTGCGCGCGAAGCAAACCGAGTGACGAAATAATTGCTCCCACCACGAGAATTGCCGACGCGTATCTCATCGCCGAACTGTCATCGCTTTTCCATTCGATAGTTCAAGTGCGCGGCGGTGTGTTCATTCACCGGCCGTGGGCAGCGTATAAGCGATGTACTCGCCGGAATAAGGCCCGCCGCTGACGGCCACAACGATGTACTGCTTCCCGTTCACCATGTAAGTCATCGGCGAACCAGTTTGTGGCGCCGGCATGAACACCGCTCCGACTTCTTTCCCGGTGGCCTTGTCGTAGGCGCGGAGCATGGAGCCGCGCGGATGATCCGCGGTCGTGGTCACGTGCCCTTCGCCGGCGACGACTAGCGTCTTGGTTACCAGCGTGCCGATGTTGTAGGTCTCCTGCCCGGTGCGCGGGATGCTCATGCCCTTGAGCACTTCGCTGTTGCGCACCACGTCTTCTGTTTCGCCGTGCGCGATCTGCCAGGCGAATTCACCTTTGTCGAGATTGATCGCCGTGATGGTTCCGTACGGCGGCTTTACCAGAGGCAATCCATCCACGTCCAAGCGCGTATAGCCGCCGCCAGCAGATCGTTTCGGGGGCTTGGGAGAATCAGCTCCAGCGTTCTCTCCAGGGCCATGGAGAATTTCCACCGTTCTTCCAGCGGTTCCCGCGACGTACTTGAGATCGGAGACTTCTTTTGGTGCCGGCACCAGCCCGATCGGCTCGATACACGAGTTGCAAGCGTACACATAAACGATGTGCGTCTCCGGATCGTAAGATCCGCCCGGCCAGTTCGTCCCGCCGGAAGCGGTACCCATTGTGAGCGTGCCTAGTGGGCCTTCGAGTATGCTCGCGGACGGCGGCGTGAAGACTGGGCCGAGGTGATACTTCGAGACAATTTCTTTTGCTTGTTCGCGAAGGGCGGGCGTGAAATCGATTAAGTCATCCACGGAGACGCCGTTGCGGCTGTAGGCAGGCGGCTTGGAGGGAATCGGCTGCGTCGGTGAATACCACTCGCCCGGGACGGTGCCAACTTCCACGGGCTTCTCAGGTATTGGCCAGATCGGCTTGCCGGTGACGCGATCGGAAACGTAAAGAAATCCCTGCTTCGTTGGCTGGGCCACGGCTTTGACGGATTTTCCGTCCACGGTAATGTCCGCAAGAATCGGCGCGGAGGAAATGTCCATATCCCACAGCGGGTGGTGCACCAACTGAAAATGCCACTTGCGCTCGCCGGTTTTCAAATCCACGCAGACGAGCGATTCACCGAACAAATTATTCCCCGGCCGGTGGCCTCCGTAATAGTCGCTGGTCGGTGATTCGACCGGCAGGTAGACCAGGCCGAGTTGCTCATCCACGGTGATTTGCGTCCACACTCCAGTGTTACCGGTGTATTCTGCGGAGTCTTTTTCCCACGTGTCATAGCCGAATTCGCCTTTTTTCGGAATAGTGTGGAAAATCCAGAGGCGCTTGCCGGTTCGAACATCGAACCCGCGCACATAGCCTTTGTTGTTACGCATGCTCTTCGGCGTCATCCCTTCGCGGAAGGCCGCGCCGATGATTACCGTATCTTTGGCCACGACGGGCGCAGACTGTATGCCGATTTCGCCGGTGATTAAGTCCGGAAGAATTTCCTGATCATCGTTCAGCTTCAAATCCACTTCGCCGTTGTTTCCGAATCCCGGCACGCGAATTCCATTTTTCGCATTCAGGCAAATCAGCCGAAAACCGGGCGTCACATAGAGGATTCTCTCTTCTTTGCCGTCGGACCAATACGCTAGCCCGCGCCCGGAGAGCTGTCGGGGAGCAGCGCCGCCCCGTTTTCCTTCATGCTCGCCGTGGATCCACAGCAATTCGCCCGTGGCCGGGTCCAGCGCAATAACCGCGCGCCGTGATCCTGCCGTGGCGTACAAAACACCATTAACCATCAGCGGCGTTCCCTCAAGTTTGTATTCCGGGCGGTCGCCGAAATTGTCGGTCTTGATGCGCCAGGCTATTTCCAAATCGCTGAAGTTGGAGGCGTTGATCTGGTCGAGCGGCCGGTAGCGCGTTCCCGCGAGATCAGCAGCGTAAGATGGCCACTCGGTGTCTTTCGGATGAACCTGAGAAGAAGCTGCTACTGGCCAGAGCAGGAGTCCGGCAGCAATCAAAAACATCGAGACGTGCAAACACTTTGGTTTCTTCTCGCGCATATTCATTCCTCCGCTGAATTTCTGGGCCGTGGGTGTTCGCTAGCTCATCTGCTTGAATTGTTCCAGCACCTGTTTGATTTTTGTTTTCTGCTCGTCTGTCACGTCGGTATTCGGCGGCCGTTGATAGAATTGCCGCGTCCCCATTTGCAGGCTCAGCGCGTATTTCATCGGGCCGTATTCATCGACGCCGCCTTCGCGCAACAGCTTCAATGCGGCATCCAGCTTGCCCACGGTTTCGCTGAGATCTTTGCCTGCACGCTTCGCAGCGAAGACTGCCGCAATCTGTTTCGTGAAGTTGTTGCCTTCTGCAAGGATGGCGCCCATGTTGTGGTCCAGGGCGTACTTCAGATTCTCGGTCGTACCCGTACGCATGTTGAGCTTCGGGAATTCCGCCACGAAATCTTGATAGACCTTTGGATCGCCCACCGAATCTTTGATTCCAGTAAGGTTCGGATATTTTTCCATGGCATGCATCAATTCATGGCTGATGGGCACGCCCGTCGCGAAAGGAATGTGGTAGAGGTTGATGGAGATTTTCACTTGCTCGAAAAGCATGGAGAAGTACTTCGTTAATCCATCCAAGCGAGGATGTTTGTAATAAAACGGAGGGACTACGAGCAGGCCATCCGCGCCATTGGCTTCGGCGTGCAGCGAGAGTTCGAGAGTTTCCGGGAAATTCGCGGTGCCCGGAGAAACAATGATGTTCAGACCGTTGCGGTGTTTGAAGGCGGTCTCGGCAACTTTCTTTCGTTCGGCTACCGAGAAGGAAGGGAACTCGCCCGTCGTGCCGAGCACAACCACGCCATCGGCGCCGTTGGCTTTTAGATACGCCAGTAAGTCCTTGTAAAGCTCTTCATCGAATTTCAGATCCTTGCCGCAAGGTGTTGACGCCGCGACCCAGAACAAAACTTTCTCGCTCGTTGGAGTGGGACCATTTGTGGCGCGCGGCTCGGCGGCCAGCGCTTCCGTAATTTTTACGCCACCAGCCACACCCAGTGCAGCGGCAGCTCCAACCCCACCCAAAAAAGTCCTTCTCGTGGTTTGCATGGTTTCCTCCCCGTCTGGAAGCCCGCGGAAGTCTAAGCCACATGAGTGCAAGAAACAAATGTTTCGTTCGGAATTCGCAGCCGCTGGGAAATCAACAACGCCTCTCCGGCAGTCTCCTGCTAGAATGCGCGCTATGCGGACGCTTTTGCTCTTGTTGCTCTTCAGTGCTCCCGCCGAAGCCCCATGGTGGAAAGTGCAAACGAGCGGACTGGATGCCAATCTGCGAGGCGTGAGCGCCGTCTATGCGCAGGATGCAAAGAGCGCGCCTGTCCCAGTGGTGTGGGCTTCCGGCTCCAACGGCGTGATCCTAAAATCGCTCGACGAAGGCAATACGTGGAAGCGCCTGCACGTGGCAGACGGAGACAAGCTCGACTTTCGCGGCATCGTAGCCTTCAACGCTACCACCGCCTATGTCATGTCCAGCGGCGAAGGAGAAAAGTCACGCATCTACAAAACGACCGACGGTGGAGCAACCTGGAACCTGCAGTACACGGATAAACGCAAAGAATTCTTTCTCGACACCATCGCCTGCGTTTCTGAGACTCACTGCTTCGCGCTCGGCGATCCCATTGACACCAAATTTTTGCTACTGAAGACGACTGACGGCGAACATTGGAATTCGCTCTCCAATAGTAACTGGCCCGCGGCACTGCCCGGCGAAGGCGCGTTTGCCGCCAGCAACACTTGTCTCTTCTTGTCCGGGGAAGAGATCTTTTTCGGCACCGGTGGCCCAGCAGCGCGAGTCTTCCACTCTCCTGACTCAGGACGCAATTGGACCGTCGCAGAAACTCCCATTTCCCATGCGAACGCGTCATCTGGAATTTTCTCTATTACTCGCTCTGACAAAAAAGAATTCGTTGTTGTCGGGGGTGACTACCAGGATCCCAAACGCGCGTCCGGCGTTGCCGCCTATTCCCTTGATGAGGGCAAGACCTGGCAACTCTCCGAACAACAGCCCGGTGGCTTCCGCTCTGCGGTAGCGTGCGTCGAAGATACTGTCTGCGTGGCCGTCGGACCAACTGGCGAAGATTTCAGCGTCAGCAACGTCTCCCGCGCAATCTGGACGTCCACGGATTCGCTGAATCTCAATGCCGTGGCTATGTTGGATGTCGAACATGGTTGGGCAGTCGGACCAAAAGGCACTATTGCGCGCATCGTAGATCAGGCAAACATGCACCACGGCGGACAAACTAACATGCCGCCAGCAGCCTCTCCCATTGCCCACTAAATCCAAAGGGTATACTCTCCGGCGTTGAAGCAGGCATGCAGTCAGTCGTTCATTTTCCACAAAATGTGTATCTGAGGAGGTAGTGATGGCAAATTCTTCTCAATTCGAGGACGGCGGGGACGAGCAGGTGAAGAATCGCGCCGAAGAAGAAAGCACTTCTTACACTAACGGAACGTCGGCAGTTGAAAACTTTCCGCCGCCCGATCGCCGCGCATTCCTCCAAACCGCGGCCGCAGCAGCCGCCGCGCTCGCGGTGCCTCGCTGGGTGCAGGCGCATCCCGGCGAAATGGACGCCATTCGCGCGGAGATTGAAAAACGGCACGACGAATCCGTGAAGCGCCTGCAGGATTGGATCCGCCAGCCGTCCATCGCTGCCGAAAATCGCGGCATGAACGAGGGCTGCGAATTGATGATGCAGATGCTTCGCGATGCCGGCTTCGCTGGCATAAAAAAAATGCCGACCGATGGCCAGCCCGGCGTGTTTGCCACGCTCGACGCAGGTGCTCCCAAAACGCTCGGCCTCTATTTCATGTATGACGTGAAGCAAGCTGATCCCGCCGAATGGTCTTCGCCGCCATTCGAAGCCGCGCTCGTCGAGAAATCCAGCCTCGGTAAAGTCGTCATGGGCCGCGGCGCCGTAAACCAAAAAGGCCCGCAAGCCACGTTTCTCGCCGCGTTACACGCGATTCGCGGCGCTGGCCAGAAACTCCCAGTGAATTTGGTTTTCGTCGCTGAGGGCGAAGAAGAAATCGGTTCGCCACATTTTCCGCAAGTTGTTCGAAAGCCCGAGGTGATGGCGGCGGTGAAAAATTGCTTGGGGATTTTTATGCCCAGCGCCTCGCAAGGTCTCGGCGGCGAAGTCACCGCTACGCTTGGCGCAAAAGGCGTCATCGAATGTGAACTGATTTCCAGCGGCGAACGCTGGGGTCGCGGCCCGCGCAAGGACGTGCACTCCAGCAACAAAGCGCGCCTCGACAGTCCCGCGTGGCACCTTGTGGAAGCACTGACAACTCTGGTCGCGCCCGACGGCAACGATCCCGCCATCGAAGGCTTTGCCGACAAAGCGCGTCCGCTCTCCGCAGCCGAAAAGAAAATGATCGCGGAGACTGCGCGTCGCTTGAACGAAGCAGAGGCCATGAAGCAACTCGGCGTTCAGCACTGGGTCCACGACGTGAGCTGGCAAGAGGCTCTGGAGCTACTCGTTTCTCGCCCGACCGTGAATATCGAAGGCCTCGTCGGCGGTTACACCGGACCCGGTGGAAAAACAATTCTTCCTGGCAAGGCAGTAGCAAAGCTCGACCTGCGGCTCGTTCCAGATATGACGGCCGCCGAAGCCCTCGCCGCGCTAAAAGCCCATCTTGCGAAAAAAGGTTTCGGCGATATCGAAGTGCACATGAGCGGCGGCTACGATCCCACGAGCACGCCCGCCGATGCGGGAATCGTCCGTGCCGGTACCGCCGTCTACAAGAAAAACGGAATCGACCCGGTTGTCTTGCCGCGCACCGCTGGATCATGGCCGGGCTACATTTTCACCGGTGATCCGCTGCATTTGCCTGCGGATCACTTCGGCCTCGGTCATGGCAGCGGCGCGCATGCTCCGGACGAGTACTACCTCATCGAATCGAAAAATCCCAAGGTGCACGGCATGGATGGCGCTGTGCGTTCCTACGTCGAATTCCTCTACGAGTTCGCGCGAACGAATTGAACCGAGGCTTGTGACTCAAACAGAAATCTCCGGCGGACCCTCTCCACAGAGCGGCGCGCTTGCGCGGCATCTCGGCCTCTTTGGCACCACCATGGCGGTGATGGGCGGGATCATCGGCGCCGGAATTTTCATCAATCCTTACATTGTTGCGGAACGTGTGCACACCTCCGCGCTAATCTTGAGCGCCTGGATTGCGGGCGGCATCGTTGCGCTTCTCGGCGGATTCGTTTACGCCGAGCTGGCGTCGCGCTTGCCGGTTGTCGGCGGCCAATACGCCTACCTGCGGGACGCGCTCCATCCCGGCGTGGCGTTTCTCTATGGCTGGGTGCTGCTGCTGGTGATCCAGACGGGCGGGATGGCCGCGGTCGCGGTTACTTTCGCGCGTTATTTCCTCGAGCTCACGCGCTGGCAAATCAATGATTCGATCATCGCGGCGGCCGCGCTCGCACTGCTCACCGTCATCAACTGCCTCGGCGTGCGCGTGGGTAGCCGCGTGCAATCTGTCATGACGCTGACGGCGATTGCCGCCATCGGTATGCTTGAAGCATGCAGTTTTCTGCGAGGCGGTGCGTCGCAAATTTCCTGGCGCCCGCTTCTGGACCAGCCTCCGTCTCTCAATCTCGCCATCGCTTTTGGCTCCGCGATGACGCCGGTGCTATTCGCCTACGGTGGCTGGCACACGTCGAGCTTTTTGTCCGGAGAAATCCGCGACCCGCGCAAGACACTTCCGCGCGGCCTGCTCTTGGGCGTCCTAGGCGTGATTGTGGTGTACAGCTCGGTGAATTTCGTTTACGTGCGCGCGCTGGGACCAGCTGGATTGGCCGCCGCAACGACGCCGGCCTCCGCGGTGATGCGCGCTTTGCTGGGTCCGCGCGGGGGCTCACTGATCGCTGCGGGAATTGCATTCTCCGCGTTCGGATTTCTCGCGCAATCTTTCTTGACTGCGCCCCGCGTTTATTTTGCGATGGCCGAAGATCGCGTCTTTTTCCGAGGTGTCGCTTGGGTACACCCGCGCACGCGCGTGCCGGTCATCGCCATTACCTTGCAGGGAATCTGGGCCATTGCGATCGCCCTGACAGGCACGTTCGCGCAAGTCGTGAATTACGTCGTGGCCATGGACTCGATTTTTTTCGGACTGACGGCCGTGTGTTTGTTTGTGCTGCGCCGCCGCGCGGCCGCCGTGGGCGCGGAGAAAGTTGACTATCAGGTCCCGGGACATCCCTGGACGACGCTGCTCTTTATCGCCGCGGAATGGATCGTGGTGGCTAGCACGTTTGCACGCGATCCGAAGCGCTCCTTCATCGGGCTGGGCATCGCCGTCGCGGGCTTGCCGGCATACTTTTTGTGGCGTGCGAAAAACCGGGAGGCAACTGGATCATGAATGCTGCAGCACGAAAAAAACGCTCGCCTTACATGGAGTGGGCAAAGACGCTTTCGCACGCCCGCTTTAATTTGGCAACCAGCGGACTCCTTGGCGTGCCCTTCGCAGAATTCCCGTTGCGTATGGAAGATTTGGGAATCTCCGCGGCCGGCGCTTACGGTTATGCAACGTTGATTCAGCGGCTGGCGCAACACGCGGGCGTGCCGGAGGAATGTATGGTGACCGCGGCCGGTACTTCCATGGCCAATCACTTGGCGATGGCCGCCGTTCTCGATCCCGGCGATGAAGTGCTGATCGAACAACCCGTTTACGGCCCGCTTCTCGACGTCGCGGAATATCTCGGTTCGTGCGTGAAGCGGATTCCGCGCCGATTCGAAAACAATTTCTCGCTCGATCCGGCCGAGATCGCTCAAGCGATCACTCCGGACACCCGACTGATCGTGTTGACCAATCTGCACAATCCGAGTGGTGCATTGATGCCCGCCGAAACGGTGCGCGCCATCGGCGAACTCGCGATACGTACCAGCGCTCATGTTCTGGTGGACGAAGTCTATTTAGAAATACTCTTCGACCGCAACGCGCCGTTCTGTTTTCCGATCGGTCAGTCGCTCGCACCTGTTGATGATAATCCCTTCATCGTCACCAGCAGCCTGACGAAAGTCTACGGCTTGAGTGGGCTGCGTTGCGGCTGGGTACTCGCGTCAGCTCCTCTCGCCCAACGCATGTGGCGACTGAACGATTTGTACGCGGCCACCGGCGCGCACGTTGCCGAGCGCATGTCCGTGATGGCACTCGATCACCTGGATCAATTCCGCGAACGTACGCGAACTCTGCTCGCAGCGAATCGCGCGATACTCGACACTTTCCTCGATTCCCGGCGCGACCTCGAATGTTTTCGTCCACCTGCCAGCACCGTGGTATTCCCGCGACTTACGCACGGCGATCCTCAAGTTTTTATAAAGTTGCTCCGTGACAGATTTGAAACCACGGTCGTCCCCGGAGAATTTTTTGAGATGCCTCAGCATTTTCGGATCGGCATCGGCGGCGATACCGCAGGGCTTCGCGGCGGCCTCGAGCGTCTGAGCGCCGCCCTCGACGAATTTTCCAAGCGCTAGTCCAAGTGCACATCACGGACTCCTCTAACTTTTCTCAGTAGAGGTGGTAGAAACCGTCTTGCCTACCCAAGCGGATGGCAACTCCGAACAGTTTCGAAAGGTGCTCCTCCGTCAAAACCGAGGATTTCGGCCCGTCCGCGAGGATGCGCCCTTCGCGCAAAAGAACCACCCGCTCCATCTCCGGGAAAATTTCCGAAACATGGTGCGTCACCAGCAGAATCCCCATCCCGCTCTTGGCCAGTTCCCGCATCGTGTCGCGAAGCTGAAGCTGCGCGCCGATATCCAGCGCGTTGCTGGGCTCATCAAAAAGCAAAGTTTGCGGATTGTGGACCAGAGCCCGCGCGATCAGCGTCCGTTTGGCCTCGCCGGACGACATATGCGCCACCGCGCGGTTCGCAAGGTGCGCAATGCCAAGCCGTTCGAGCACAGCTTCCACCCGGCTCAAGTGCTGCGGATCGGGCTGATGATGGGGAAAAATACGAGTGCTGCTGAAAAAACCCGAGAGCACCACGTCGCGTCCAGTAGCGTCCGTAGTACACGACGCCAGCAAGTCCGGCGAAACAATCCCCAGCAGCGAGCGCAGCTCAAAAACATTCCATCGTTCGCGTCCCAGGATGGAAATACGCGACCCCTCGCGCACCAGCGGGTAGCATTCCCGCGTAATCGTCTTGATGAGCGTCGACTTGCCGCATCCATTCGGTCCCAGGATGCACACGTGCTCCCCGCTGGCGATCTCCAGCGTAATGTCCTGGAGGGCCGCACGGTCACCGCGCACTACGGTGACTTTTGAGAGGGACAGCAGCGGCGCTGGGGTGAGGCTCATAGTTGGCTCAATCGAAATGGCGGCGTCATATTAACCGAGCCCGGCCTTGAAACAACGATTACGAAAAGCTAAAAACGACGGGGTAACATGGTCCGGTGGCAAAGCATTGGTGATAAAGGACTTAACATTTTATTTGAAGAGAAGCTCAGGCGAAGGACGGCAGCTAAAAATAAATAGGAGGTGAAAACAGTGAAGTTCTCACCTCCCGGGGTGGTGGGGTGTTGCATGACAAAGCCCTCGGCGGCTCAGCAGCCCTGCCCTGCCAGGCAGGTCTGCGGCCTCACTCGCGTACTGCACTATGGCAATTCGTTAGGAGACTCACCACCAAAGAGCTTGTCTTTCTTCGGTTTGTAGCACCGGGAAACGCACGTGTCAACTGTAAAGAAAGACGAAATCAGCGGGAAATACGCAAGTCTCCACCCTCACACCTTCAAGGGGCCGCCTCGGTTCGATAATCTTCGTTTTTTCGCCTCATTGAGGACTTCCCGCACCAGGCGGCCGAGTATCGAAAATTTCGCTGATTTTTTCCGCCAGCACAAAATCGTAGTCGCTGATCCCTTTCACGCTGTGCGTAGTCAGGTCGATCACCACCTTATTCCACACGTTGAACCACTCCGGATGATGGTCCATGGCCTGCGCCACGAGGGCCACGCGCGTCATGTTGCCAAACGCCGTGACAAAATCCTTGCACGCATACTCCCGGTGCAACTTGCCGTTCACGACACTCCATCCCTTTGCATTCGAAAGCATAGTGGCAATCTCAGCTTCGGAAACTTTTTTTGCAGGCATGGCGCCCTCCCAAATCAACTAACAGTTTCTCCTGCCATTATGCGGCGCAAGCGGCGCGCCAGCAATGCCTTCGGCGGGATTGCGGCGGGTTCACCCGTCAAATCGTTTCGAACGCTTCTTCGTTGAATGCTTTGGCGAATTCCATTATCGTAGAGGTTTATATTGAGACGAAAATACGCTGTGTGCGTAAGCGATTTGGCGGCTGCACTTCAGCCGCCGCAAAGAGACGGAGAGAGCCGTGAAAAAGAAAATTCGCGCCATTCAGTTTGGCGTCGGTCCCATCGGCGCGTCCATCGCGCGCCTCATGCGGGAAAAACAGGCCATTGAAATTATCGGCGCCATCGACACCGATCCCGCTAAGGTCGGGCGAGACCTGGGAGAAGTTGTCGGTGCAAAGGACGCCCCCTGGGGTGTAACCATCTCCGCGGATGCCACGGAAGTCCTGGAACAAAACGCCGACGTCGTCATCCATTCCACATCGTCATCGCTCGCGAAAGTGATGGATCAGTTGCTCGCCTGCCTCGCAGCAGAGTCCTGCATCGTTTCGACCTGCGAGGAATTGTCGTATCCATATCGCACGCAACCGGAGCTGGCCGCGAAACTCGATGCCGCCGCCAAGGAAATGGGTGTGGCGCTCGTTGGCACCGGCGTGAATCCTGGATTCGTGATGGACAAGCTGGTTGTGACGCTCGCCGCCGTTTCTCAGCGCATCGAGCATGCCAAAGCTCTCCGCGTGGTGGACGCCTCCAAGCGCCGTCTGCCGTTGCAGAAAAAAATCGGCGCGGGGATGACCGTCGAGGAATTTCGAGCGCAAGTGCAAGCGGGGGTGATCAAGCATGTCGGCTTGCCGGAATCCGTCGCCATGGTGGCGGATAGCCTGAACTTGCCCGTCGAACAAATCACGGAAACGATCGAACCCAAAGTTGCTGCTGAACGCGTACAGACCGAGTATCTGACCGTCGAAGCTGGCCAAGCCGCCGGCGTTCACCAGATCGGCCGCGGCCTTTCGAAAGACGGCAAGGAACTCGTGTACCTCGAGCTGCAAATGTATGTTGGAGCGAAAGATCCCGCAGACACCATCACGCTCATCGGGCATCCGAACATCAGCCTCACGATTCCCGGCGGTTCGCATGGCGACATTGCTACGGCTTCTGTCGTGGTGAACTCGATTCCTGTAATTCTCGACGCCCCGGCCGGATTGCGCACCGCGCGCGATTTGCCCATCGGATTCTTCTCGCCGAATGCCCGACCGTAGAGGCAATATTTTGGAGTAAGCCGTGGAGGGCACGATGCATCGTGCCTCTACTTTATGTGGCCGGGGTGAATCCCGCCTTCCGCATTGCCCAGTAACAACTAACCACTAAGAACTTCTTCCCTCAGTTGTGCTTCATGAACTCGCCCTTATTTCCAGTAAGCGAGTTATAAAGCGTTTCGATGAAGGCGTCCTCGTTGACGAAATCGCCATGCCATTTCGACCAAGGTGCAAGAATTTTCTCCTGCTTCATCTGTTCGAGCGTTTTGTGCTCGTTTATGGCTTTCTGCACCACCCCGGAAGTCTCTCTCAACATTTTTGTGAACGCACGGACATCGTCCAGATTCGAAAGCGCGCCATGCCCGGGAATCACTTTCACGTCTGCCGGTAACTGAGCGGTGGCTTTCTCCATCGCGTCAATCATGCCCTGCACGCTGCCGCCACTGGCCACATCAATGAACGGAAAGCCGTAGCGCACAAAATCATCTCCCATGTGCACAACGTTGTTCTTCGGAAAGAAAATGATTGAATCGCCGTCAGTGTGGCCGGAGGGAAAATGCAGCGCGCGAATGTCTTCGCCGTTCAGATGCACCGTCACATCGTGTTCGAACGTGATGACCGGCAGCGCCGCTTTCAGTGCCGGCTTATTTTCCATCTTGATCGCGCCGCCATTTCCCGCCACGCCGCCAGCCTCGAGCCGCTTGCGCACGTTGTCCTGCGCGATCACCGTGGAACCCGCTTCAGTGAATGGCACATTCCCGCCAGTATGATCCCCGTGATAGTGCGTGTTTATGACGAACCGCACCGGCTTGTCCGTGATGCCGAGATTCTTCAACGCCGCCTGGATTTTTTCCGCCAGCGGTGCGAACTGATCGTCCACGATCACGATGCCGTCTTCACCGACGGAAGCCGCGATGTTCCCGCCTTGCCCTTCTAGCATGTAAATATTGCCCGAAACCTTGGTCACCTTAATTTGCACTTTCGAATAATCCGGCGCCTGCTGTGCCCACGTCGCAGCCCCGCAAACCAGCGCTATCCCAGCCAGCGCAATAACGCTCCATGTCCGTTTGTTCATCTTCATCTCAGTCCTCCGCCTCAAACCGCCGCGCATTCTACCACTGTCGCCCTCTCCTGGGTGCAAACGTGAATAGTTGGGGAAGCCATCAGGAGCGCCTATGTAAGCGAGAAAAAACTGCTTTACATATTCCCATATAGGAATGTAATGTCTATCCCATGGCAAGGGCAGCGACAACTTCCGATGCTTTCAACGCCGTGGCGGAGCCCCGCCGTCGCGCCATCCTGAGCTCATTAGCTCTACAGGAGCGACCGGTCGGGGAAATTGTGGATTTGCTGGGGCTGGGGCAGCCCTCCGTCTCCAAGCACTTACGCGTTTTGTTGGAAGTCGGCCTCGTCAACGTCCGCCGCGATGGCCGCCGTATGCTCTACCGCACCAACGCCGAAGCGCTCCGCCCGCTTCACGAGTGGACCGGCACGTTCGAGCGTTTCTGGCAGCATCAACTGAGCCGCATCAAGGACCGCGCGGAAGGCAAGTCCAGTCCGTCCAACGACACGCCAGCTGATTTCCATCCAGGGAGGAAGCATGATCTCGACAGGAATAAAAACTGAAGATCTGACGTTGAATATCACGGAGGAAATTCACGTGCGCGCATCGCTCGAAGCCACCTTCGCCGCGCTGCTCGAACAATTGGGACCCCACAATGAAGTCCCAAATGTTGGTCCCATGCCGATGAAGCTCGAGCCTTGGCCGGGCGGGCGCTGGTTCCGCGACCTGGGCGACAACAATGGCCACTTCTGGGCACACGTACAAGCCATCAAGCGTCCAACGTTGCTCGAATTCGCAGGGCCCTTGTTCATGTCCTACCCGGTCATTTCGAACGTGCAGTATCGTTTGACCCAGAAAGACGGCGGAACTCTGATTAGCTTTCACCACACCGCTCTTGGATTCATTCCGGACGACAACCGCGCAGGAACTTCGAAGGGCTGGGCCCACATCAATGAGTGCGTTCGGAAGAGGGCAGAAACTCTTCGCCCGCACTGAGCGCGACCGCCTCGCGAGGAGAAACCGTATGTGTCCAGCGTGCATGGCCAGTGCAGCCCTGATGATCGCCAGCGTGATGTCCACCGGCGGATTGACCGCGCTGGTGGTGAAAAAGCTTCATCGAAGAACGCCACGAAAGGAGAAGTCATGAGCCTCGTAGATTGCATCTTGACTGAGATTGATCAGGAAGCACAAACGACGAAGCGAGTTTTGGATCGAATCCCCGAGGACAAACTCGCCTGGAAACCCCACCCGAAGGCCTTTTCCCTGGGCCAGTTGGCCCTGCACATCGCGTCCGTGCCAGGCAGCGTCGCTGCCTTAGCGGTGCCGGACAGTATGGAAGCCCCGAACTTTAGACAGCCCGAAGCCAAGACCCGCCAGGAAGTTTTGGACACTTTCTCCAAAAGCCTCGAGTCTGCCAAGGACACTCTCAGCAAAATGGACGATGCGCGCCTCATGTCCACTTGGAGTTTGACGAAAAACGGAAGGGTTCTGATGTCGATCCCGCGGATTGGATTCATCCGCTCGATCCTCATGAATCATAACTATCACCATCGCGGCCAGCTCTCGGTCTACCTGCGGATCCTGAATGTTCCCGTGCCGTCAATTTACGGACCCAGCGCGGACGAAAATCCATTTGGTTAGTTTCACGAAAAAACAAATCTGCAATCCAGATCAGAGGAGGAAACATGGCTGAAGTAACGAACGAGCAGGTGAACTTGATGTTGCGGCTATACGAAGAGCGGCGCGAACCTCGGCTGCGTGAAGCGCGTGAGTGGTTCTCGGCAAACTTTCATGTGAAGGACGCCGATGAATTAATGAAGGTGTGCCCTCCGGGTAGCCCGGGGAGCGTTTACATGCGCATGGTGCTTACCTATTGGGAAATGGTGGCCAGCATCGTGAATCGCGGGCTGATCGACGAAGACTTCTTCTTCGAAAACACCGGCGAACAGTGGGCCGTCTGGGAACAGGTGAAGCCTGTGATCGGTACGTGGCGCGCGATGTTCAGCAGCCCGAAGTTTCTTGCCAACCTCGAAGAACAAGTGAAGCGCCTCGAGGCCTGGCGTGAGAAACACAATCCCGGTTCGAACGAAGCCATTCGCAAAATGATGGCGCAAATGCGGCAGGCCATGCCGGCGCCCAAGACCCAGGCCGCGGGCAGCTAGAGTTCCGGCTCGAAGGGCCCAAATTCTCGATGAATGGCCGTTAAGTGCGGGAGCTTGGTTGGGTAAGGCGGCTCCAAGCTCCCGCATTCAAAGATCGAATTGCTTGCTCCGGGTTTCTTTAATCTATCTGTTTTTTGCGAAAACAAAGAAGTTTGAAAGGAGAATCAGTCATGGCAAAAAGTGCGATGGAACATTCGAAAGTCGTACCGCCGGCGGAATGGCTCGCTGCGCGCAAAGAATTGCTGAAGAAGGAGAAGGAGTTCACTAAACTGCGCGATGAGATCAGCCAGCAACGGCGCGACCTTCCCTGGGAAAAAATCGAGAAGCACTATGTTTTCGACGGACCCAAAGGCAAAGAATCGCTCGCCGATCTCTTTGGCGGCAGAAGCCAGCTCATCATCTATCACTTCATGTTCGGTCCCGATTGGATGGAAGGCTGCCCAAGCTGCTCGTATATCTCGGATCATATCGACGGGAGCGTGGTGCATCTCGCGGCCCGAGACGTGAGGCTGGCAGTAGTTTCGCGCGCGCCACTCGCCCAGATCGAAGCGTTCAAGAAGCGCATGGGCTGGCGCTTCCACTGGGTCTCGTCGAACGCCACCGATTTCAATTACGACTACCAGGCCTCTATTTCGAAGGACGAAGTGGGCAAGGGCGAAGTCTATTACAACTATAGAATGCAGAAGTTCCCCAGCGAGGAGCGCCCCGGTACCAGCGTCTTCTACAAAGACGCCGCCGGCAACATCTTTCACACCTATTCAAGCTATGGGCGCGGGCTGGACATCCTCATCGGCGCCTACAACTGGCTGGACATCACACCCAAGGGCCGCGACGAAGAGGGCTTGACGCATTCCATGGCGTGGGTCCGCCATCACGACAAGTATGGCGAAGGCTACCAGGTGGACGCCAAGTCCGAATACGTACAGCCTGCGAAGTCCTCAGACCCCTCGTGCTGCGGAGGCGAGCACCACTCGTAATTGCGCAGAGTTGATTCGAAAGTGAATGGGGCAGCGGTGAAGCTCCGGTAGCAGAATCAGTAATTCAGTTTCAACGAGAACTGAATCTGGCGTGATGGGCCCGCCGTCCTGCTGATAATGCCAAAACCGCTGCCTCGCACGATATTGGATGGCAAACCAAAGTTGACTTCGTTGAAGATGTTGAAAAACTCTGCGCGAAATTGAATATTCGCTAACTCACCGTTTCCGCGATGGCCGAACGCTGTATCTTTGATAAACGCCAGGTCGAAGTCGCGAAAGCCAGGGCCACGAAACGTGTTGCGTCCCAGGTTCCCGAAAACACCCTGATTTGGGCCCGTCCCGCCCGGCACATTGATGGGAATCTGGAAGAAAGAACTGTTCGCCGAGCCCATCCCGAAGTAGTCCTCGCGCACAGTCCGGCTCGTGGAGAAACTCGGCATAGAGACAAGATCAGGCCGGTCAGTTCCTCCAGCTCCCGCGCCAGTTTGCTGCACGCCGGAATAAACCGTGAACGGCGGTCCCGTCGTAAGTGTAGTGATATTCAGAACCTGCCAGCCCTTCGTAAGCGTCTTGCCGAGCGGCTGGAGAAATCCTACACGCTCAAGCGGCAATCGCTGAATCACGCTCAGCGTAAACACATGAGTCACATCGAAAGTGGAAGGGCCCCTGTCCGCTTCCCAATCAAAAGGATTCTGCGGCAGCGTCTGCAAAATCACGCCGGGACTCCCCGAAATCCCTCCCGGCACAGCGCTGGTGTCATCAATACTTTTTGAAAACGTGTAGCTAGCCTGGAAGCTCAGCCCTGTCCGTGAACTGCTCTGGCTGACGCTCGTCTGCAGCGCGTGATAGCTGGAATGCGCCCCAGTGCTCATAACAAGTTCGGGCCCGAAACCACCGATGGCGTGCCCCGCCGAATCGAATTGCGTATAACGCGCGAACGCAGGGTCCGCCCCACCGTAACCATTCGGTGAAAGCACACTCGCAAGGTGAATTCCCGCCGTGCCCACATACGCGGCGCTGATCTTCACACCGCCAATTTCCTGGTCAATACCCAGCGTCTCCGTGGCGATGTATCCGTTTCGCAAATGCCGATCGATGCTGATTGCGGTAAACAATTGAATTTGATTTCCAGGTGTCATAGCCGCCAGATCGTTTTGGTATCTCTGCACATCCATCTGCGTGTTAGGAGCGACATTACTGCTACTCCCCGAGGGGAAAAGCGGCTGGCCCGCCGTGGTGTAAACCGTAGGAAGCGGCAGGGGCACCACTGAATCCTGAAAGTTCAGCGGAAGCCCGGGCAGTGCAGTCACCAGCGGTTGAAAAACAAAGGGGAATGAGCCAGTCAAATAATTCTGCAGCCACAGGTTGGTAAGAAGCGTGGTGATCGCGCCGCCGGCGTGCAGAGTCGTGTGCTTCCCAATGCTGTAATCAAGCGACAGGCGCGGGCCCCATCCATTCCAATCCTTTTCGTAAGGAGGTTGTGGATTGTAAAGATAAATTTGTTTTGTACCCGGGGCAAAAAAACCAGCGGGATCGCCGTTTGGCCCGACCGGCAGAGCGAGTGAAGTACGATTCTCGGCCTCATGAATCCGGCTATTCACTTCATAGCGCAATCCATAGTTGACGCTCAATCGCGGAGTCGCTTTCCAGGTATCGAGGAAATAGAAATTGTAGGCCTCACGGCGGACGGCCGCTTCGTCAAATTTATTTCCCTGCGGTGTCAGGCTCGCGGCCGCAGTCACCGTATAGGAAAAGGGAGTCGCCGTGAGCAAGCCGGTGAGCGAATCCGGCAGCGGATCGCCCGGATGAATGTCATGCAACCCGCTGGCGGATGGAATAAACACTGTGGAATAAGCCGTGCCGCCTCCAAAAGTGTAAAGCCCGTTGGGATTCGTCCCAAAAATCGTGGAATCACGGTTGTAACGCAGCTCCGCACCCCATTTGAAAGAATGCGCCCCGCGGGTGAAAACCATGTCTTCCTTGAATTGATAGACGTTTCCATACGAACCGAAAACAGATCCGTCAGCGGAATTGAATCCCTGAAAGAGACCGTCGCCAAAAGCAATCCCTGGCTGGGTTTTGTTGCTGGTGATAAAGAGTGGCGTGCTGCGAATGTACCCGAGCGTTGTTTGCGAGCTCAAGTGCGGCGTAATTGTGCGCGAATATCTCACCGCCGCGCTGCGCTGGTGATCATAAAACTTCACTGCGAAATCAGGATCAATCGCAGTTTGATCGGGGTTCGTGGTTGGTCCGGTAACCTGGTTGCGGCTAAAGCGCAGAAACAGATTGGCCTTTTCCGAAATATGATGGTCAAGCCGCAGCGAAACCTGATCGGTGTTGGTCACAACTTTGGAAGATGTCGCATACGTGCGAGCGCCATATGCGCCGGTTGGATCGTTCGGCAACGGATATCGCGCGAGCAGCGGCGCGATGCTGCTGTTCACGGGAACAGTCAACGTGTCGCCAGGAAAAGTAGTGGTATCAATTCCCTGCCGCTCTGCTTGCGTCGGCACCGGCATTACCTGCGTGGTCCCCAAAACTTGCCGGAAACCCTGGTACTCCACGAAATAAAAAGTTTTTCCGCGGCCGTCGTAGATTCGCGGCAGAACCACCGGGCCGCCATTCGTCAATCCGAATTCATTGCGCACAAACGGCGGCAGCCGCCGCGTGTCCACATCGTTTTTGTGGTCAAAGAAATTCCGGGCATCGAAATCCGCATTGCGCACGAATTCGAAGAGGCTCCCGTGAATGAAATTATTGCCGGACTTGGTGATCACGTTCGTGAATCCCGCTGCACCGTGCCCCGAGTCCGCCGGCATCACGCCGGAATTGGATTGCACCTCTTGAATCGCATCCACATTGAAATTGGAAAAAGTTGCCCCGCCGAGCTCGGGATCTGTGGTGTCCGCCCCATCCATGGCAAATACTGCCGCGGACCCGCGCTGCCCGTTAACCGCAAATTGCTGTGTGAAATTCGCCGCCCCATTGGTGTCCGTCATGGTGCCTGCGGCGAGAAGCAATAGTTTGCTGAAGTCGCGTTCATTCAGCGGCAAGCTAGACACTGCTCCCGTCGAAAGGTGCTCGCCCCCGCTCGCCTGCGAAGAGGCGGCATCCTGAGAGGTGACGATGTGAAACTCCCGCCCTTCTGGAGGAAGTTGAAGACCGAACGTGGCTGTGGCACCGTCTTTGATTGTCACGTTATCCACTACCGTCCAAATCTTTCCAGCCACGCTCACCGTAACCTTGTAATTGCTCGCCTCGATCGAAGTGAATGCAAACTCGCCAGCCGTCGAAGTTGCTGCGGAATACTCCCGCTGACTCTCTGCCGCAACGAGCTTGATGGTGGCCCCACCGATAGGTTTTCCCGCCGAATCGCGCAGCACCCCACTCCACGAAAGCGCGGGAGAAGCTTGCAAATACGGAATCGGAATCATTAAGAGGGCAAGAAAAATAGAACGAACCAGATCACGGGTCCAAGAAGGCATCGCGAGTCATTATACCCAGATTGAATCTCACGGCGAAAAAGAGCGGTTGGTTGTGAATACTTCATGCGGTGAATTAGGCACGCGAACGGTCGAACCAAATGAAGGCATCCGCCCAGCGCACCTATCGCCAGCATATCCGTCCGTCTGCCCGACATCGCCGATAAACAGTTGTTGGTATAGAATGGCTCCGTTCTTGAGTCTCACGAAGGAAATCCGATGAAGAAACTCACGTTGCGGCACGTTCGAATCGCCACCATGGTGTTCGCTTCACTAGCCCTCGCTTTCGTAATTGCGCAGGCTGCGGACGACGCCCCCTCTTCGCTCCCGGCGCCGCCGGTAGCCAAAAAAGTTCTGAAGACCACGGAAATCAATGGCCACACGCTGGTGGATAACTATTTCTGGCTGCGCGAAAAGAAGAATCCCGAAGTGGCCGCTTATCTCGAGGCCGAGAACAAGTACACCGATGCCGTGATGAAGCCGACCGAACCACTGCAAAAAAAGCTCTACGACGAATTGCTGAGCCGCATCAAGGAAACGGACATCGAAGTGCCATTTAAAGAGGGCGGCTACTTTTATTACGTTCGAACCGAAGCCGGCAAGCAATACGCCATTCATTGCCGGAAAAAGGGCAGCATGGACGCGCCCGAAGAGATCTTGCTGGACGTAAACGAACTCGCCAAAGGACAAAAGTTCATGTCACTCGGTGCTTTCCACGTCAGCGATGACGGCAATCTGCTCGCCTACTCCACCGACAATACCGGCTTCCGGCAGTTCACACTGGCCGTGAAGGATTTGCGTACCGGCAAATTGTGGGCGGACCACGCCGAGCGTGTCGATTCCATCGCCTGGGCCAACGACAACAAGACCATTTTTTATACCGTCGAAGACGCCGTTTCGAAACGCTCCTATCAAGCCTATCGCCACAATGTCGGCACCAGCGGCCCAGACACTCTGGTCTACGAAGAAAAAGACGAGAAATTCGACGTTTACACAGGGAAGTCGCGCAGCAAGGCGTACATCTTTTTGTTCTCCGGCAGCCACACCACGAGCGAAGCTCGCTACATTCCCGCGAATGATCCAAACGCGGCTTGGAAACTAATGGAGCCACGCAAGCAGGACATCGAATACTACCCCGAACACAGCGGAGACTTTTTTTATATTCGCGTGAACGACACCGGGCGAAATTTTCGCCTCGTGAAGGCGCCCGTCTCCGATCCCGGCAAAAAGAATTGGCAGGAAGTCGTTCCCCATCGTTCGAATGTCATGCTGGATGACACTGACTTTTTCAAAGACTTCTACGTGTTGAGCGAGCGCGAGAATGGCTTGCCGCAAGTGCGAGTGACCGATCTTCGCACCGGCGAATCGCGGCGAATCGATTTTCCCGAACCTGCCTACGTTACCTATCCCTACGCCAATCGCGAATTCAATACCACCATGTACCGCTACGGCTACCAGTCGTTCATCACTCCGCGGTCCGTGTTCGAATACGACATGGCCAGCGGCAAGTCCACCTTGCTGAAACAGAAAGAAGTTCCCGGTGGCTACGACCGCACGCGCTACGCGGTCGAGCAAATCTATGCGACCGCATCCGACGGCGTGAAGGTCCCCATCTCCGTGGTGCACCTGAAGGGTGCAAACCTGGATGGCAAAGGGCCCTTGTACTTAACCGCCTACGGCTCGTACGGATCTTCCTATGACATCGGTTTTGACTCCGATCTTTTCAGCCTCGTCGATCGCGGCGTGGTGTGCGCCGTTGCACACATTCGCGGCGGCGGCGAAATGGGAAAAGCATGGCACGACGATGGGCGCATGATGCACAAGAAAAACACCTTCTCCGACTTCGTTGCTTCAGCGGAGTATCTCGTAGCTCACGGCTATGGTTCGAAAGACCGTCTGGTGATCGAAGGACGAAGCGCAGGTGGCTTGCTGATGGGCGCGGTCTTGAATATGCGTCCGGATTTATTTCACGCCGCTCTCGTGGGCGTTCCTTTCGTGGACGTCATGAATACCATGCTCGATGAAACTCTTCCTCTGACGGTCAGCGAATTCGAAGAGTGGGGTAATCCGAAAGAGAAACCGGCTTTCGATTACATGCTCACCTACTCGCCATACGACAACATTGAAGCAAAGAGCTATCCCAATATGCTGGTACGCACGTCCTTCAACGACAGCCAGGTGATGTATTGGGAGCCCGCCAAATACGTGGCGAAAATGCGCGCGGTGCGAACGGATCACAACATCATGATCTTCAAAACCAACATGAATCCCGCCGGACACGGCGGCGCTTCCGGTCGCTACGACCGCCTACACGAAACCGCGTTTGATTACGCGTATTTCCTGACTCAAATGGGAATTCAGAACTGACGTTTTAGCGGTTGTCCTGAGCTTGAAATGTCAGCGCGCGATGACTGCTGATCGGGACTCCGCAGCAAGCGCTCGGAGAGATTCAGTGTAAGGCACCCGCGCCACGCCACGTTCAGTGAAAATCGCGGCGATGTAGCGCGAAGGCGTGACGTCAAATGCAGGATGCGCTGCATGGACGTCAGGCGCAATGCGTACGCCCTGAAGATGCGTGACTTCGGCCGCGGAGCGTTCTTCAATAAGAATGTGGTCGCCGTCAGGGATGGAAAGATCAAAAGTCGAAACCGGCGCCGCAATATAGAAGGGCACGTTGTTTTCTTTGGCCAACACCGCGATCTGATAAGTCCCGATCTTATTGGCCGTGTCGCCGTTGGCCGCGATACGGTCCGCGCCGGTCACCACTGCACCAACTTTTCCTGATTTCATAAAGTGGCCCACCATATTGTCGGTAATGAGCGTAAGCGGAATGCCACCTTTGTGAAGTTCCCAAGCGGTCAGCCGCGCGCCTTGCAGATACGGCCGCGTTTCGGGAACGAGCACACTAAACTTTTTCCCTTGTTCGAACGCCACGCGAATCACACCGAGCGCGGTGCCGATGCCCCCAGTAGCCAGCGCGCCGGCGTTGCATTGCGTCATTATCTGGCCGTCGCGCGGCATGAACTCCGCGCCAAATCGCCCGATAGCTTCGTCAGTGGCGCGCTTTTCGAAATGAACTTGCTGCGCTTCCTCCACCAATTTCTGTTTGATCCTGCCCAGGTCTGAATTCTCAGCGGTCAATTCCGCGAAACGCCGTTCCATGCGTTCCAGTGCCCAGAAAAGATCCACCGCGGTCGGCCGCGTTTTCGCAAGCACGGCGCAAATCTCCGAAAATTCCGCGCGAAGAGCGTCAACGGATTTCGCGGAAGAATGCAGAACGCCGAGCGCCGCGCCCATGGCGGCTGCCACACCGATCGCCGGCGCGCCGCGAATCACCATTTCTTGAATGGCTTTAGCCACCTCACGATAGTCCGTATACGTGTAGGAAACTTCTTCGCCAGGAAGCAGTCGCTGGTCCAGCATGACCACGCCGCGTTCCGTCCATTCAATCGGCTGCGCTACATACATTCTTTCACTCTCCCCACAATCTTCCATTGTAATGAAATACGCCTGCCGAGAAAAACGTGCGCCGCCAAATTAAGAGTTGCATCGCGACCTCAAGGATGCGGGGGTATTTGGGTGAAGCCTTTGGTAGCGATGATTCCACTGATGGCAATCATGGAATTGTAGCCGAGGTGAAGAAGGAAACTTGCGAGCACGGTTCCGGTCCAGGCGCGGGCAAAAGTAAAGATGACCCCAACAAGAATCAGAAGAGCGACGAGTCCCCACGTCCAGCCCAACTGATAACCGTGCATCAATCCGAACAGCGTGCCCGTCAACAAAACACTACTGGCCACGCTGGTGCGGAGCGCAGCGGCGTATTCCATCCCGAAGGAGCGCGCGATGCCAGACAAAATGCGGACAAAAACAGGATACAAGTAACCGCGAAAAACAGTTTCTTCCACCAGCGGCGCGACAAAAACCGCCATGGCCATCAAGGAGAGTGCGCCCGCACGATTTTTGAGGAATTCCTGAATGGGAGCGTGGTCTGCGTCTTTGACGCGCGAGCTGGCAAGCGCCACAAAAATAGCCAAGCCCGCGCCGGAGAAAAAATACACCCACGGATTGCTTTTGCCAGAATGCGGATCGGGGGTGAGTTTTTTCCAACCGAGAGTGCGCCAGAAAGGCGAGTCCCGAAGAACAGCCAGGGTCACATAAAGGAAAAGAAAAACTAGAGCGAACAGCAGGACATTTACACCAACTAGGATTTTCGGATCCGACTCCAGCATCTTCCGGAGCTGCGCCTGCGACATGTGGCGGTTCAGCGAATAGTATCCGACAACAAGAATGCCGACCACAAATTGGCTGACCACAATGAACGAACCAAACAGCAGCAGATGTGGCCACGACCACGAGATGCGAAGATCCTCCGGCAAATCAGGGAGTGGAGTGTAAATGGGAGCTGGCGCGGGCGCGTAGTAAAGAGGATCTCCCCCGAGCGGGGCTTCCGGCGGATTTTCGTCCATCAGGCTCATCGTTTTCCAACGCGCTGTTTCTTGGGCCAGCCTGCAGCCAGCGCGGCGGCGACAAGGGGCAAGAGTAACTCGTGGTGCCCGGTGATGGCGTAGCCGTGCGATTCAGGTCCACTGCGGCCGCGGGGGGAAGCGGTGGGACGCTTCACTACATTCTGCAACGGACGGTAGTGTTGTATAAAGTCAAAATTTGCTGTGGTGATGGGACGGAGCGGGACGCCGAGATTGCGCACCACGGAAACAGCTTTCAGAAAAACTTCGGGAAGCAAGACCGCGGATCCCCAATTGAGATAGACGCCGCCCGGATGCATTTGCTCAACGAGCGCGCAGAACAAACGGAAGTCATGATGCGTGGCATCGCCGAGCGCCGCGCCATTCGCAGCAGGATGCATGTGCGGGATGTCTGTGCCGATGGCGAGATGGATCGTCACGGGAATGCAGTGTTTGTACGCGGCAACGAGGACGCTGG
>JBGPDI010000045.1:0-34449 GCA_041482215.1 Candidatus Acidiferrum sp. | reverse complement strand
TATTCAGCAACGATCCTAGGCGCCGCGTTAGATGCCGACGAAGTCATCATCTGGACCGACGTCGACGGCGTCCTGACCGCCGACCCGCGCCTCGTCGCGGAAGCCCGCACCATTCCGGTGATTTCCTACCGCGAAGCAGCTGAGCTGGCTTACTTCGGCGCGAAAGTTCTTCATCCGAAAACACTAAATCCCGTAGTACAGGCCGCTATCCCCGTCTGGATTCGAAACAGCTTCGCGCCCGAGCGTCTCGGCACGAAAATCACGCCCGAAGGCCGCAGCATCGGAGGCGGCGTAAAAGCCCTGACCGCCATCCGCGACGTAACATTAATAAGCGTCGGCGGCCCCGGAATCGTCGGCTTGCCCGATGTTTTGGGCCGCACATTCTCAACCACCGCCGAAGTCCGCGCCAACGTCCTCCTGATTTCGCAATCGTCCTCGCAAAACGACATCTGCTTCATCGTTTCCACTGTGGACGCCCAGCGAACCGTCGAAGCCCTGCGCAAAGAATTTGCTCATGATCTCGCGCACCAAAAAGTCGAGCACATCACCGTCGATTCGAACGTCGCCATCGTCGCCGTCGTCGGAGAAAACATGCGGGGCACTCCCGGCGTTGCCGGCCGCACCTTCAACGCCCTCGGCCGTGAAAACGTAAATCTTATCGCCATCGCCCAAGGCTCTTCCGAATGCAACATATCCTTCGTGATCGAAGAGCAAGCCGTAAAAACTGCCCTGATCACCACTCATCGCGAATTTAGTTTGGAAGTTTCCCCTAACTGAGGAAATGCTAGCCCCGTGGGGACTCGCTTGCCCTGACGACCTCTACCGGTCAAAGCGGCTTAATTATGGCGCCGGACATCTGCGCTAATGTCTGGCAGCCCCTGCCTTATGGATTAGCAGCGCAACAGCAATACCCAGGGTTAGCACCTCGATCAGAAGCGCACAGGAAGCAAATCGCTTTGCTCGATCAAATCGGGCCACCAACCGACTGATTCCCATTCCCACAAGAATAAGCGGCGACCATACGAGCCTATACAAACAAAGATTGATTAAGGTCTCTCCCACATGCTTTTCGCCAAGATAGAGCACGCTCAAACAAACTGGCGCACTCAAGCTGAGACCCAGCAGGAATCTGGAATATAGCGTATAGAAGGCCTCGAAGCTTGCAGTGAACCATATTAGAAGGGCGGTTGGGACCATGAAGAGACCGGCAATGAAGATGTAGAGAAATAAATCGCCGGCAGCCCACATACCACCAGATGCCTCTGCGGGATACTTGAGTTCTTGCAGGTGCCGCAAATAGAGTAAGGTCTCCGCAACTACGAAGACAGCGGCATAAGCCAATGCAATTAACCACAGTTGTGCTCGGCGAGGGATAGACATCACAAGAGCATTCTATCGTGCAGGGAACAAGGATCGATGCATCATCCGAAGCCAGCGTTGGTCAATTGAGTACGGGAATCCCGGGCTGGAGAATTTTGGCTATTCTCTTCTTCCCTATGAATCGGACAGATCCCAAACAACCAAAAACGCCAATTTGCGCGTGAAGAATTACAGGTGATGGAATGGTAGGCCCGTGGGGACTCGAACCTCAGACCTGGCCGACCCGGTCGGCCCGCTCTAACCAACTGAACCACGGATCAACGCTTGAATCATTTTGGCAGACTTCCATCGCTTGATCTCAAGTTCGCGGCGCCGTGCATCGAGAAGTGTTTCAAATTCCTCCTTGTAAGCAAGTTTCCACGGACCGCGCCCGCGAGTCGCTAGGCTATGCCCGCGGAGATGTTCACTGAGGCGCCTCTCCAAATCATCGGTCGAGCCGATATTGAAGCGTCCTGTTGTCTCACTTTGCAGAATGTATACGAAGACCATTGCGGAATCGCATGGAATGGTAGGCCCGTGGGGACTCGAACCCCAGACCTCTACCGTGTCAAGGTAGCGCTCTAACCAACTGAGCTACGGGCCTAGAATCCATAAAGTTTAGCACGGCTGGCACATCAATACGCAGCGGCTGTGGGCGGTCATTGCCCATGCACAATTCCGTACTACTCACCTGTTTTTGCTTTATCCCCGGCTGCACTGGGTGTATTGCTATTGAACCCTCTCATTTTCTCCGCCGGGAACCGTCGTCGCACCGTTTTGGCTAAAGGCAAAGATCGAATAGCGGCACGGTGGCGGAAGAGAATCAAAACAACAATGTTTTTAGGCAGCTAGTAAACGGCTATTGGCGAGAACTCCCGTTGTGACCACCGTCACATCGAGGTGTGCTGTATTGCACAGCCCAGAAATAGCATGCTGATTAGAATCAGCCCAAACTCGATCGTGCCAGTGGCTCGTTCGGGATCTTCGATGGATTGGATGGGGGGAGTTGTCCATGCGCATCGTACGCATTCCCAAAAGTCGACTCGTCACAACTCTTGCTCTTCTCGGCTTGCTGGCCGTCACGGCCCTGGCCGCTGCGGACAAGCCAAAGTCCGCAGACCAGGAGAAGAAATACGTGCGCCCCACGGATCCCTCGCTTTACGTCGGAACAGAAACCTGCAAGACCTGCCATGAGGACATGCCTTCCAAGGGGTTCTACAAATCCTATGAAGACTCGCCTCATTTTGTAACCACCATGGACACAAAGAAAGGCCCCGAATGGCACGGCTGCGAAGCTTGCCACGGCCCCGGAAAAGCTCACGTCGAAGGTGGCGGCGACAAAACCAAGATCTTTGCTTTCAAAAACGCGTCCGCTGCAGAGATCAGCGCACGCTGCCTGGACTGCCACCAGTACGGCGAGGAACACAGCAACTTTGCACGCTCCGCCCACCTCCAAAACAATGTTGCTTGCACCGATTGTCACGATCCTCATCACGCCAAGGAGAGCCAGTTCCTGATGAAGGCCAGTCAGCCGACTCTCTGCTACTCCTGCCACCTGGACAAAAAGCAGCAATTCAACCGGCCTTTCCACCATCGTGTAAACGAAGGGCTCGTAAAATGTACCGATTGTCACAACCCTCATGGCGGATTCCTGACCCGCCAACTTCGGGCAAGCGCCTCGCAGGACAACGTCTGTTTCAAGTGCCACACCGATAAGGCGGGGCCATTCGTCTATCAACACGAGGCTTTGATCGAAGGATGCGTGGCCTGCCACACACCTCACGGTTCCTCGAATCCCCGGTTATTGAAGCGCGCCCAGGTCAACCTGCTGTGTCTGGAATGCCATGCGTTTTCAGCCGATCAGGGTGCGCCGGCAACTCCAACGTTCCACAATCAGGCGCAGAAGTATCAAGCTTGCACGCTCTGCCACACCCAGATTCATGGTTCTAACGCCAATCAGTTCTTCTTCCAGTAGGGGGGAGCGATACTGCACATGGACACTACTTACAAATACAAATTCCACCTGGGGGTGGCCTTTCCGTTCGTCATCGCACTCGCCTTGTTTCTGACATTCGGCATTCCGTCCGCCCGTGCCCAGCAGCAAGACGAACAAAAGGGCATTGAGCAGGGAAACTACAACATCAAGCAGTCCATCGAGTTTGGTGGCCGCTTCACGAGCGTAGGCGGAGACGTCCAAGCCTACGACACCTTCGTAAATCTGCAGCCCGGCCCGCGCCTGTTCGGCTTCACCGTTGAAATGGCCTCCCTCGATCACCACGCTGCCTTTTTTGATCGTTTCTATTTTAGTAACTTCGGATACGGCGGCGATCCGAATATGTCCTCGCGTCTGCGCATCAGCAAAAATAAGTGGTACAACTTTAATGCGCTCTTCCGCAAAGACCAGAATTATTGGGATTACTCGCTCCAAGCCAACCCTTTGAATCCCACCACGCCTTTCGCCAACGGGCCGGCAGGATATGGCGCTCCCATTTGCACTAGCTGCGTTCTGGCCGAGTCTCCGCACCAGATGGACACTCGGAGAAAAATGGGCGATTACAACCTGTTGCTTCTCCCAGAATCCCGGGTGCGGTTCCGCGTTGGCTATTCCAGAAATGTCGTGGAGGGGCCGGTCTTCTCGACGGTTCACCAGGGGACAGAACAAGCGCTGCTAAAAGACTTCAAAACCACGGTGAATACTTACCGTGTGGGCGTGGATTTCAGGCTTCTTCCTCGCACCAGTATCAGCTTCGACCAGATCTGGAACTACTACAAAGGCGACACCGGCATAACCGACCCGAACCAGAATCCCCTCTTCCAACTCTCCAATGGAACTCCCGTGGATCTCGGCGTTTCGTTAAACGCTGGCGCCAATCAGCCTTGCGCGAATACGTTCCTCGCCACTGGTTTTGTGAATCCCACGTGTAGTGCTTATTTCAGTTATTTGAACCACGGAAGAACGCGCACGAATACTCCCACCCAACAAATCAGCTTGCAATCAAACTACTGGAAGGACTGGGACTTCTCCGCCCGCGCCACTTACTCCGGCGGGGACATGAATGTTTTCGACTACAACCAGTCGATGTTCGGCCGCGAGTCGCGCACGAATCTGCGCAATGACCTGACCACTGGGCCGGTCCAGGGGAGGCGTGTGGCGTCCACTGCTGACTTTGGCGCAACCTGGCATATCACAACAAAACTCAGTTTCGTCGATTCCTTTCACTTTGGTAACTGGCACGCTCCCGCCCAGTTTCTCTCTTCGGAATGCTCCTTCTTCAGCGCCAACCTGTTGACCTCCGCCAACGTCTTCGCTCCCACTGCGGGCTTGCCTGCCAGTTGTCTCGCACCTAGCGATGGAACGGCCGGCACTCCTGTGCATTCCACCAGCTCCGGGCCCGACGTTGCGGTGCTGCTCAACAGCAATTTTCTGAAGCAAGACGAAAAAACCAATCTGGCAGAACTCGAATATCAGTTCAATTCAAAGTTTGGAGCCCGGCTAGGCTTCCGTTACCGTCACCGGGCTATCGGCGACAATTTTTACAACACTACCGACGAAATCTTCTTCCCCAATAACGCTGCCCGTGGCGCTTGCGCGCGTGTCGCGGGAGCCCTGCCTTCTGGTTGCACCCAAAACCTCGATGGCTCGATCTCCTTCGTGATTCCACCTTCGACTCCCGATCCCGTCGACGTGACATACATCAATGAGTATGCCGGGCTTTTCGGATTCTGGGCCCAGCCCACCGCCAACTGGAGAATCAGCTTTGACACCGAATTGATGAGCGCAGATAACTCTTTCACGCGCGTAAGCCCGCGCCAATCGCAGGAGTATCGGGTTCGTACGAAATACAGAGTCTCCGACCGCTTGAGCCTGAACGGGAGTATCAACATCTGGGAAGGCCGGAACAATGTTTTCCAGGTGAATGATCTCCAGCATAGCCGCGCCTATGGAGTTTCCGCGTTGATACAGCCGACAGAAAAGATCGGCGTCGAAATCGGCTACGACTACAACGATGTCTACTCTCAAATCCTGATCTGCTACATCAGCGTTGCTGCCGGGCAGAATGGCCCCGGCATCCAAGCCTGCCCGGACGTCCCCGGCTTGGTCCAGCAGCTCTCCACTTACGTAAATAATTCCCAGTATGGCTATGTTAACTTCACCTTAACGCCGGTTCGACGTATGACCCTAAGAATCGGCGCGGATTTGACAGGCACGAGCGGTTCGCAATTGCGTCTCGACCCCCAAGCCCTGATCCCCAATCAGGTCACCGGCCCACTGAATTCCAAGTGGCTCCATCCCTTGGGAGGCGTGGACTACCAGTTTGCAAAAAACTGGACCGGGAAAGCTTATTGGGATTATTACGGTTATCACGAAGATCCCACTCCTGGAGCAGTTCAGGATATTTTTGCGCCGCGGAATTTTAGGGCCAATCTAGTAACACTTTCGATCAGATATGCATTCTGAACGATCTCTCGGACAAATTGAGTCTTAGTCATTCTGCTTGGAACACTTCGGAGGAGACGGTGATCGAGACACACAGCTTCAAGAAACTGTTGCTTGCCGCGGGAGCGCTTGGAATGCTCCTGCTGTTCGGCTCACCCTTGAAGGCACAAGAAACCGGCGAAACCCTCTTTAAGGGAAAGTGCGGTATGTGCCATGGGCCAGACGGCTCCGGCAAGACAATGATGGGAGATAAGCTGAAAATCCCCGACCTGCACTCCGCCGATATTCAAAAGAAGACCGATGCCGACTTGAAAACCATCATCTCCAAAGGCAAAGACAAGATGCCGGCGTACGAAGCCAAGTTGAGCAAAGAACAGATCGACCAGCTGGTGGGTTATATCCGGGATTTGGCGAAGAAGCATTGAGTCGCTTCTGAGCCAAAAACTCCCGAGAGAAACTACAACTCTATGGAACCTGTGGAACCCGCTAGGATTCAGCCCGTGCGGCGGCGTCTGGTCGAGCTACTTCTCGGCGGCGGCGTTCTAGGTTCAATCGTCGCATTCGTTTATCCCGTTCTGCGCTACTTGATTCCGCCACCCGTGGCTGACCTTGGCGGAGATGAAGTTGTCGCATCCAAAGTCGGAGATCTAAAACCCAACAGCTCCAAAGTTTTTAGATTTGGTACCCGCCCTGCTCTCCTGCTCATGACCGCGGAAGGCGAGTACCGCGCTCTATCCGCCGTCTGCACACATTTGAGTTGCACTGTGCAGTATCGCAACGATCTCCACGAGATCTGGTGTGCCTGCCACAACGGTCTCTATGACCTGAATGGACGCAACGTCTCCGGTCCTCCTCCTCGCCCGCTGGAAACTTTTCAAGTTCACGTGCGCGGAGACGAAATCATCGTCATCCGCAAGCGGGAGGCCTGAATTGCGCGTATCTACCCGCGTTTACGATTGGCTGGATGAACGCTTTCACTGGGCCGAACTCATCGGGCCACTGAAAAAAAAGACCGTCCCCATTCACAAACTCTCGCACTGGTATTTCTTGGGTGGCATCACCCTCTTTCTGTTCATGGTCCAGTTGGTTACGGGAATCCTGCTGCTGCTTTACTACCGGCCTGGGTCCAACGAAGCGTTCGAAAGTGTGCAGTACATCATGACCCGCGTGAAATTCGGCTGGTTGATTCGCTCCATTCACTCCTGGGCTGCCAACCTGTTGATCTTCACTGCGTTCGCCCATATGTTCAGCGTCGTTTTCTTGCGTTCCTATCGCAGGCCGCGTGAACTCACTTGGCTCAGCGGCATGATTCTGCTTTTTCTCGCAATGGGATTTGGTTTCAGCGGCTATCTGCTCCCTTGGAATACCCTCGCGTTTTTTGCTACCAAGGTAGGAACGGAAATCACCGGCCAAGTCCCCGTTGTCGGCCATAGCATGATGGTCTTTCTCCGCGGGGGCGAGGAGGTTACGGGAGCGACGATCACGCGCTTCTTTGGATTTCACGTTGCAGTTTTGCCCGGACTGACGACTCTCTTTGTGTTGATTCACCTCGCGCTGGTTCAATACTTCGGCATGAGCGTCCCGCCCGGCCTGGAAGCTCGTTGGAAGGTCTCCCCCGGCGAGATGCGCGAGATGAAGTTTTTTCCAAGCTTTTTTTTACGCGAGCTGATGGCTTGGTACATCGCTCTCGGCGTTCTTGGCGCACTGGCCGCCATTTTGCCCTGGGAACTGGGCACGAAAGCCGACCCCTTTGCTCCTGCACCGGCGGGTATCCGTCCCGAGTGGTATTTCATGTTCATGTTTCAGACACTCAAGAAAATTCCGGCAAAGTTGTGGTTTTTGGACGGCGAGGTCGTGGGCATCCTCTTATTCGGCGCTGCAGGATTGCTCTGGATGTTGCTCCCATTTTTCGATCACTTGGGCCGCGGACGCGGCCGGAGATTCATCATGGGTGCGGGCGTATTCGCCCTCGCCTACATTATTGCGATGACTATCTATGGCTACACGGCGAAATAGCGTACCTTTGCTAAAAGTGGTCCTGTTGCTGGTCCTCTCCGCCTGCGCGAGTTTGGCACGCGCGCAAACGGCGAACACCTGCCTCGATTGCCACTCCGCGCTCGATCCTCCCCGTCGGGTTTCCGAGGAACAATTCGCCCAGGATATTCATTCGCAAAAAGGTTTGACCTGCGCAAGTTGCCATGGTGGCGATCCCACCAGGGCCGACATGGACGCTATGAACAAGGCGGCCGGGTTCCGTGGAAAGATTGAACGTAGTCAAATACCCGCCCTATGCGCACGCTGCCATTCGGATGGCGCCTTCATGCGCAAGTACAACCCTTCCTTGCGGACGGATCAACTCAGCCAATACCAGACCAGTGTTCACGGAAAACTTCTGGCCAAGGGTGACACTAAAGTCGCAGTTTGCATCGATTGCCATGGCGTGCACGGCCTACGTCCGTCCAGTGACACGCGTTCGAACGTTCACCCGCTCAACGTCGCTAAGACCTGTGCTCGCTGTCATGCCGATGCCTCGTACATGAAGGGCCATTCAATTCCAACGGACCAATTCGAAAAATACAGCACTAGCGTACATCATGAGGCCATGGCCGTCCGTGGCGACCTGAGCGCGCCGACTTGCACAACATGCCATGGAAATCACGGCGCGGCGCCTCCTGGAGTCGACTCCGTACAAAATGTCTGTTCGAAATGCCATGTCTTTCAGGATCAGATGTATGAAAAAAGTTCGCACAAAGCCGCATTTCAATCCGCCGGTCTTCCCGGTTGCGTCGTCTGTCACGGCAACCACGGCATCACTCACCCGACGGACGCAAAACTTGGCACCGGCCCACAAGGCGTTTGCATGCAGTGCCACTCGCCGGGAGATAGTTGCGATCAGGCGCGTGTAACAATTCTTGCTAACCTGACTCGTTTGGAAAACGAAATTAAGGATTCGGATCGCGTGCTTGGCGTCGCCGAATCCTCCGGCATGGAAGTCAGTCAGGCGCGGCTGGATGAAGATCAGGCCCGCGATGCGCTCACCAAAGCCCGTGTCACCATCCACAGTTTCCAAAAAGATCTTGTAACTAAGGACATCCAGGAGGGCCTCAACATTACCGCAAAGAATCTTCAAGCAGGAAAGAGTGCCTTGGCGGAGCGGGACTATCGCCGCCGCGGTTTGGGTTTAGCGCTGGTTTTCATCTTCATAACCGTGGTCGGGCTGTTTCTCTATATCCGGCAGATGGAAAGCACCGCGCCGCGGTCTTAGGCACCGATGGAATCGCGCAGGTAACAAGAATGGTTTCAGCTCTGGAAGAAAAGCAGGAGACAACACGAGCCCGGTGGCAGAGCAGTTTAAATACGTAACGCATGAATTAAAGAAGGCAAACTGGAGTAGGATGAATTTGGCAACGATACCTCGTCAAGGAGAAGATCATGAGAAAAACAAACAACCGGATCCTTAAGATAGCGGTGGCGGCGGTCGTACTGGCAATGATCGCCTTCATGAGTGAAAGCGCTAAGGCCGACAACGCCGCCGAAGCTACCTATAAGTCGAAATGCGCCGGATGTCATGGCCCGGACGGCAAGGGCGAAACAGCTGCCGGAAAAGCCATGAAAGCGGGTAGTTTCGCTGCTCCCGAAGTGGCGAAGATGTCCGACGACGATTTGGCCACTGCGATCGCCAAGGGAAAAAACAAGATGCCGGCCTACGAGAAAAGTTTGAAGCCGGATCAAATCAAGGCGCTCGTTGCCTATATCCGTTCGCTTGCTAAGTAATCTTGAGGAATAAGCAAGCGCTTTTGCATCTGGCTTTTCTCACGCTGCTCACCTCCGTGGGCAGTTAAGGAGATCTCGTTCATGTCGGTTCCGGTCACCTTACTTCTACTCCTCATTCTCTTCACCGTGATTTCCATCGCGGCGCTGTTCCTGCGCCCAGGCGCGGCGATGACCCGGGGAGGAAAAATCTCTGCGTTCCTAATCCTCTTCTGCCTGCCGATCCTTTGTATGTCCATGGGGGTTTCTAGCCAGCTTGAAAGATCGACATCTACTGAATTCTGCCTTTCCTGTCACACCATGGAAGCGTTCGGAAAGAGTCTCCGCGTGGACGATCCGACTTACCTTGCCGCAGCGCACTTCCAGAACCATCGCGTGCCGGCGGCGGAGGCCTGCTACACCTGCCACACGGACTACACTATGTTCGGCACTTTCAATTCCAAGATGCGTGGTTTGCGGCACGTCTACATCTATTACTTCACAACTCCTCCGGCTCCCGAGAAAATCAAACTTTACACCGCCTATAACAATCGCGAGTGCCTGCATTGTCATGAAGGAGCACGCTCGTTCGAATCGGGCGCCGTGCACAACTCGGATCCCGACCTCCTGCCTGCAATTAGGGCCAACAAGAAATCCTGCATCTCCAGTGGCTGCCATGAAGTCGTGCACAACGTGGCCACTCTCAATAACGTCAAATTCTGGAGTGGTGGACACTGATGCTGAGCACAAATCCACTCGAAAAGCGCCTGCAAATCGCAGGTGTGTTCATGATTTTAGGATTGTTGGTCGAAGCGCTGTGTCTCGTTTGGAAGGGACCACTGGCGTTCCTTGTCTTTCTCGGCATGGGCGGGATTCTGTTATTCGCGGGAATTGTCGTGTATCTTTTTTCGCTGGTTTCCGTTCCGCACGCACAAGACTAAGCGCGTATTCCGCTGGGCCACCAATAAATCAAGCCCGTGCCAGCTTTCTCATTCGAATCCCTTCATTCGAATCATGCTCTCGGCGCTGAATCAGACGGTATGGTAGTGTGTCCTGAGCGAACTCAAAAAGAAAAATATGCCGATCAAGACCATTATCGAGCCGTTTCGAATCAAAAGCATCGAGCCCATCCGTCACACCACGCGCGAAGAACGCCAGAACTTTCTTGAAGCCGCCGGGTACAATCTTTTTCTCGTTGCTTCCGAAGCAATTCTGATCGATTTGCTGACCGATTCCGGAACCGCCGCCATGTCCACCGAGCAGTGGGCGGCGATGATGCGCGGCGATGAGTCTTATGCGGGATCACCGAGCTTCGCGAGATTTCGTGATTCGGTACAAAACATTTTTGGATTTCGCCACGTGATTCCCACGCACCAGGGGCGAGCGGCTGAAAGAATTTTATTTAGTGTGATGTGCAAAAAAGGAGACGTGGTTCCGAACAACACGCATTTTGATACCACGCGCGCGAATTGCGAATTTGTCGGAGCACAGGCGGTGGATCTTCCCATCGCGGAAGCGAAAGAGCCGGCGCGGATTCATCCATTCAAGGGGAATATGGACACGGCGCGGTTGGCGGAAACGATCGAGCGCGAAGGGGCGAAAAACATTCCGCTGGTGATGCTGACGGTTACGAATAATTCCGGTGGCGGACAACCGGTCTCGATGGAAAATATCCGTGCGGTAAAACAGATTTGCAAGAAGCACGGAATTCCGCTGTACATCGATGCGTGCAGATTCGCGGAAAATGCTTACTTCATCAAAATGCGCGAAGCGGGTTTCGCAAACAAGACTCCGCTCGCCATCGCGCAAGAAATGTTTTCATACGCCGATGGCTGCACCATGTCCGCAAAAAAAGATGGCATGGCCAACATCGGCGGATTTCTTTGCACCAACGACGATTTGCTGGCGCGGCAGCAAAAAGATTTGCTGATTTTGACGGAAGGATTTCCAACGTACGGCGGACTCGCGGGGCGCGACCTAGAAGCAATTGCCGTGGGATTAAACGAAGCGCTGGAAGAAGAATATCTAGAATATCGAATTGCTTCGACTGCGTTTTTAGGAAACCACATCGCGAACGAAGGCGTGCCGATCGTGCAACCACCGGGAGGACACGCGATATATATTGATGCACGCGCATTTTTGCCGCATATTCCGACGCCGCGATTTCCAGGCGTAGCGCTAGCGAACGAATTATATTTGGAAGGCGGAATCCGATCGGTGGAAATCGGAACACTCATGTTTGGCGAGCACGCGCAAATGGATCTGGTGCGGCTGGCGATTCCGCGGCGCGCGTATACGCAGAGCCACATCGAATACGTCGTCGAAGTGATTCTCGATGTTTGGCGCAAGCGCGCGGAAATTCGCGGATACGAAATCACGGAGCAGGCGAAATTTCTTCGGCACTTCAGCGCGAAACTTAAACCCATTCCCAACTGATGGCCCGGTACAAATAAAACCCAAATGAAAATTACAATTGATCCGAAACTGAAAGCGAAATGTCCGCGAACGGCGCTTGCATGCGTGACGGCACGCGTGGAAACGGGTGCGACTCCTGCCGCGCTGCTTGAAGAAATGAAATTGCGCGAATCGGAAATCCAGAAACTGCCGTTTCCGCGCGGCGTGCTAGCGGCGCCGCAAGTGGAAGCCACGCGCGCGGCGTACAAAGCGCTGGGAAAAGATCCGGCGCGATACCGCGGTTCGGCGGAAGCCCTGCTGCGCCGCATGGTTGCGGGAAAAGGATTGCCGGAAATTAATTCCGTGGTGGACGTGATTAATCTGGTTTCGGTGGAAAGCCGGCTGCCGATTGGTTTGTACGATTTATCGCATGTGACGGGCGAAATTGTTTTTCGCGCGGGGCGCGCGGGCGAAACGTACAAGGGCATCGGCAAGTACGATTTGAATCTGGAGGGATTGCCGATTTTTTGCGATACCGCCGGGCCACATGGCAGTCCGACGAGCGATTCGGAACGGACGATGGTGACCGCCGCGACGAAAGAAGTTCTCGCGGTGATTGTTTCTTTCGGCGGAGTGGAAAATCTCTCGCGATGGACGGAACGAATTTCCTCGCTGCTGACGCAGCACGCCGCCGGACAAGATTTGAAAAGCGAACTTTTCCAGTAATGACCACTTTCGGCTCGCAGCGTTTCGCGCCGCCGATTTGTTTCCAATCTTTCCACTCTCGCCAATTCCACCGAATGCTGCTTGAAGCTGAACGATTCATCGAGTTTACTAGGGGCGCTGTTGCGGCGTGATGCGCTTGATGCAATCGCCTGGAAGTTTGAGAAGTAATTCCGTTCCAACGGAAGAGGTGACCGATGGCCAGCAATCCCGAAGTATTTAAGAATGTGCCGCTGTTTGCGCTGCTCGACGATGACGAGCGAGCGGTGCTGGCGGCGCAAGTGGAGCTGAAGAACTTCGCGCCGCGCCAACGCATCTACAAAATGGGCGAGGCGAGCGGACAAGCCTACGTGATGGTCTCCGGAAAAGTCCGCGTCACCACGGTGGACGAGGACCAGCAGGAAGTGGTGGTGGACGAGCCGGCGCACGGAGAATTTTTTGGTTTCGCTTCGATGCTGGACCATACACCGCATCAAACCAGCGCGACGGCGATTGACGAAACGGTGTGCATCGAAGTGAGCCGGGATGACATCGCGACTCTGCTGCAACGCAAGCCGCATGCGGGGATGGATATGTTGACGGTGCTGGGGCGGCAGTTTCACGCGTCGCAGCAGCTGGTGAGGCTGCGCGCGATGCGAAACGCGAACGAGTTGATCGAGGAGAAGGAAACTTTTCCGGAGCGGGTCGCGGACTCCATGGTGCAAGTCGGCGGCTCGTGGACTTTCATTCTTGGATTCCTGGCGGTCAGCAGTATCTACACGGCGATGAATGTGGTTTTGCGGGGGTCGGCCTGGGATCCGTATCCGTTTATTCTGCTGAATCTCATCCTGTCGTTGCTCGCGGCGATCCAGGCGCCGGTCATCATGATGAGCCAGAACCGGCAAGACCGGAAAGATCGCGTGCGGAGTGAACTGGACTACGCGGTGAACCGGCGTTCGGAGACGGAGATTCAGGGGCTGGCGCGGAAGCTGAATCTGCTGGGCGAAAAGATGGGGGATCTGGAAGATTTGATTCGGGGAAAGATTCCGGGCGAACGGGATCGTCCGCACGTCTGAACGTCCAGACGTCTCGACGTCGCAGTCGGGACCAGAAGAGGGGGGTACACCCTCCGTCGCGAGGAAAATCGTGTGTAACTGATTGATTGGGAAAGAGATGCGCGAGTGCCGTTGTGTAGGTAAGGCTGGAAGGATATGAAAAGACAGGGGATAGATCAACAACTCGTCCCGTAAATGTATTCAGGATGCGAGATGCGCATCTACACCTCCGCAGGTCTCAACGTCGGAACATCGGGGAATGGGGGTACACCCCACCCATTACATGGAAGACCATGAAAAGAAGGGGGTTGCAAAATGGGGTTTCTGTAAATGATTGAAAAGAAATGAAGAGTGTATGCGGAGATTACGTCACGATGAGGTAACGGGGCGGGGACTGATGATTTTGAAGGAGTTAGAAGGACGACTTGGCGGGCGAGCATGCCGAAGGCTAGAGTTGAGTACGCCTACAATTATAGCTGATTTATACAGTAAGTCAATGATTACTTTGAGTGGTTTGGATTCTGTGGGATAGCGGGATTTCAGTTTTGACTTGCCTTACTCAAAGTCTGCATCCGCACTATTTGTGAGGGAGGACCCAAAGGGATGCGCCACGCAGCGACCCCATTCAAGCCAAGAAAGGCACCTGCGGCACTGGGGAATCGCATGAGGGGCACAGAGACATACACAGGCAAAAGCAGTTCTTCAGTGGCTGAAGCCGGGCGAAAAGAAAGCCTTAATGTCGAAGCTGAAGCTCCGACCCCCAAAGACGAAGAAGGACAAAGCAGATCCCTCCCGCCGCGGCGGGCTCGGGATGACACCGGAAGGCGGATGTGGAAGAAGAGAAAGTAGAATGCGAAATCAGAAACTGGAAATTGGAGGGGGAGATGAGCGAGAGTCAAAGTCAGGATGCCGACCAGACGGCTTCTGATGTATTCTTGGCGGTAGCGGGGCTGCGAGGCATCATGGCCGATCAAGAGATTATCTTCAGTATTGAAGAAGCACCGGAAGGCGGGTATACGGCCCGGGCGCTAGGGCATGCCATTTTTACGCAAGGAGAAACGATCGAAGAATTGCGTCAAATGGTGCGAGACGCAGTGAACTGCCATTTCGAAAAAGAGAACAAGCCCCGGCTCATCCGGCTGCACATGGTGAAGGATGAAATCATCGTTGCCTGAGGCAGGGCGTGAAGCTACCTCGTGATCTTTCCGGCGCGGAATTTGTGCGGCTGTTGCGCCCGTTTGGTTACGAGGAAATCCGGCAAACCGGAAGCCACATTCGCATCAGATCCACGTCGAAGGGCACGGAACACCAGGTTACAGTCCCCGCACATAGTCCGCTGAAAGTCGGCACGCTTAGCGGCATCCTGCTGGAAATCGCCAGTTATCTCGAAATCAGCAAAGAAGAGCTGGCGCGCGAGCTATTCGGATAAATCAAGCTTTCCGCAAACCCTGCTCGCAGAAGCACAACCCCCACAGACGAACCGGAGAGGTGCCAGCACTGCGACGCTGGGGATTTCGGTTACTAGTTGTAAGTTATTAGTTAAGAGAAAGGCAAAGGCAAATTCAAGGGCCGCACCCTTCGCTCTTATCGAGCGGCATCCGCAGAAAAGATAGATGGCGACGTGAAGTCGCCGGTACGGATGCAAAGGCGGCGGCTCGCCTCGGAAGGCGAGCCCTACAACGACAACGAGCCGACAAGATGCCGGCGCTACGTTGGGGGTTCAGCACGCCAATCGGGAGGTTGGCGTTCCCGAGGGGTTAGTCGGAGCGGAGGGCTTCGGTGACGTTGATGCGGGCGGCGCGGATGGCGGGGAGGGCGGAGGCGACGACGGCGGCGGCCAGCAAGATGAAGGCTGAGGCGATAACGGGCAGGGCGCTGGGCATGCGCACGTCCAGAAAATAGCTGCTGGCAAAACGGGCGAGGATATAGCCACCGGCGGCGCCAGCGAAGACTCCCGCGGTGGCCATGACGGCGCCTTCGGCGATGACTCCGGCGAGGAGCCGCTGCGGCGGGGAGCCGAGAGCGAGGCGGATACCGAATTCGCGAGTGCGGGCGCTGACGGAGAAGGCGAGAACGCCGGCGACTCCGACGAGGGCGATGGCGAGAGCGGCGCCGGCGAAAACGCCGAAGACGACAGTGTTCAGCCGATCGGGAGTGAGGACTTCGGCGCGAACGTCTTCAAGAGTGGCGGCGCGCTCGACGGGCTGGTCCACGGACATATCGCGAATGATTTTCGTGACAGGAGTGACGAGCGAATAGGGATTCGCGCTGGTGTGAATGAAGAGACGGCCGCCAAAAAGTTCTCCCTCGTCAAACGGGCTGTAGACGGTGAGCATGGGGCCGGGAACGACGTGCTCGTCGTCAATATCCCTGGCGACGCCGATGATGCGGCGCGGCTCCGTGCTGATGCCGGCGAACTTCATGACCGGATCGGTCCAAAAGACGTGGCGATTGACGGCGTCCTGCGTGGGGAACATGCGCTTGGCGAGCGTTTCGCTGATGATGACGACGGGCTCTTTGCTTTGGCCGTCGAGAGCGTTGAAATCGCGGCCGGCGACGAGGGGAACTCCGAGAGCGGGAAAAAATCCGGGAGAAATGGCGCGGAGCTGGGCGCGAGGATCTTCTTCGCCGGGAGCGCGAACATGGCCGTCAGCGGAGAACTGGAAGCCGGGGCCGAAAGTGCCGGCATCGCGCCAGGGAACGATGATGCCGAAAGCGGTTTTGTCCACGCCGGGGAGCGCGTCAATGCGGCGCATGGATTCTTTGTAGAACTCGGCGACTTGCTGAGGAGTTTTTCCGTAAGACATGGGCGGGACGTTGATGGCGAGAACGCGGCGAGTGTCCAAACCGGTTTGGGCGGTCTGCATGGAGACGAGAGTCTTGAGAAGCATGCTGGCGCCGGCGAGCAGCACGAAGGATGCAGCGATTTGCGTGACGGCAAAAATGCGTAGGCGGCGATTGGTTCCGCCGGTGATGCGAATGCTGCCGCTGGCGAGAGTGGAGCCTTGCGAAGTGTTTGCGTTTGGCAGATGCGGGACGAAGGCCAGCAGCACGGCGGCGATTATCGCGAGAGATGCGCCGACCCAGAGCATGCTGACGTCCACGGTAAGGTCGAGCGCGCGGACCGAGAAGCGCGATGCGTAACGGGCGAGGACGGACAGAAGAGGACTGGCGATGAGAACGCCGAGAGTGGCTCCGGCAACGCAGAGGACAAGGCTCTCGGCAAGCAGTGTGCGGCGCAATGCGCCGGAGCTGGCACCGAGAGCGGCGCGGATGCTGAGTTCGCCTTCGCGGCGGACAGAGCGGGCGAGGATTAGATTGGCGACGTTGGAGCAGGCGATGATGAAGACGAGCCCGGAGGCGCCGAGAAGGACGAGGAGAACGTTGCGAGCGCCGGAAGTGATTTGATCGCGGAGAAGCTTGGCATCAATGCGGTAGTCACCCGAGGCGGAATAGTCGTCGGAGTGGTCCTTCTTCATCGTGGAGTAGACGGTGCGCAATTCGGTGCGGGCTTGATTGAGAGTTACGCCCGGAGCGAGGCGGCCGAAAAGTTCAGTCATGCGATGAACGCGACCGGTAACCATGGTGGCGGAAAGATGGTGTGGACTGCAGACCACGTTAGCGATGATTTCCGTTTCCGCGGGATAAGGCACGGAAGGTTCGAGGACGCCGACGATTTCGGCGGAGCGAGTGCCGAGACGGACGTTCTTGCCGAGGACATTGGGGTCGGCCTTAAGACTGTCCTTCCAGAAGCGGTAGGTGAGGACGGCGGCTCCGGCGGCTTTGGGGCCGTCGTCGCGCATATCCAGTAGGCGGCCGAGGACAGGATGGAGGCCCATGACTTCGAAATAAGTGCCACCGACGACGCCGGCACGAATTTCGCGGGGCTCGCCGAGGCCGATCATGGTGAAGCCGATGGCGGAGAAATCGCCGAACTCGGTGAGGGAGTGGACGCCGGATTTGAGGTCCAGAATTTCGGGGACAGAGAAATTGACGTTCTCGCTACCGATGCCGAGGGCGCTCTGGCGAATGTAGATGATGCGATTCTCGTCCGCGTTGACGAGCGGGCGCAGGAGTACGCCGCGCACCAAGCTGAAGATGGCAGCGTTGGCGCCGATGCCGAGGGCGAGAGTAAGGATAACGGTGATGGCGAGGCCCTTGGCGCGCCAGAGGGAGCGGATGGCGAATTTGAGATCTTGGAGGAGAAGGCTTGGTTGGAGCATCGTTCGAGTCCTTCGGTCACGAAACAGAATATTAGATACATACCACCTAGCTGGTTACGCGTAAAGCGGGAGGTTGGCGCAAACCCGGCCGGCCTAAAGGCCGCCGCTATGGGTGCATGCCCAAATAGCGGGAGTTCTCCCACTGTCTAATACAACGCGGCTGAGTTTTTCTTTACGTCCTTATGTCTTGGACACGCGACGACAAGACATAACGTTCAGCGAGAGACGGGTTCGGCTAGGCGCGACTCGCTGGAGGCGGTGCGGTGCTTGAGGAAGCCGCGGGCGGCGAGGAGCTCGGCGTTGAGCAGGGCGGCACCGGCGGCTCCGCGGACCAGGTTGTGCGAGAGCAGTGTGAGCTTGACGTCGAGCAAGGGGCATTCTCGGACGCGGCCGACTACGGCGGCCATGCCGTTGCCGGCGTTAGCGTCGCGACGGGGCTGAGGGCGATTTTCTTCATCTAGAACCACGACGGGATTTTTCAGGGCTGTGGGCAGCGAGGCCAGTTCGGCGCTGACTTCGAAAGTGCGGAGGGCTTCGCGGACTTCGTCGAGGGAAGCGATTTTTTTCAGGCCAATGGAGAGGCATTCGAGATGGCCGTCGACGACCGGGACGCGATTACAGTGGGCGCTAAGGCCGATGCCGGCGTCCAGGAAACGTGAGCCGTCCCATCTGCCGAGGAGCTTTTGTGGCTCGGCTTCCATTTTTTCTTCTTCACCGCTGATGAAGGGGATAACGTTGCCTTGAATGTCCATGGAAGGAACGCCGGGATATCCGGCGCCGGAAATCGCCTGAAGCGTGACGACGAAGATTTTCTCGAGGCCGAACGTATCGGCAAGAGGCTTTAATACCAAGACCATGCCAGCGGTGGAGCAATTGGGATTGGTGACGATGAAACCGTCGCCATAACCGCGATTTTTTTGTTGCACGGGAATGGCGTCGAGATGGGCCGCATTCACTTCTGGAATGAGCAAAGGAACATCGGGATCCATGCGGTGATTGCGAGAATTGCTGACGACGGGATAGCCGGCGCGGGCAAAAACTTCTTCGGCTTCGCCGGCGACGGAAGAATCGAGCGCGGAGAGCACAAAGTCGCAATTGAGCGTGGGATCGAGACCCTTGACGATGAGGCCGCGGGCAGATTCCGGAATTGGCGCGTCGAGATGCCAGCGAACGGCTTCGGCGTAGGTTTTGCCGGAAGAGCGCTCGGAAGCGGCAACTTCGGTGAGATCGAACCACGGGTGGTTGGCGAGCAATTGAACGAGACGCTGGCCGACAACTCCGGTAGCGCCGAGGACTCCTGCCTTCCACTTTTTCTCGGGTCGTTTCGCCTGCATGTTTTGAGCTCCGTTGTTTTGAGATGGGGAATTCATGCCGCACCGCCTTGCTGGAATAAAATCGAATCATTGAGCGAAGGTTGCGCGCCGATGCGAGTGCCGCGCGCTTGCGGATTGAAAGTGTTGCGAACCCACACGATCATTTGAGTTTCGGCGGCGAGAGGCAGCACTTTGGCGTGGAGAACTTTTGCGCCGCTCGCAGCGAGGGCGTGAGCTTCATCGTAGCTGAGCTCGTGCAACAGGCGCGCCTCACGAGATTCGCTGGGATTCGCGGTGTAAATGCCGTCGACGTCGGTCCAGATGACGAGTTCGTCGGCGTCCACGACGTGCGCGATGATAGCACCGGAAAAATCGGAACTGTTGCGGCCGAGAGTGGTGATGCGGCCATCGGGAGTTGCGCCGATGAAACCGGTAACGACGGGGACAACGCCCGCTTCGAGAAGCGGAAGAAGGACATCGCGGCCGCGCTGCTTGGTGCGTTCGAGGTGCGGCTGGGCATCACGGAAAGTATTGCAAGTGAGTAGGAAGTCAGAGGACGCGACGGGTACGGCGGGGACTCCGACTCTTTCGAGCGCGACGGCGAAGAGCCGTGCGCAGAAACGTTCGCCGAAGGGGCCAAGCCGATCGAATAGTTCGGCACCGGCGACGACACTACGCTGAACAGGAACTTCGTGGAGAAGATCGCGGCCGAGGAGTTGCAATTCGCGGCGCACGCGAAGGGCGTCTTCTTCGTCGAGCTGCAGATCTTCGAGCACATCGAGGTGGAGAGACAGGATGAGTTCGGCTTCGCGGCGGGCGTGGGAAAGTTTTCCATTAGCTAGAGCGCGCGCGACGGACAGAAGATGATCGGTGACGCCCTTCATGGCGGAGACGACGACGGTGACATGAGACGCCAGCGCGGCGGTGCGAACGAGACCCGCGGCGTGGAGCATGCGATCGGCACCGAGAAGAGACGTGCCGCCGAACTTGAAGGCGACGATGTTTCTAGTTTGCTTGAAGACCCCGCGGGAGCCGATGCGTGATCCACCAATGGGCAATCCCGCGGGGTTTCGTTCCGCTGCTAATTCTTCCTGCACGTTTTCGAGACTCATGACTTGCGCTCCTGGATTTAGTTTCCAAGTGCAAGACCGGCTTTACCGGAGTTGACCCGCTGGAGCGTCTCTGGAGGGGGCTTAAAAGAAGAAACCCACCGCCAGGTCGCTTCTGGCGGTGGGTTGGAAACTTTTTGCTAGTTGGCTAGCTGTTTCTCCACGCACCAGAAGCGGAAATAGTCGTCGTAGTCGTAGTCGAGATAATCGACATGGACGACTTGGACGTAATTCGCTTCGTGGCGATGGACAATATCACGAGAAAAGAATAGCACAGGCCCTGCGCCGACCAAAGGAAAATTTCGTACGAGTAACCCACGGCCCTGATGTTCAACGTGATCAACAAATTCAACGTGCAAGCAGTGAACACGCTTTACAACCAGGCGGGGGTGCCGACGGCGGCATTCGACTCCGCGGCAACTGCAGCTGGGCTTGAAGGTCAGCTGGTAAGAAGAGAAAACAACAACTTTACTATATTAAGGATAGAAGGAAGCGGCCACCTGGGAGGATCTGGGTGGCCGTTTTGTTTTGGCGAGGGCTAGATGAAAACGGAAACCCAAAGTACAGGTAATCTGAAATCTTATAAGTCATGTTGAATCAACTAGTTAACGGGAGCAACTTTCGAAAGATGGCGGGGTTTAGGACAGCAAGAGTAGGCTTGGCGCAGAGCACCTCCGGGGAAACTGGATACGAAAGGGAGACGGTATGAACTCGAAGAAATGGTGCAGCTTTCTATTTGCAGTAGGACTTATCGCATTCATAAGCGGTTGTGGAAGCGCGTCGTACAACCCGCCGATGACGCAATCGGCGACGGGTACGGTGTTCGTCACCGGAACGGACGCGCCACTGCCCAGCGTAGTTTCTTTTCAAGTGGACATTACGGGGCTGAGCGTGTCGGACGGGATTAATCCGCCGGTTTCGGTATTGAACGGCACGCAGACGGTAGACTTCGCGCGCTTGAATGGATTGCGGACGTTGCTGGACATCAACACGATTCCGGCAGGGACGTACACCAGCGTGGTTGCCACGCTGGCGAATCCGCAGATCGGATATCTGAACGTGAATCCGCCGACGCGGCCGACGGTCAGCACGCTGGATGGAACAACGACGCCGGCGGTAACGCTGACGACTTCGAGCGTAACGATTCCCCTGGCGACTCCTTTGGTGGTGAGCACGGGGAACATCATTGGCTTGAAGTTTGAATTCGATATTCGCAAGTCTATTGCGATCGACGGCAGCGGACAAATCACCGGGGCAGTGACGCCCACGCTGGACCTGAAAGCGATCACGCCAAGCGACGCGGATGCGTACATCGATGATTTCGTGGCGGGTGTGGTTAGCGTGAATGCCACCGGAAACTCGTTCATCATTCAGGGGCCGCACGGGCACCAGTTCACGGTGAACGTGAACGATCAGACGGAATGGGAAGGCAGCGATACCATCGCCAACCTGACGACTACATCGATCGTGGAAATCTCCGGCACTCTGGATCGCACATCGGCAACGTTTCTTGCCGATTCCGTGGGCATCCTCTCGCAGGATAAGTTCTTCGCGGGTGGATTAATCACCTACGTAGATCCCCCGCAGAACACGGCACAGGACTTCGACTTGTACGTGCGGAATGTGCTCCCATCGGGGACGGGATTCCAGTCCGGACAGATTTCGACGATCGATCTGACGGGCAACGAGAAATATTTCATCTACTGGATGCACAACCACTTCGTAAATCCCTGGCTGTCGAACATATTTTTCAACTCGAGCCTGATGGTGCCGGGGCAGCACGTGAGCATCGCCGGCCCGTTTTCGAACGGAGCCGTAACGGTGAAGCGCGTGGTGCTGCGGCATGAAGGGCACACGGGCACATGGGTTGTGGGCAGCACGGATACGGGAGCGAGCACGTTCCAGTTCAATTCGAATGGATTGGCGGGCGTGCTGTTCAATGGGCCCGTGACTGTCTACGTGACGCCATTCACACGGTTCACCGGCGGCTTGACGGGTCTTGGCGATTTGAAGGGTACCTCTACGATACCGCTGAGAGTCGTCGGGTTGGTGCTCAAGGATCCGATTAGCGGGCAGCCGGTGTTCGTGGCTCGCGGTGTTGAAGAGCTGAAGAACTAACCTCGTCCGACAAGAACAGCGCATCAAGAATGACGGCCACCTGGAAAGTTCCGGGTGGCCGTTGTGTTTTGGCGCACGGTGGGAATCGTGGAGAAGCGTTGCGGAAGCTCCCAAGGCAGGCTGCCTGACCCGTCTACAGGTTTTTCCTTAGACCAGCGGAGCAGTTTTTCTGGAGAAACACCTGTCCCGCGCGAAGAGTGCGGTAGCAAAGAGTTCCCAGTAAATTGGAATGGTGTCCCAAGCATGGCAAATCCGAGAGCGTTCGAAAGGTGATTGAACGCCAGCTCAAAAGGAAGAGTTGAGATGAAAAGGGAACGTAAGGAAGTAAGAATTCTGGGTGGCGCGCTGCTGGCGATGGCGCTGAGCCTGGGCGCGGTAGATTTGCAGGCGCAGGATGGCCGCAAGGTACTGGCTAATCCTGTTCCGGTTTATCCCGATGTCGCCAAGCGGATGAAGCTGGTAGGCGTGGTGAAGGTGCAAGTGGTCATTGGCGCGGATGGCAAGATCAAGGAAAAGAACTTCATCGGCGGACACCCGATACTGGTCAGCGCGGTCGAGGAAACGCTGAAGGATTGGAAATATGCGCCGGCGAGTGGTGAAACAACGGCGCAGCTAGCGTTTAATTTCCACCCATAGCCGTTGGTAGCAAGTCGAGGAAGAATCGGCCATGCGGATTTATTCCGTGTGGCCGCTTTCTTTTTGAGCTCAATATTTCCCAGCAGCCCTTCAGTAGCTATCCAAATCTGTTCTCTCAAATAAAAGGCTGGAACAGGTGAGGCCGGATTCGGCTTTTTGGAGTTCAGAAATGTCGAGGGAAGTAACGTGGAAGCCGTGGGCTTCGATGCGGGAGCGTGTGCGCGGGAAGGACGCAGGGAAAATGACCGTATCGCCAAGAGCCAGCGCATTGGCAGCATGAGGTTCGGTAGGATCGACGTCGATCCACTCATGGCCAGCGAGGGGCGTGGTGTCAAACCAAGCACGGTTAGCAAGCAACGTGTTGTCGCCGAGATGGGTAACGGCAGATTTCAAGTGCAGGCATCCGGTAACGGGAACGGCGACGACTTCGTAGTTGTGCGGAGCGAGGATGGCCGCGAGCTGCCGGATACCCTCGGCGTTGCTCCTCCTGGAGAGGCCGACAAAAAGTTTGCGGCCGATGCGGAGGACGTCGCCACCTTCGAGAGTGCCAGGGAGAGAAACGCATTCGATCTTTCGAAACTTGGCGAGCGCGTGGGCCAAGGTAGAGGCTTCGGGACGGCGGGTCGCCGTTCCTAGCGGCAGGATAACCGCCAACTCATGGAGGACGATCGCGGGGTCTTCGACAAACATGGAATCGGGAAGGTCGGGCTCGGCGGGGAGGGAAATAATCCGCGCGCCGAGTTTTTCAAGAAGCATTTCGTAGTCGTGGTGCTGCTCCTGGGCTTTGGCCAGATCGATGGGATTGCGAGCGATGAAGGAAAGCTCGCAATTGACGATGGCTGGGCTGACGGCGCGTGTAATGGCTGTGAGCATGGCAGGCAAGGGAGTTTACACGAGATTGTGTTGAGGTGCGGCCTGGGAGTGTATAAACTCGCCATCGAAATTAATCGAGGAGCAACTCGAATGGCGATTGGGCGCAAAGTCAGCAGCGGACTCGTGAGCAGCGTAATGATTCTCAGCGGATGGGCTGTTGCTCGCGGGAGCGCGGCCGATGATAAGAAGATTGCAGCCGTGGATGAGGTTTTTACTGACCTGACGAAGACAGGATCGCCGGGATGCGCGCTGGGCGTGTACCGGGATGGAAAGATGGTCTATTCGAACGGGTATGGCCTGGCCAATCTGGAAGAGAATGTACCGATAACGCCGCAGAGCGTGTTCGACATCGGTTCGACATCCAAGCAGTTCACGGCAACGAGTATTCTGCTGCTGGAAAAGCAGGGCAAGCTCTCCATCAACGACGACGTTCGAAAATACATTCCAGAACTTCCGGACTACGGGCAGAAAATTACGATTCTGCATCTACTGAACCACACCAGCGGGCTGCGCGACTATTTGACACTGATGGAGCTGGCGGGCATCAACACCGACAGCGTAACGACGGATGAAGATGCGTTACAGATCATTCTCCGGCAGAAAGCACTGAATTTTGCTCCCGGGAGCGACTATCTGTACAGCAACACGGGATTTTTCCTGCTGTCGGTGATCGTGAAGCGCGTGAGCGGAAAGACGCTACGGGAATTTGCAGCCGAGAATATCTTTGCGCCGCTGGAGATGACTCATACGCAGTATCGCGACGACCATACGTCGCTGATTACGAATCGCGCGATGGCCTACGAGGAGAAAGAAAAAGGGGTTGGTTACAGCATGGATGTTTCCTACTTCGAGCAAACCGGGGACGGGGCGGTTCACACTTCGGTGGAGGACTTGCTGAAATGGGATGAAAATTTCTACAGCGCGCAGATCGGCGGGAAAGCATTTCTCGCAGAGATTCAGGAACAGGGCAAACTCAATAGCGGCAAGGTGCTGGATTACGCCAAGGGACTAGGGATCGGTGAATATAGAGGATTGCGGACCGTAAGCCACGGGGGGTCTTGGGGCGGGTACCGTGCTGAATTACTGCGTTTTCCGGAGCAGCATTTTTCGGTGGCGTGCCTTTGCAATCTGGGAAGCGCGAATCCGACGAGCCGCGCGCATCGGGTTGCGGATGCCTATCTGGCAAGCCTGATGAAACCGAGAGAAGCAAAAAAGGAGACAAAACAGGAGCCCGCGAAAGAAAAGAAGATGATTTCGCAAACCGCCGAACAGCTCAAAGGTTACCAGGGTGATTACTGGAGCGACGAACTGGGAGTTACCTATCGTTTGGGAATCGCGGATGGCAATCTGAAAGTGGTCGCTCTGCTGGATGCCACCGGTTCCCGGCACACCGGCAGTCTTCCGGATAACACGTTTGAGGCCACAGCTCCGGATAATTTTGAAATGAACGAGACGCCCATTACAATTCACTTTGAACGGAATCAAGCGCAAAGCGTGAAAGGATTCACGATGGATGCGGGGCGGACGCGAGATATGATTTTCACGCGCAGGGACGGCGCAGGAAAGTAGGAGGCTAGATGGGTGCGGATTCGATGAGGCGGGCGGCAGCGATTCTGCTGGTGTTGCTGGGAGGCGCGGCACTGTGGTGGGCAGGCAGCGGAGCGCCGGATACCGCGTCCGCGAATGATGCGATGGTGGCAACGATAGCGGCAGCGCGAGGGCGCGCGGCAGCGAACGATCCTCGACTGAAGGGTGCTTCGCGCTTCGAAGAGGGTGGTTGGATTTACGTGCACCTCGAAGGCGATCCGGGTGCGATGGGATACCAACACGGGTATCTGCTGGCGCCCGAAATCGAGGATGCGTTCGCGGCGGTGAGCGCGGGGATGACGCATTCCACGGAACGCGACTGGGGATTCTTCCGCAAGGCTGCGCACGAAATGCTGTGGCCGAAAATTGATGCTGAGTATCAGCAAGAATTGCAGGGCATCGTCGAAGGATTGCGTGCACGCAGCAGCTCGAAGTTGGATGTAGACGACATCGTGGCGTTCAACGCTTTCGAAGAACTGCCGGATTATTACGTGCCATGGCTGAACAAACAGCAAAAAGCCGCCAACGCGCCGAATCTGAAGAGCCCAGGAAACTGCAGCGCATTTGTGGCCACGGGAAGCTGGACGAAAGACGGAAAAATCGTGATGGCGCACAACAACTGGACAAGCTACCGGAACGGCGAACGCTGGCGAATCATGTTCGACCTGGCGCCCAAGAATGGGTACAGAATTCTGATGGATGGATTTCCCGGAGTGATTGCCAGCGACGACGATTTCGGAATCAACAGCGACGGGCTGATGGTGACGGAAACGACGATTACGCAGTTTGAAGGCTGGGATCCGAATGGCAAGGCGGAATTCGTGCGCGCACGAAAAGCGTTGCAGTATGCAGGTTCGATCGATGAATACACGAAGATTATGCTGGATGGAAACAACGGCGGGTACGCCAACGACTGGCTGCTCGGAGACCGAAAGATTGGCGAAATTGCGCAACTTGAACTCGGATTAAAAGCATACAAGCTGTGGCGAACGAAGGATGGCGCACTCTCGGGATCGAACTGGGCGCGCGACCCGAAAGTGCTCAAAGTGGATGTGCCGGAATTTGATCCGAGTGATACGGGAAGTTCGCCAAATGCGCGACGAGCGCGGTGGGATGAATTGCTGAAGGAAAACAAAGGACAAATTGACGTCGCGCTCGCACAAAAGATGCTGGGCGACCACGCAGACACTGCCGAAAAAAAGGAAGACCCCAACGAGCACACGCTCTGCGGGCACGTGGATAGTTCGCCGCGGGGCGTGAAAGAGTGGGAGTGGCAGCCTTATTACCCCGGCGGGGCGGTGCAAGGAAAAGCGACGGATGCAACGATGGCAAAAGACATGCGCCTAATGGCTCGCATGGGCCATCCGTGCGGCGGAGATTTTCTGGCGAAGCCGTTTCTTGCGGCTCATCCGGAGTACGCATGGCAGGAGCCCTATTTGCGCGACATGAAGGCAGGGCCGTGGACGGAGTTTCGTTCGGGGCAATCCGCGAAAGAGTAAGGAAAATCTAAAGGAACGTAGGTGGCGACGCAGGGGAGAAGAATACTCCTAGGGGATAAGTGCTTGCTGGCGCCACATGAGAGATCCAGAGCCGCGTAATTCCCGCGCCCAGCAACATGCCGGCGAGAATCAGACCGATCACGCCGATAACAATCCATACGTCTGATTTTGAAAGTACGATACCTACGGGATTTGGAGAAGCTTCCTGTCCAGATTTCGCAATTGGCTCGGCGTGGCCGAATTGCGCATTGCCGGACTTGTCAGAGACTTCCGGTTGCACCAGGAGGCAGTACCCTTTGCGTGGAATGGTTTCAATGTAGAGCGGCTTATCGGTGGAATCGCCAAGCGCCTGGCGCAATTTATTGACGGTGGTATTCACGTTGGCGTCGTAGTTTACGTGCGTATCTGCGGGCCAGAGACGGATGCGCAATTCCTCGCGAGTGACAACTTCGCCCGGCTTTTCGAGCAGCGTCAGGAGAACTTGATAGACCTTTCCCTGAAGCTTGAGACGGGAGCCATTGCGCGAGACTTCCTGCCGCTGCTGGTCAATATGGAACGGCCCAAAATGGATATAGCGGCCAGAGGACAGGATCGCCCGGTCCGAAGTCGTGGGTTCATCCGGTTCTCGCATTGAGATCACTTCCGGTGACATAGACATCCACCCTTATGGTGTATAGACGTAATAACCACTCGAGCGTTTTCTATTCTTACGAAAAATTTGATAGTTAAGTTGCAGAAAACTACCAGACTGCATCTTTTGCCAGTGGCGAGCTGAAGTAGAATCTCGGAATTGGGATGATTCCCGGCAGAATTGTCTAAATTTAGACACTTTTTATATGAAATAGTGGAATTCGATGCCGCTCCCGTAGTGCCGATTTATGGCAGTACGCGTCCAACACTGCAAATCGGGGTCTCCAAACACTACTTGAGGTGTAGAACATGCGACGATTCATCACATTGTACTTAGTGAGTACTTTGCTTTTTCTTTCCGGGGCGGCGGCATTACTAGCGGGTCCCGCGCAGACGCCTTCCGTTTCTCAGGGAGCCAGCGAAGCGGCGGCGGCTTACGACGCCAAAAACTGGAGTGAATCGGCAAAGTTATATGGTGGGATAACACGGACGGCGCCGAATGCGCGAGCGTGGTACAGGTTGGGCGTGTCCTTAAATAAGACGGGAGAACAAGACAAGGCCATCGAGGCATTTGAAAAGGCCAGAACGATGGGAACCCCTCCCCAATTCGTTGAATATGGACTTGCCGCGGTTTTTGTGTCGAAGAAAGACAAGGATAAGGCGTTTGAACATCTCGAAAAAGCCGCTCAAAATGGCTGGAGTCAACCGGAGCAATTGTCGGCCGATCCCGACTTGGCGGAACTAAAGCCTGATCCACGCTTTGCAAAAATCCTGGAACTGGTGACGCACAACCAGAAACCGTGCGCTTATGCCGCGGAAAACCGCCAATTTGATTTCTGGCTGGGGGAATGGAGCGTGGTGACGAGCCAGGGAGAGACGCCGGCGGGAGACAGCCGAATCGAATTGATCCTCGGGGATTGCGTGGTGCAGGAAAACTGGACGAGCGGAGGAAACATCGGCTACTCGGGAAAAAGCTATAACATTTACAATGCGGCGCTGAAGCGCTGGGAACAATACTGGGTGGACAATGCAGGCGGCAACATCTTCTTCTACGGCGGGCTTAAAGACGGAATCATGGATTACTGGACCGATGAACTCCCGCAACCGGACGGCAAGAAACTGAAACGGCATTTGCAATTCATCAAGCTGGGACCTGACAAGGTGCGGCAATTTAGCCAGGGTTCGAATGACGATGGCAAGACCTGGTTCGTGGAATACGACTTCACTTACAACCGGAAAAAATAGAACTCCAGGTCCGCTGCAACTCTAAACAAACCACAGTGAATCGTTAGGCAGGGTTAATCCATAGCCATGGATTGACAGGGGATTTTTTCTCTTGACACTATGGCGTGTGACGATATAGCGTATGACGACAGAATACATTTTCGCAGGAGCTGAAATCTTGACTAATGCTCAAAGCAACGCTGAACCGTTCGGGCCGCTGACACCATCGATGTTTCACGTGTTACTGGCACTGGCGGGCGACGATCTTCACGGCTACGCCATCCTCAAGGAAGTGGAGCTGCGCACCGGCGGCAAGGTGCGACTGAGCACGGGCACTTTGTATGGAATCATCAAGCGCTTGCTGAGCGATGGATTGATTACCGAGCTGCGTTCGCGGCCTGCGGAATCTGATGACGACGAACGACGACGGTATTACAGGTTGACGCCACACGGCCGGCAGGTGGCTACCGCCGAGGCAGAGCGCATGGATGAAATCCTGTCCATTGCGCGGTCGAGGAATCTGCTGAAGAAAACGAAGCTGGCGTAACGAGATTGCCGGAGCCGGGCGAGACGGCTCTGGAATAAACGCGTGGTCTGAAAAACGGCGCTGTGGTGGCGCCACAGGAGAACACCATGGCTGCAGCTGATTCGCGCGCGACACGTTTTTACCGAGCACTTCTCCGTCTTCTTCCCTTCGATTTTCGGAGCGACTACGGTCCGGAAATGGAAACGGTTTTCCAGGAACAACGCAAGGAAGCAGGGCGCCGCAATGGATCCACAGGAGTGCTTCGCCTGTGGTGGGAGACGATTGTAGGAATATTCCGGACGGCACCGGGAGAGCACCTGGCAATGTTCCGCCAGGACGCAGGATTCGCGCTGCGCATGATGCGCAAAAGCCCGGGTTTTACACTCGCGGCAATTCTCACGCTGGGTCTGGGCATCGGCGCCAATTCCGCCATCTTCAGCGTCGTAAACGCGGTGCTGCTGAAGCCGCTGCCATACGAGCACGGCGATCGGCTGATGGTCTTGCAGCATCGAATGGGAGCGTTGAATCAGGGTTTCTCCCCGTTAGACACCAACGACTATCGCGCGCAAAGCCACTCGCTCGACGGGCTGGTGGAATACCACCACATGAATTTCATCCTGCTGGGCCGCAGCGAGCCGGAGCGAGTGGAAACCGGCGTGGTCTCCTGGAATTACTTCGATGTATTCGGAATCAAGCCGCTTTTTGGGCGGGCATTCCGTTCTGAAGATGAGCAACCGGGTGCGCCGGCTGTGCTGATGCTCAGCTATGAGTATTGGATCAAAAGTTTCGGCGGCGACCCGACAGTGGTCAATAAGACGTTCACGATGAACGACAAGATTCACACGGTGATCGGAGTGCTGCCTCCGGTACCGCAGTATCCCGACGAGAACGATGTGTACATGCCAACGACCGCGTGCCCTTTCCGGTCGAATCCGGCAACCATCGCCAACCGGCATGCGCGCATGGTGCAGGTATTCGGGCGGATGAAACCGGGAATGGAAGTGAGCCAGGTGCAGGCGGATTTGAGCGGAGTTGCGGCAAACCTGCAAAAGGAATTTCCGAAAGACTACCCCGAGGGGAAAAACTATTCCGTGAAAGCAACGGCGCTGGAGGAGGCGCTGACGCACAACGCTCGGCCCACGATGCTAGTGCTGCTGGCGGCAGCGGGATTCGTTTTATTGATCGCTTGCGCGAACGTCGCGAACCTGAATCTTTCGAGAATGGTGCGGCGAGAGCGGGAGCTTGCGGTGCGGGCTGCGCTGGGTGCGGGACGCGTGCGCATGTTCCGGCAATTGCTGACGGAGAGTTTCATACTCGCGGTTATCGGCGGCGGCTTGGGCCTGCTCTTTTCCTGGGGCGCACTGAATTTGCTAGTGAGTTTTGCGGCGCGTTTCACTCCGCGCGCGCGTGAGATTCACATGGATGCCGTCGTGCTGGGATTCACTTTTCTGGTGGCTGTGCTGACCAGCCTGCTCTCTGGCACGGCACCGGCACTGGCGGCGCGGGAAACCGTCGTGGGAACACTGAAAGAAGGCGGCGCGCAGTCCACCATCGGACGCGGGAAGCACCGGGTGAGGAGCGTGCTGATTGTTGCGCAGGTGGCGGTTTCGTTTTTGCTGCTGATTGGCGCGGGGCTGATGTTGAGAAGCTTCATGAAGCTGCAGCATGTGGATCCCGGCTTTCAACCGGAGAATGTATTGACGATGGAAGTGGCGCTGGATTTCGTTAAGTACAACACCGAAGACAAGCAGCGTGCCTTTTTCGAATCCCTGCTGGAAAAAGTTCAGACGGAGAGCGGCGTCAAATCGGCAGCCGCTTCGATGATGATTCCCTTTACCAACGGAATGACGATGACGGGTGATTTTCAGATCGAGGGGCAGGCGCCGGAGCCGGGGCAAGCGATGCCGAAAGCTGACTTCCGCATTGTGAGCCCAACTTATTTTGAAGCGCTGCACATTCCGATTCTCACCGGGCGGGCATTCTTGCAAACTGATCGGCCGGGCCATCCGGACGTCGCGGTTGTGAATCGCAGCGCTGCTCAGCACATCTGGGGAGCGAAGGATCCCGCCGGGACACGGTTCTCCACCGATGGCGGGAAAACTTGGACGCAAGTGGTGGGAGTGGTCGGCGACATCAAGCAGTACGGGCTGGATAAGGATGTAGTCGATGAGATTTATGTGCCCATGGCGCAGAACCCCATGGGTCAGGCGAGTCTGGTAATCAAGACAGCGGTGGAACCGATGAGTATTGCGCGGGGCGTGATTGAGCTTCTGCATGGCATCGATCCGAATCAGCCGGCGGCGCGGGTGCGTTCGCTGGAGCAGGTGCGTTCCGAGTCCGTGGCGGCTCCTCGCTTGACGACCAATTTATTGGGATTGTTCGCATTGCTGGCGCTGGCGATTGCAGCTACGGGGATTGGTGGCGTGATGGCTCTGGCGGTTGGCCAGCGGCGGCATGAGATTGGTGTGCGCATGGCTATCGGCGCGCGTCCCGCTGAAATTTTGCGCATGATTCTGGGGCAAGGCATGGTTCTGGCGCTAGTTGGCGTGGCGCTCGGACTGTTCGGCGCGCTTTGGCTTACGCGGGTTTTGCAGCAGCTGCTCTTTGAAGTGACAGCGACGGATCCGCTCACTTATGTTGGTGTAGCTGTAGTGCTGGGGCTGTGCGCGTTCGTGGCGTGTTACGTACCGGCGCTGCGCGCCTCCCGGGTTGACCCCATCATCGCGCTGCGCGTGGAATAGAATCTGTTTCCATTGCCTAAGAGTTGTCCCTGAGCTATCTCAGCGAAGGTTCGAGCCAAACTATGATGTACCAAGCGCCCGTGAAAATGAGAAAACCTACGAGAACGGCGATTCCTCGATATGCTTTTCTTTGCCCCGGTACGAAGGGAACTCCGGGCCACCACCGGCGGTAGAGATAAAGTAAGAACAAGACCCAGAGTGACCCTGCTGAGAGAAACAGCAAAGTATATCTGTGTGTCACCATGGCCACGATGCACGCCACGGTTCCGACGAAGATCGCCAGCGTAATCGGTAAGACAAGGCGTGGTGTTTTAGCTTTTTCAGACATTGCGAGGCAAGCTTCCATCTATTGACCATTACTTTCAAGATCATAGCGATTCTATTTGTATCGTGGTACCGCGGCCAAGGTTGTAGATGTTCCCCTGCTTGGCGTGGAACTGCGCCGATACACTTGCATTACTCTTCTAGCCGGAGACGCGGCGAGTCTGCTAAACTAGAGTTTGCTGCACCGCACCTAAGGATGTGTGACCGCTAGGCGGTCAACCTACGGATAGGTACATTCGTCAAGGCTGCTGGTCGTTTCAGCAGCTATTTTTGTCTTTAGAGGACTTGGACCCGGCCGAGCCGGGATCACGATAAGCAGGAATTATGAGCGAAAATATTCGCAACATCGCCATCATCGCGCACGTGGACCACGGCAAAACCACGCTAGTGGACGCCATGCTTCGCCAAAGCGGCATTTTCCGCGCCAACGAGGCGCTGGTCGAACGCGTGATGGATTCGAACGACCTGGAACGCGAGCGCGGCATCACCATTCTGGCGAAAAACACGGCGCTCTTTTTTCACGACACAAAAATCAACATCGTGGACACGCCGGGCCACAGCGACTTTGGCGGCGAAGTGGAACGAGCGCTGCGCATGGTGGATGGCGTTGTGGTGCTCGTTGACGCCAGCGAAGGACCGCTGCCGCAGACGCGTTACGTTTTGCAGAAGGCGCTGGCGGCGAAGCTGCCTCCGGTGATCGTGCTGAACAAGATCGATCGTGTGGATGCGCGCGCCAAGGAAGTGCTCGACGAAATCTATGACCTCTTTATTGACCTGGACGCCACGGAAGACCAGCTTGATTTTCCCGTGGTGTACACCAACGCGCGCGACGGCATAGCGCACTACAAACCGGGCGACGGTTCGAAAGACCTGCTGCCGCTTTTTGAAACCATTGTGAAGTCCATTCCGGCGCCGCCGGGCGATCCCGAAGGCGTGCTGCAGATTCAAGTGATGAACCTGGATTACAGCGAATTCCTCGGGCGCATTGCAATTGGTCGCGTTTTCAACGGCACACTGAAGCGCGGCGCGGACGTGGGCATCGTGAAGCTCGACGGCAAGATTGTGGCGACGCGAATCACCAAGCTCTACACATTCCGGGGCCTGGAACGCGATGAAGCGCAAGCCGTCCCGGCTGGCGATCTTGTGGCGATTGCCGGTGTTGAGGGCATCAACATCGGGGAAAGCATCACCGATTTGGCCAATCCGATGCCGCTGGAACCGCTGCTGATCGACGAGCCGACGCTGGCGATGATTTTTACCGTGAACAGCAGCCCGCTTTCCGGCAAAGATGGAACGTACCTGACTTCGCGCGACTTGCGCGATCGCTTGCAAAAAGAACTTCTGACCAACGTCTCCATCCGCGTGGAAGACACGGACACGCCGGAATCTTTCCGAGTGCTGGGACGCGGCGAATTGCAGCTGGCGATTTTGATTGAGACGATGCGGCGCGAAGGCTTTGAACTGATGGTGGGCAAGCCCGAAATTGTCGTCCGCACGGAAAACGGCAAAAAGCTGGAGCCGCTCGAGCGGCTGGTGATCGACGTGCCGGAGAATTTCATCGGCATCATCATGGAAACGACGGGCAGCCGGCGCGGCGAAATGATCAAGATGAGCAATCACGGTTCGGGCCGTGTGCGCATGGACTTCAAAATTCCTTCGCGTGGATTGATCGGGCTGCGCAGCCAGATGTTGACGGACACGCGCGGCACGGCGCTGATTCATTCGATTTTCGAAGGCTGGATGGAATACGGCGGAGAGATGGCGCTGCGTCCCACCGGCGCGCTAGTGGCGGACCGCAGCGGCCCCTCCACGGCGTTTGCGCTGTGGAACATTCAGGAGCGCGGCGAACTGTTTATCGGACCAGCGATTGACGTCTACGAAGGCATGATCGTGGGCGAAAATTCGCGCGAGCAGGACATGGACGTCAATGTCACCAAGGAAAAGAAGC
>JBGPDI010000044.1:0-34669 GCA_041482215.1 Candidatus Acidiferrum sp. | reverse complement strand
TTATGGCTGCGAATCGGGACGGCGCTTTAGAGTTGGCCGGTCGTCGTCGGTGCTATTGGGGTCTGTGCTGGTTGGCTGCTTCTTGGATTGCTCGGTCTTGGTGCGCAGACTGGGCTTGCCGGGGGCGTCAACGGCTTTGCGGGAGAACATGATGTTGCGGAGGCGCGCCTTTACCGTGTCGAATTCGGAGGTGGTGACGATGTACTCCTGCCTGGCGGGCAGGATGCGCGCGATTTCTTTTTGCGTATTTTCGATGCGCTCGGGTGTTGGCGGATGCGTGGAGAAAACTTTCGGGATGGTGCCCGGGCGGCGTTTTTCGTCGGCCTGGATGCGCTCAAAGAAAGTCACGTAAGAGTTCGGATCATAGCCGGCTTTGTACATGTACTCCAAGCCGAGGAAATCCGCTTCGCGTTCGGCGTCGCGGCTGAACTTCAAGTAGGTGACGGGAATCACTAGATTCAAGCCTTGATAGATACCGTATCCGGCCCAGCCGCCGGGACCGAGCAGCATCAGGGGAATCGTGGCGAGCTGCATCAATTCGCCCTTGGTGGCATTCTTTGTGCCGTGACGGGCGGTAACGTGAGAAATCTCATGGGCCATTACTCCGGCGAGCTCGGACTCTTCCTGAGCGCGAAGGATCAGCCCGCTGTTTACGTAAAAGAAGCCGCCGGGGAGGGCGAAGGCGTTTACTTCGTCGGAGTCGATAACCTTGATAGTGAAGGGAACTCGTGCATCGGAATTGCGGACCAGGTTCTGGCCAACGCGATTGACGTATTCGGTGACGACGGGGTCGTCAATCAGCTTCGAGGAGCGCTCAACTTCCTGCGCTAGTTGCTTGCCCAAGCCGATTTCGCGTTCAAGGGAGTAGAGGTTCACGCCCTTGCCGACGTTGCGATTGCCGATGGCTTCGATGTCTTCCTTGGAATTCTTGGGCGTCACCTTGTCCTGCTGTTGGACAGGCTGAGAGCCAGTTTGCTGCTGAGTCTGCGGCGGCGCCGGTTGCGCTGCGGGCGGAGGCGGTGTCTTTGAGGGGTCTTGAGTTGGAGGAGGTGGGTCCTGACTTTGGGGTGCGGCGAGGGCCGAACCTGCTACGAGCGCGCTAACCAGTGCTAGCTTCAGAGTATGCCGCAGTAGATCTCGCATATGCTGTACCTCCGGCCTACCCAGGATTATACACCCGCAATCGCCAGGGGCCCGAACGATGTTTCAATGACTAGGATGATAGACATCGGAAGAAGGTTTCCTATGCCAGGGCTATTTTGGAAGGGGGCCTGGGTGCAGGGAGGTGCCACTAGGGAAGGGCAAAAAGGGCTTTCGAGGATCCCAGGGGCACGAGGGCTGTCCCCGGCGTACTGAATGCGTACCGTTCGGACGAGGCGGAGTTGACACACCTCGCAGGGCACTCTACAGTCTGAACGTGTCTACTATGAGCGCATCGAAAATTCAGATCGGGCAATTGTGGAAGAAGGACGGCACGAAGGACATTTACCTGGTGACGAAGCTGTATTCCGAGGCGCTGAGCACCATGGTAATTTTGCGTAAGTCCGGCGCGGAGAACGAGGCGCAAATTCGCGTGCGCGTTGAACGGGCTGGCACGGGACAAACGATTCCTGGATTTTCTCCTGCGCAGGACGACTAGAAATACTTTCCTCAGATCGAACGAACTTCCATTTTTACAATATCTTCCACCTTCATGAGTTCCTTTTGCAGGAATGGTTCGCCGTATTTCACGCCGATCATTTCGCCGTAGTGACGGGCTAGCAGGTTCATTTGGTCTTCGAGGCGGTCGATGGCGAGGAAGACCTGGTGCTTCTTGTAGTTCTTGGAGGACTCGCTTTTTTTGGGGCGGAACTGGGAGGCGAAAGCGAGTATGGCCTTGCGGCGTTGCTCGTATTGCGCGGTGACATCCACGACGAAGGTGGGGCGCACGTCGGCGTACGAGATGGAGTAGAGAATTTTGAAGGGGCGAAAGGCTTCGCCTTCGAGGGGGAGTTGCTTGAGTCCCGCCAGGAAGCATCCTTCGTAGCCGAGAGTCGAGGCGTGGTAATGGTCGGGGTGGCGGGCTTCCCAGTAGGGAAGGATGACAGTTTTCGGGCGGAGCTGGCGGATCACGGCGGCGAGACGCAGCTTGTGCTGGCGGCTTGGCTGGACGTCAGAGTCGGGAACGCCAAGGGTGCCACGCCATTTTACGGAGAGAATTTTTGCGGCCCGAGCCGCTTCTTTCGTACGGGTTTCAGGTGTGCCGCGAGTTCCCATTTCTCCGGCGGTCAAATCAAGGATTCCGGTTTTGTATCCGCGCTGGGCCATTTTCAGCAGCGTGCCACCGCAGGTCAGTTCGACGTCGTCAGGATGCGCGGCGATTGCCAGTAGATCGAGATTCATTGAGCCTCCAGCGTCTTGTGATTGTAAGGTAGGACAGACAGGAATGTCTGTCCTCTGTAAATATTGATCGAAGAGAATAGAGAACGGGCAAGAATGCCTGTGGTGCGGGAATGTGTTAGGGTCTCAGTTTCGAACGCGATGGAAAATCCTACAAAATCGGCGGACTCGTTGAAAGGGCGCGTGGCGCTTGTGACCGGCGCGGCGAAGCGGTTGGGGCGGGCAGTGGCGCTGCGGCTGGCAGAGGAAGGCGCGGACGTCGTCATTCATCATCGCTCGTCGGCTGCGGAAGCGGCCAGTGCGGTTGCGGAAATTGAGGGAATGGGACGACGCGCGGTGGGGATTGCGGCGGACCTTGGCAGTGTTTCTGAAATCAAGAGGCTGTTCGACGAAACGGCGAAACAGTTTGGACGGCTGGATATTCTGGTGAACAGCGCGGCGAATTTTCTTCCGTCGAGCATCATTTCCACCACGGAGGAGGTGTGGGACTCCTCGCTCGAGACCAATCTGAGAGCGCCTTTTTTCTGCGCGCAGGCGGCGGCGCCGCTGTTGCGTCGAACGCGCGGGCTGATCGTCAATTTTGCCGATACGGGCGGGCTACTGGGATGGCCGGGATACATTGCGCATTCTGTTTCGAAAGCCGGCGTTGTGATGTTGACGAAAGTTCTGGCGAAAGCGCTGGCGCCGGAAGTTCGCGTGAATGCGATCGCTCCAGGCACGATCACCATGCCGGGCGATCCTCCGGAGTGGGAGATAGATTTCGTGAAGCTTGCTCCGCTTCGTCATACCGGGAAACCATCCGACATTGCCGACGCCGTTCTGTACCTCGTGCGCGCAGAATTTCTCACTGGGCAGACGCTGGTCCTTGATGGCGGGCGTGTGCTCTGATAGGAGCTATCCTTCCAATGAAGTTATCAAGGTAGCGGCCGAATAGGATATGCCAACGAGCGTGCGCCGCGAGTTGAAGACTTGGGCAGCTTTGGACAGCTTAGGCCTATTGAGGGTTACCTGGCTTGAACCAGCCCACTTTCTTGCCCGCGGTGCGAGAGACGAGCTTATCTCCGTCAGATCCGAATAATGTCGAGAACGGCGCTCCTGCACTTTGGGCCGCGGCGGTTTCCAGCGGTACCCACGCGCTTGCCTTACGGTCGAAACGAAATAAAGTGTGCCCCTTTCGACCACTCCATCCGTATAGTTCATTCGTCGAGGTAAGCGCCACGGACGTGATCCCTACCGCCGTCTCGTTACCGTTGCGCACGGGTGACAATGGATTCCATTTCCACTGGCCAAGCAGTTCTCCAGTGGGGCTCAATTCCACCCACATATGACAATAAGGAGCAAACAGTCCAACCCGGTCGTCAGACGCTACGACCCGAGGTATCCCGTTAATTTGATCGGATAACTCACACCCGAAGTCAGAGCTACGTAGGTACTGGGTCTTGAGAACATCGTCGGTACTGAAATGCTGGACCATGTAATGGTCTGGCGCAGGCTCCTTTCCGCGTCCTGGTCCTACCACTGCACCTAGCACCCAGATCGTCCCGTCCGGACCAAAACCGACGGAGCGGCCTTCAAAAGGGGACGTCTGTATAATTTGAGCGAAACGCTGCGTTATAGACACGTCAGCTAAAAATGCTGCCAGTGTTCCCGAATTCGTTATTGCCCAGCCGACAACGGCTACTCGTCCGTCCTTCCGCGCCGCGGCGTCCTCGATACGCAGAAAGCTCGCACCCTCAAACCATATCCTCGCCTTTCCGACGGTAGCGCCGTCTCGATCGTACAGCGAGATGTTTTCTTCGGTTTCAGAAGACGACGTGTCTATCTTCCATGACACGAGATAGCCCTGCTCCCATCTAGGGAGAGAATTCCCAGGCTTGAACGCGTCTTCAAACGCAGTCTGCCTAATAGGAGCCGTCACTTGTGCCGCTGCATTTGGCGCAAGCGGAAGTACCAAGAGAAGCAGAACCCACAGCATCCGTGCTCTTGTTCTGGGGACCCTCGACATAGCACACTCTCCTGCCCCTGTAATCGTATTCGGGCTCAATGACTTAGGGATTAGGACAAGTCGTTTGTCCGCACGCGTAGCCATTATCCCCGCAATCAAACAGCTCGCCTTTGCAACCATAATAATAAACGGGACCATACATACAAACAGTAAGGCCAATGCAGTCGGAGTTAACGTAGCGAGTACCATTGTAATGTGACGTGCAGTCCGAGCTGCACTGCGCAAAAACGCTCGTCGGGGCAAACGCATCGAGAAACGTTGACCAGGAGTTTTTCGCCTTTTTATGGCAGGGATCGCGAGGCGGCTCCTTCGCCTCGGCCACGAGGGCGTTTACAACGGCGACATCTATGTTGGATCCTGTCAAACCCTCGAATATCGAAGCCAGGGGCAAACCGCCTGAAGTCCGAAGATCGTAATTCATCGACGGGACAGGGGTTGCGTGTTGGTAGGCCAACGGCCCAGGGTGACGGACCGTCGCAATTGCCGTCAATACAGCGAGTGCTCCGACTATCAGGCCGAGGTTTGTGCCCCGAAGCTTATAGGACATGTTACGTTTCCTCCCTGCGGCAGAGAAGCTCGATGCACTACGACACGAGTGTAAGGGAGCCGTGGCCAGTCTTGTCAAGTTAATTTACTGTTAATGCATTAACAATCGAAATAGAAACCTAGGTCTAGTACTTTCGAGAGATCGGTCCCGGTCGAAGCGGCGCCGCAGGAGTAAAGACGAAGGCGTCGAGCAAAGAATTGCGGAACCGACAGACCGGCCACATTCTGGTTCTAGATGGCCGGCGCGCTTTGTAACGGGCCACCTGAATCCGCCCCGTCGTCGGGTGCTCCTCAACTTTGATCAAGAAACTTTCCATCGGGCCGTGCAGAGATTCTCTCCACGGTGTATTCTATTTATCTTATAGGCTGCATAAATCCGCTGCGCTTGGCGCGGCGCGCTGCGAATTCGAAAGAAGAGGAACCGACCGGAGTTATGGACAACGAAATATCGACCCAGCCTCATGGCATGGAAGATTTAGAGATTCAGGAATGGCTTGAGTCGCTCGATTCCGTTTTGGAATCCAGCGGACCGGAAGTGGCCGCGGAAATCCTGGAGCGGCTGCGTGCGCACGCCACAGTCAACGGCATTGATCTGCCGTTTACAGCGAACACTCCGTATGCCAATACCATTCCCCCGCGGCTAGAGCCTCTTTTCCCGGGCGATCAGGAACTGGAGCGCCGCATCAAGAGCCTTATCCGCTGGAATGCGCTGGCCATGGTGGTGCGCGCGAACCGCGTGGAGCACAACATCGGTGGTCATATTTCGACGTTTGCTTCCTCGGCGACACTTTACGAGGTGGGCTTCAACCATTTCTTCCGCGCGCGCAGTGAGCAATTCGAAGGCGATACGGTTTATTTTCAGGGTCATGCGTCACCGGGAATGTACGCGCGTGCGTTTCTGGAAGGGCGGCTCAGCGCGCAGAAGTTGGAAAATTTCCGCCGCGAACTAAAACCCGGCGGTGGGCTCTCTTCTTATCCGCATCCATGGTTGATGCCCGATTTCTGGGAATTTCCAACGGTATCCATGGGCCTGAGCCCATTGATGGCGATTTATCAGGCACGCTTCAACCGCTATCTCGAAGATCGCGGCATGAAGCCTGCCACGGACGCCAAAGTGTGGGCGTTCCTGGGCGACGGCGAGACGGACGAGCCGGAATCGCTCGGAGCGATCACGTTGGCCTCGCGAGAGAAACTGGACAATCTAATTTTTGTCATCAACTGCAATTTGCAGCGGCTTGATGGGCCGGTGCGCGGCAATGGACAGATTATTCAGGAACTCGAATCCGCGTTTCGCGGCGCGCGCTGGAACGTCATCAAGGTTTTGTGGGGCAGCGAGTGGGATCCTATATTCGAACGCGACACAGAAGGCTTGCTAGTCAAGCGCATGGGCGAATTGGTGGACGGCGAATACCAGAAGCTTGTTGTTTCGTCCGGCGCATACGTTCGCGAACATTTCTTCGGCAGCGATCCGCGATTGCTGCAGCTGGTCGAGCCAATGTCCGACGAGAGCTTGCGACGCTTGCGTCTTGGCGGACACGATCCGCGCAAGGTCTACGCCGCATACAAAGCGGCTGTAGATCACAAGGGTTCGCCGACGGTCATTCTCGCGCGCACCATCAAGGGCTATGGCCTTGGCGAAGCGGGCGAAGGCAAGAACGTTACGCACCAGCAGAAAAAACTCAATGAAGACGAGTTGCGCGAATTCCGTTCACGTTTCGGAATTCCTCTGAACGACGAAGATTGCATCGAAGTTCCGTTCTACCGTCCGGCCGAGGATAGCGTCGAGATTCAATATCTTCGCTCGCGGCGGGAAGCGCTCGGCGGATACGTTCCCACGCGCAGCATTCGTTCGAAACCTCTTGCCGCCGATCACGATGAGCTTTTCAAGGAATTTCACGAAGGCAGTGATGGCCGAGAAGTTTCGACCACCATGGCCTTTGTGGGCATGCTCCGCAAAATGCTCAAGGACCCGGAAATCGGCAAGCTCATCGTGCCGATTGTGCCAGACGAAGCGCGCACCTTTGGCATGGAGTCGCTCTTCCGCACCGTAGGCATTTATTCCAGCGTCGGCCAGAAGTATGAGCCCGTTGACGTAAACACACTGCTTTATTACAAGGAAGCGAAAGACGGCCAGATTCTCGAGGAAGGCATTACCGAAGCGGGCTCCATGGCTTCCTTCATTGCCGCCGGGTCTGCTTATGCCACACACGGCATCAACACGATTCCGTTTTTTATTTATTACTCGATGTTTGGATTTCAGCGCATTGCAGATTTCATCTGGGCGGCGGCGGATATGCGCACGCGCGGCTTTCTGCTCGGGGGCACGTCGGGACGCACGACGCTCTCCGGCGAAGGCCTTCAGCACCAGGACGGCAACAGCCAGGTCCTCGCACTGCCGGTCCCGAACATAAAAGCCTACGATCCAGCGTACGCGTACGAGATCGCGGTCATCATTCAAGACGGTATTCGCCGCATGTATAAGGACGGCGAAAATATCTTCTATTACATTACCGTGATGAACGAACAGTACGTGATGCCGACGATGCCGGGTAACGTGAAGGACGGCATTCTGCGCGGCATGTATCGCTTCCGGCCTGCGGCCAACCCAAAATCGAAGCTGCGTGCGCAACTGTTTGGCAGCGGGGCGATCCTAAATGAAGCTTTGCGCGCTCAGGAGATACTGGAAACCAAGTACGGCGTGGCTGCCGATGTGTGGAGCGTGACCAGCTACAAGGAACTCTACAACGATGGCAACGAGACCGAGCGCTGGAATCGCCTGCATCCTGGCGAAAAGGCGCGCGTGCCATATGTCACGAAATGTGTCGCGGACGCGCCGGGCGTCCTAGTTGCGGCGTCGGACTACTTGAAGACGTTACCTAACATGATCAGCAAGTGGATGCCGCGTCGCCTCGCGTCACTCGGCACCGACGGATTCGGCCGCAGCGAAGGCCGCGCCGCGTTGCGCGATTTCTTTGAGGTGGACGCCCGATTCATCACGCTCGCTACGCTGCATGAACTATTCGTGGATGGCAAGATTGAGCGCTCGGTTCTCGACAAAGCAATCAAGGACCTGGGGATTAATGCCGACAAAGCGAACCCGGTAATTTCCTGATACCGGTAGATTAAGAAGAATACAAATTATTCTGCCGCAGGACCGCGGCTCGCTCCGGTTTCTTCATTGTTTTCGAGGATCTCCGCCGGTTTGATCCGTCCGGTGGCCAATTGCGCGATGAGCTGGCGATTGGCGGCGAGAAAATCGTAATTTCCCAGTTCTTTTGGCAAAGCCCATGCGATTTGTTCGAAGGCTTGCGGGACGATTTCAGATTCCTCGATCGCAGCGGCAAAGAATCGGATTTCCAGCTCCTCGTGAGTCGCTGCATACTGGTGTCGCACGCGGCCCAGCTCAACGCTTTTCAGTAGCGTCACGCTAAGCTCTTCCTGCAACTCCCTTGCGAGCGCACCCTCTGGTGATTCTCCTTCGCGCATCTTCCCGCCGGGAAATTCCCATTTCAGCGCGGAGCTATCATTTTTCCGACGTTGCCCGATCAGCATGCGTCGGTCGCTCCGCTCAATCACTGCAGCCACCACAGTTATCATCTCTTTGTTCTTCCCGCGCTTCCGTCTCGTAGGTGCAAAACGCCCCACAACTGTCGCGCTCCCTCCAGTAATGGTAGCGCCGGGGTGTTCAGCAAGTCATCGCTAATGACATACACGCGGCGGTTTCTAATCGCCGGCATATTGCTCCACTCGGAGACATTGTAAGCTTGCCGCGCGTCCGATTTTGTTCCCGTCGCGGCCCAGGCCAGCACGATCACGTCGGGCCTTGCTGCCGCTACCTGAGCTTCGGTGATTTTCTCGCCCGCGGGAACCACCATCTCCCCACCGCAGATGTTCACCAATTCCGCCACCCAGGGCGGTGAACTGATGCGCGGATTGGGCCACGCCTCACAATAAACAAGCACTCGTTGTTTCGCGCGCCGCGACCTCTTCTTGATTTTCGCGAACGCTCGACGCATCTTTTTTACCACTCGCTCCGCGGCCGCCGTCCGCTGTGCAATTCCTCCCAAGAGTCGAATGTCCGCCTCGATATCGGCGAGAGTCCGCGGATTCATCGCCAGGAAATTGAGCGGTTGGTGGTCGAGTAGTTTCGCGACCGTCTCCTGCTTGTATGGCACGGAACCAATCACCAAATTTGGTTTCAACCGCAGAATCTCATCCACCGATTGCATGTGCCAGCAATCGCCCAGTTTAGGCAATTTGCCGACTGGCGCAACATCCACGCACCACTTCGTCACTCCGACGAGAGTGTGCCGCGCTCCAATCGCGCACAGAATCGAGGTCGCACTCGGTGCCAGCGAAACAATACGCAGATTTGTTCGCGGAATTGTTTTCTTGGCCAAGCGAAGAGAATACCAGACAGCCGCGCGTCCGTCGGCCCGGGTGTCTGTGGATTGACTCCGTCACACGAGTGTGTTGCACTGCGTTCCTCAATTCCCGGAGGACAATCTTGCGTTTCCAGCTCTTAGCTCTCAGCTTGGTTCTGCCGCTATCCACTTTTGCCCAAACTCCTGCTGCTCCCACAAAAGCCGAAGTCGTGACCTACCACGCGACGATTGATAACGTGAAGTACGTCTTCGGCGTCGCCCCGCCTGTCGCGCATTTGAAACCAGGCAACATTCTCGACGCGAATTCCCTCGATTGCTTCGGCAACGCGTTGCAAAAACCCGGCGACACTTTCGCGCTCGTCAAAGGCGACAATCCCCTTACGGGACCTTTTTACATAGATGGAGCGGAGCCCGGCGACACGCTGGTCGTTCACATTCTTGATTTGCAAGTGGATGGCAAGCAGGGAGTGGGCACGTTTTCGCCGGGTTTTGGCGCCATCAACGCAACGCATTACACTCCGATGCTGGAAAAGGAGCCACTAGCCGAGAAGATTTGGTATTACCCCATCGACCACGCAGAGCGCACCGCCACGTTTCAAGCTCTCGATTCGAATTACAAAGTGAAAATCCCGCTGCATCCATTTCTCGGTTGCATTGGCGTTGCGCCCGCAAAAGGCGAAGCGCGCAGCTCTATCGTTCCCGCGGAATTTGGCGGCAACATGGACGCGCCGGAAGTTTCTGTCGGAAACACTCTCTATTTACCTGTGAATGTTTCCGGGGCTCTGTTTTATTTTGGCGATGGACACGCCGCTATGGGCGACGGCGAAATCGCGGGCAGTGCCATCGAAGTGCCCATGAAGGCTCGGCTGCAATTCGAACTCGTAAAGGGGAAGCACACAGACTGGCCGCGCATCGAAAACGAAAAGGAAATCATGGCCACTGGCATCTATCGCCCCATCGACGACGCAGTTCGAATCGCGTTTACCGAACTGGTCGCCTGGATTCACGCCGACTATGGCCTTTCCGAACTAGACGCTTACGAGCTCCTATCGAAAGTCGGCAAGATTCATCTAACCGAAATGGTCGATCCAAACTACGTTGTGGTGGCTTCTGTAGAGAAGAAGTATTTGCCGCCCAAGAAGTAAGATACTCAAGCGATGTTCAGCGAGGCCGTTCTCGATCACTTTCGTAACCCGCGCAACGCCGGCGAACTTCCTGGTGCCACGGCTACCGTCGAAGTCAGCAATCCCGTGTGCGGCGACATCCTCAAACTCTCGGCGCGCGTGGCTGACGGTCGCATCGCGGAAGCGCGCTTCCTCTGTCGCGGCTGCACCACTTCCATCGCGTGCGCGTCGCGCTTAACGGAAGAACTTCACGACTGCTCGGTCGCCGAAGCGCGTGCCATTACCGCCGAATCTCTCTCTCAGTCTCTCGGAGGTCTTCCTCCCGCGACCTTTCACGGGGCACAACTTGCCGCCGACGCGGTCAGGGCCCTCGTTCAAAAATTGTCGACAGCGGATCGTTAGCTTTTTGGCCGGAGTGCAGAGTTTAGAGTCTCTGGATCATTTAGATTCAAAACACAGCCTTCTTCGTTTGTCCGCACTTCTTCCACTTCCGTTTGATGAGCCCAGACCACCGCGCGTGCGCCGGTCTCGAGCGGGGCACGAAGCAGCTCATCATACAAAGCGGCGGAAAAAATCACCGGATGCCCGCGGCGTCCTTCGTAAACGGGCAAGACAATCGGCTTCTTTGTCTTGTGAAACTGTTCGATCAAATCCTGAACCAGCGCACTGCTGATCAAAGGGTGATCAATCAAGCAAAGCACAATTCCGTCCGTTCCCGGCGGCAAACTTCGCAGTGCTGCCTGAATCGAGCTCAACTGCCCCTTTTCCCAGTCCGCGTTGATGACGATCTCGTCAGATTTTAATTCGATGGCTTTTGCGATTGGCTCCGCGTGCGCGCCGAGGACCACGCGGCGCACGCCAATTTCCCGGTGCGCCGTCACTTCCAGCAGATGTTCCAGGAACGGGCGTCCCTGGAAGGGAAGAAGCGCCTTCGGCGAGCCCATTCGGCTCGAGGCCCCGCCGGAGAGAATGACGGCGGCGAGCATTTGCTCCCTTTCAGCGTTGGCCCGTTTGCAGAGCGGGCGCAGCGTGCGCTTCGTATTTCAATTTTTTGTGCGCGGCGGTTGCCGCGTTGCGGCGCACGGCTACCAATTCCGCTACGATGCTGACGGCAATTTCTTCGGGCGAAAGCGCGCCGATCTCAAGTCCCATCGGCGCGTAGACATGTTCGAACTCTTTCGGCTTGTAGCCGTCCTGCTCCAGCGCTTTGTATACCGACAAAACTTTTCGTTTACTGCCAATCATTCCCAGGTAGCGCGCCTCTGTGCGCACCGCCCAGCCAAGTACGCGCATGTCCTCTTTGTGCCCGCGCGTGACGATGACCAGATAGCTTGCAGCATTCGGATGGATTTTCTCGAAGGCATGTTCGTAGCTGGCGTAAATTTCGTGGGCCATCGGAAAGCGCTCGGCATTCGCAAACGATTCGCGGTCGTCCACCACGGCGACGCCAAAGCCCACCGCGCTGGCAGCTTTTGCCACCGCCATGGAAACGTGCCCGCCCCCAAAAAGATAAAGCATCGGCTGCGGCAGAATCGGCTCGACGAAGACTTCCAGCGTTCCGCCGCAAATCAAACCGTTGTCATAGCTCGCTTCATTGTTGAGGTTGAAAACCATCTTGCGGGGCGATTCCTTCTCCATCACTTCGCGTGCGGCCGCCCAGACTTCTGCTTCCACGCACCCGCCGCCAATCGTGCCGGCGATCGAGCCATCTTCGCGTACGAGCATCCGCGAACTCTCATAGCTCGGGATCGAGCCGTTGGTATGCACAATCGTAGCCAGCGCCGCGCGCAGCCCGGCCCGCCTCATCCTCACGATTTCTTCAAACAGGTCCACGCGTTGCCTCTGTTCTGAGACTACGGTGCAGCATCTTCACTGTCAATGCGTGCTGCTTTCTGGACACTCCTCAGCCCGAGTGTTACCTTTCGGAATCCGAACGACGGGCCGGAGGATTCATGAAAGCAATTGTCTTTAACGCGCACGGTGGTCCTGAAGTATTGAAATACACCGATGCGCCTGATCCCACGCCCCGTTCGAATGAAGTGCTTGTGCGCGTGAAGGCTTGCGCGCTGAATCATCTCGATCTTTGGGTGCGGCGCGGCATTCCAGGCGTTCCATTCCCGCTGCCGCACATTCCTGGGAGCGACATTTCCGGCGAAATCGTGCAGATCGGCGCGGACGTTACCACTGTGCGTGTGGGGCAGAAAGTCGTCCTCGCTCCAGGCGTGAGCTGCGGCAAATGTGCGGTGTGCGTCTCTGGGCAGGACAATCGCTGCCGCCAATTTACAAATTTAGGGTACATGATCGACGGCGGCTGCGCGGAATTCGTTCGCGCGCCGGAAATAAATTGCCTGCCTTATCCCGAAAATCTTTCCTTCGAAGAAGCCGCCGCAATCCCCCTTGTTTTTCAAACTGCGTGGCACATGTTGATTGCTCGCGCCGAACTGCAGCCTGGCGAAGATGTTCTTGTTCTTGGTGCCGGCAGTGGAGTGGGCAGCGCCGCTATTCAAATCGCAAAATTCTTCGGAGCACGGGTCATTGCAACAGCGGGGAACGACGCGAAGTTACAAAAAGCCAAAGAGCTCGGCGCAGACCATCTCATCAATCACAAAACGCAGAAAATTCGCGAAGAAGTTCGCCGCATTACCAACAAACGCGGCGTCGACGTGGTGTTCGAACACGTAGGCATCGCCACATGGGACGAAAGCTTCTCAAGCTTGGCGCAATCAGGACGTCTGGTTACGTGCGGTGCCACTACTGGTTACGACGCCAAGATCGATCTGCGCTTCCTTTTCAGCCGCCAACTTTCACTGCTCGGTTCCTACATGGGCACAAAGTCCGAATTGCAAACGGTCATGAAGCTCGTTGCCGCCGGCAAACTAAAATCCGTCGTCGATCGTATTTTTCCGCTTGCGGAAGCCGCCGCGGCGCACGCCTACCTCGAATCCAGCTCACAATTCGGGAAAGTCGTTCTGACCGTGTAACTTTGCGCTGCTACTTCCACCCTGTACGAAGACTGTCCTTCAGTACCGTATACAGTTGTTTTGCCGCTTGATACTTTTCGTCGCACTTCTCCCCGGAAGTGACGGATCCCACCCCAGGTTCCTCCCGGTGCCCAGGAACAGTCTCCAATCGTTTCTCGAATTGGAGGACTACGGGATGTTGTTAAAGAAACTGACGGTGTACGTATGTCTACTTACCGGCTCGGCGCTGGCACTTGCCGTGTCCGGCCAATCCTCGGGGCAGAATGCCAGCAATGCTACCGAGGCTCCCTCCGGCTACGACAATCAGCCAAACGGCCTGACTGATGTGGCCACCTTCACCCATGACCGCGGCGTCTTCGAAGAAACCGAAGGCATCGCTGACGGGCTCGGCCCCATTTACAACGCGCAATCCTGCCGAGAATGCCACCAAAGCCCCGTTACCGGCTCAACGAGCCAGGTCAAGGAACTCCGTGCTGGCCACCAGGACCCCCATGGAAATTTTGTCGCCGCGAACGCTACCGTAGCCGACGGCACCGTGACTATTGCAAATCGGTCGCTGATCAATCAGCGTTCCATCTGCCCCGCCACAGACACCATTACGGTGAACGGCCAGCCGGAACCGTATAGTTTTCCGCAAACGCAAGGCCAGGAGCGAATCACCACGGCTGAAACAATCACGGCGTTCCGCAGTTCCCTGAATACGCTAGGTGACGGTTTCGTCGAATCCATCGCCGACCAGACCTTGCTCAATATCTCTTCCTCGCAGTGTTCGCAGCGAAATGGCAACATTTGCGGCGAAGCCATCAACGTTGCGGTTCTCGAAGCCAACGGAGCGACTGCCGTTGGCCGCTTCGGCTGGAAAGATCAGCACGCATCATTGCTGTCTTTCTCCAGTGACGCCTATTTGAACGAAATGGGCATCACCAGCCGGCTCTCACCTACGGATGTCACCAGCGTTTGCGATATGGTTCCCGATCCCGAGGACCACGTGGTTGACGACGATGGCTTCAATGACATCGACCACTTTGCGCGCTTCATGCGTGCAAGCAAAGTTCCGCCGCGAGACCTGAAACTTGCCAACTCCTCCGATGCGGTGGCAGGTGCACACCTGTTCCACCAGATCGGTTGCGACACATGCCACGTCTCGTCCATCACCACGGCACCCACGGGAACTCCCTTGGCCGCAGGCGCTTTCGTTGTGCCGGCTGCCCTCGGAAATAAGATCATTCACCCGTACAGCGACTTTTTGCTGCACAACGTGGGGACCGGCGATGGCATCGTCCAGAACGGCCCTCAGGACACGGCGCAGAAGATGCGCACAACTCCGCTCTGGGGCGTTAGAACGCGGACCGAGCTGATTCACGATGGTCGATCCGTCACCTTGTCCGACGCCATCCGGCAACATCGCGGCGAAGCCTCTGGTGTAGCCAGCAACTTCAGGGGGCTCAGCCAATCACAACAAAACCAGCTCCTGACATTCCTGCGCTCGCTCTAACGCGCAGCGCGGACCGGCGAGGTGGTAACCTCGCCGGTCTTTTTTTCTGCCACCACTCTTGAACTTTACGCAAAGCCGCGCTCTTTTCCTGTAACAGGCTCCTCGCCGTCTCGTTTCCCTGGATATCTGATATTCTCTCGGCGTCCAGCAATCGAATTGGTGACGGCGATAACATGGCCAGTTTTCAAGCCTATCTTGCGGTGTGGATCATCAAATGGCGCGTCAAACGTCGCTTGAGAGGTGTGCACGACTATCGCATTGCGCGCAAGATCCTTCATCCAGATCCCTACAGAGTTCCTGCTTCGATTCGCGTGACGCAGGCGCAATTGGGCGGCATGCCGGGTGAGTGGGTGGAGGGCCCAAAGGCGAACGGGATCACACTTCTCTATCTGCATGGCGGTGGATATTTCGGATGTTCAGCCGCCACGCACCGGCCCATCACCGCTGGTTTCGCTCTGCAAGGATTTCGGGTCTACGCTCCAGACTATCGTCTCGCTCCTGAAAATAGATTTCCGGCTGCCGTGGAGGATGCCGTCGCCGTCTATAGTGCGCTCTTGAGCCACGGCCACGCGCCGCAATCCATCGTCGTTTCAGGTGAGTCCGCCGGGGGTGGCCTAACGCTTTCTCTTATGCTTGCGCTCCGTGCCAGCAGCGTTCCGCTCCCGGTAAGCGCCGCACTTTTTTCTCCGTGGACTGATCTCGCCGCCACGGGCGATTCGGTTATTTCGAACGCAGATCGTTGTGCCATGTTTTTCGGGACGGACATCGCTCCCACAGCGCGCTACTATCTCGGCGACACCGATCCGCGCAACCCGCTCGCCTCTCCGCTCTACGCCGATCTTGCCGGCCTGCCGCCACTCCTTATTCACGTCGGTGCCGACGAAGTCCTACGCGATGACTCCACGCGTCTCGCTGAACGCGCGCACGCTGCTGGTGTTCCGACAGAACTGAAAATTTGGCCGGTCGTCCCGCACGCCTGGCAACTTGCGCCGCACTTGATTCCCGAAGCACGACAATCTTTACGAGAAGCTGGAGCGTTTCTTCGCGCTCATGCGGCCCCCGCGGAATCACATAAAACAGAAGTGGCCCACGCATGACCGAATCTCCCGCTCTGCAATCGAACACCTCTGAAACCGTGGTTGACGTCCTTATTGTCGGCGGCGGCTTCTCCGGCCTTTGCATGGGTATCAAGCTCCTCGAAGCTGGTATGAAATCGTTTCTCATTATCGAAAAGAGCGCCGACATCGGCGGCACCTGGTGGGACAACCGCTACCCTGGCTGCGCCTGCGATATTCCTTCGCATCTTTATTCGTTTTCGTTTGCGCCATCCACGGAGTGGACGCGTATGTACCCTGGCCAGCAGGAAATCCACGCCTACCTCAAGCGCTGCGTTGAAAAATACGCACTCGCGCCATATCTTCGCCTTAACACACGCTTTCAAGAAGCCGTCTGGGATGAGACTGCGGGCGTTTGGAACGCCACAGCCTGCGATGGAATGCGCATTCGCGCTCGCGTGCTCGTCTCAGGAATGGGCGCGTTGCATGTGCCGCGCTATCCGGACCTTCTGGGCATCGAGCGTTTCAATGGCCCGGTGTTTCATTCTTCAAACTGGAATCAAAGCGTTGATCTGGAAGGAAAAGACGTCGCTGTCATCGGTACCGGCGCCAGCGCGATTCAATTCGTCCCGCAAATCGCGCCGCAAGCGGGGAAGCTACATCTTTTTCAGCGAACGCCTGCGTGGATTGTGCCACGCCTCGATTTTGCTTTTAGTGAGAAGTGGAAGCGCCGATTTCGAAATATTCCGCTGACCCGCTGGGCGCTGCGGCAATACATTTTCTGGCGGCAGGAAATTCGCGTCCTTGGCTTTCTCGGCAATCAGACCTTCCGCAAAAAAGTTGAGGACATTTCTCTCCGCCACCTGGCGCGCCGCATCAAAGATCCCAAGCTGCGCGCGGTGCTCACGCCCAACTATCAACTCGGCTGCAAGCGCGTGCTCGTTTCTGACGATTTCTATCCCGCGCTCAATCGTTCGAATGTTGAGCTCGTCACTGAGCAAATCGCGGAAGTGCGCGAACACAGCATCGTCACGCGCGACGGTGTCGAGCGCCCCGTTGATGTGTTGATTTACGGCACTGGGTTCCGCGCCAGCGAGCCGCTGATTGGCTGCCGGGTCGTCGGCCGCGGTGGCGTGGAGATTCACGACGCTTGGAAAGAAAGAATGACCGCCTATCTCGGCGTCACTGTTACCGGCTTCCCGAATTTCTTCATGCTTCTCGGCCCCAACACCGGCCTTGGCCACAATTCCGTCGTGCTCATGATCGAAGCCCAGGTCCGCTACTCCATGAAGTGCCTGGAGCTCATGAAGCGTCGCAATCACCGCGTCATCGAAGTTCGCCCTGAATCCCAGCAACGCTTCGTGGAAGAAATCTACCGCCGCATGGCGCGCACCGTCTGGCAGTCCGGCGGCTGCCACAGTTGGTACCAAGACCAGCGCACCGGCGAAATCACTACGTTGTGGCCCAGCTCCGTCGTCGCTTACCTCCGCCGCACCCGCTCCGTCTCTGCCTCTGACTACAAACTAACCTCCTGATCCCGGCGACTGTCGGGAGTTGTGCGTCAGTTTCAGGTTACTGAACTATCAGATGGTGAAACAAAGTTTCTGACAATTAGCCAAAAAGAGTGCTAAATGTACTTTTGGTCCGCGGATCGAAAGGACAATTCCCCATGAAAAAGCATCAGGTCATTTTGAGCGTGGCTTTGCTCTTATTGTTCGTCGGAGTGCAGACGCCCCAATTCGCGCAGGATATTCCCGCCGGCCCTACCCAAGCTGAATTGGAGAGACGCATGGTGGCCATCGGCCTTCTGAGAACAATCAACACTGCCGAAGTATCGTATTACTCCACAAATGGCTCGTTCGTGGTATGGAGGACCCTTGTATCGGATAACCAAAAATATTTTGACGGGTTCCTCGCTATGCATGGTCTGCAGAAAGCTAACGAGCACTTCTCCGATTTGCCGGAAATCCTGCCCGGCTGGAATCTGCGGCTCAATGTGCATATTGATGGCCAAGGTTACGATTTGCTGCTACGAGACATGAAAGACGAGAAATGTGGGTACGCAGCTCTAACTGATGAAAGCGGTGTAATTCGGCAAAGTAAAGCGATTAACTGCAACATATAGAGACATCGAGACCTCATCTACGTCCAACCTTGCTCCGCAAGATTAGGCCTGCGGCTTTTTCACCAGAATTTGTGATTTCGTATCGTTACATCCTCTTGGCGGAACAACAAGAAGGTACACTGCTGCGCGATAGCCGCTCCATTTGTCATGCCCGCTCCGCTGTGCGAAAATAGCGTAGACCGAACCCCATGAGCACATCACTCGGCAAACACGTCACGCTGACCAAGCCCGAAGACTTCGGGAATCTGCTCGAAGACGAAGGCATCATCTTTACCACGCTCGACAAAGCCGTAAACTGGGCGCGCAAAAGCTCCATCTGGCCGCTCGGCTTCGGGCTCGCCTGCTGCGCCATCGAAATGATGTCCATGGCCGCCGCCCGTTTTGACCTGGCGCGCTTTGGCGCCGAAGTTTTCCGCCCGTCGCCGCGCCAAGCCGATCTGATGATCGTCGCCGGCCGCCTCTCGCAAAAAATGGCTCCTGTGATTCGCCAGCTCTACGATCAAATGCCCGAGCCCAAGTGGGTCATCTCCATGGGCGCATGTGCCACCAGCGGCGGCGTTTTTAACAATTACGCTATCGTGCAGGGCTGTAATCAGGTTATCCCCGTGGACGTCTACGTCCCCGGCTGCCCGCCGCGCCCCGAAGCTGTGCTCTACGCCATCCTCCAACTCCAGAAAAAAATCGATGGCGAAAAGGGTTCGTTCAAGCGCGCTCTGAATCTTTCCTAGTAGCGCAGGCCTGCCTGCGGCAAGCAGGCTTTAGTCTGTGTTCCTGTGTATGGACAAATTCAGAATAACGCCGGCTCTAACTCCCATAGTTCTAGCCATCGGGCTGTTCTCGCTGAGTAGTGCCGCAGGCACTTTGCTTCAGCAACCTGTTCCCCCGAGCTACAAACTTGCCTGGAGCGACGAATTCAACGGCGCGGACGGCACGCCCCCTGATCCTTCGAACTGGGCCTACGACATTGGCGGCAACGGCTGGGGCAACAAGGAGCTCGAGTACTACACGAATCGCCCGGAGAACGCGCAGATCAAAGGCGGCAACCTCGTCATCACCGCGCAGAAAGAGGCTTACACCGGCGCCGAAGGCGTTACACGCAATTACACTTCAGCGCGCCTGAAAACGCAGGGCCTTTTCAGTCAGGCCTATGGCCGCTTCGAGGCCCGTATCAAGATCCCTGCAGGGCAGGGAATCTGGCCCGCCTTCTGGCTGCTCGGCAACGACATCGCCACTTTTGGCTGGCCCAAGTGCGGCGAAATTGACATGATGGAAAATATTGGCAAAGAGCCTGATATCGTGCATGGCTCACTGCATGGACCCAGCACCAAGGGTTCCACTAGCGACTTCACCGAGCGCTTCATCCTGCCCGCCGGGCTGAGGTTTGCCAATGATTTTCACGTCTACGCCGTCGAATGGGAGCCAGGCACAGTGCGCTTCTATGTAGACGCGACTCTTTACGCCACGCGCACGCAATCTCAGTGGCCCGCGGGTGGCACCTGGGCCTTCGACCACCCCTTCTTCATCCTCCTTAATGTTGCTGTGGGCGGCGATTGGCCCGGCCCGCCTGACGCTACTACCGTCTTCCCTCAGCAAATGCTAGTAGATTACGTCCGCGTCTACAGCAAAATGTAGAGGACGGACTTTAGCTCGTCCCGCCAATTTTTTTCTCTGCACTCTCCGCGTCTCTGCGCTTAAACTCTTCCTCATAAACTTGAAGAGAAGGGAATCAGCTTATGACTGCATCAACCGATCCCGCACGCCAACTCCTCCGCCACTCCATCGCCACGGTTGCCTATCGCGCTGGCAAAGCTCTCCGCGATGCCCCTGACCATTTCGCCAGCTTCCACATTGGCGACAAGACCCGCACGCCTGCGCAAATCCTCGCGCACATGGGGGACCTCTACGATTGGGCGCTCTCCATCTCCGAAGGTAAGCAATCCTGGCACGATTCCACGCCCCTGCCGTGGAGCTCAGAGGTTGACCGCTTCTTCGCTGCCTTGAAGAAATTCGACGACTACCTTGCTTCCGCTGAGCCGCTCCACTCTTCCGCTGAAGGCCTTATGCAAGCCCCGGTGGCCGATTCGCTCCATCACGTCGGGCAGATCGCCATGCTCCGCCGCCTCGCTGGCTCTCCCGTAAAGGGCGAAAACTATTTCAAAGCCGAAATCGCTGCTGGGCGCGTTGGCATCGACCAATCCACTCCCCGCCGGGAATTCGAGTAGATTTTGTAGGGATGGCGTGCAATTCTCCCCCGACTCCTGTAGGGGTAGGGCAGCCAGTCTTCCTTATCCGTTCTGCCACCTCACTGCAGAATTGATTCCTCTTATGCCACCTGTCGTGATATAAACGTACTTGATATGGTTATCTCTGATCGCCTTCGCGCTGTACGGGAGCAAAAGGACCTCTCCCAAGGTGACATCGAGCAGCGCACCGGCCTCAAGCGTTGCTACGTTTCCCGCGTCGAGAACGGTCACACCGTTCCTTCTATCGAGACCCTGGAAAAACTGGCTCGCGCCCTCGAAGTTCCGCTCTACCAACTTTTCTATGATGGCGAAGAGCCGCCCGAGGCTCTGGCGCTCCCCAAGGGCATCCAGCCTGATAACGACGAATGGGGCAGCGAAGGTGATTCCGCGCGTTACCTCCAGCGCTTACGCAATCTCCTTGGCCGCATCAGCGAAGGCGACCGCAAGCTCATCATGCACATGACCTTTCAGCTCGTCCGCAAAAATCGCCCCTGACGTTTGTGCCGTGCATTTGACGGAATTCTCCCTGGCTTGGAAGATGATGTTAGAGTGACCTTGTCACCGGCCAGCATCACGAACAGGGAAGGTCCTTATGAAAATCAGCGCATTTCTAGCCTTGTTTATGGTTCTACTTTTGCTTTGGGCGGGCGGATTTCTCGTCTACCATGTCACAAGTCTGCTGATCCACCTGCTCCTTTTTCTTGCCGTCATCGCATTGGTCATTCACCTGTTTCGAAGCGCCTCGCATAAATGAACGAACGCGCTTGAGGTTTTTGACTCTTCCTGCCAGTGCAGCAGCCTCTCGACTCCACTCCAAATACTCTCTCGCTAAAGCAAAATGCCAATCTATAATGACCCAACTCACGAGGTCCCCATGGCAAACGGCATTACTCCGATTACGTACCAAATCAAATTTGAAAAAGACCACGCCATCGTAAAAGCCACATACGACGTCAGCGTTCCGATTGCTAGCCCTGCCCTCATTGCTGCTTTTCAAGTCACGGTTGACGGCACCGATCTGATTGGCAATTTTCTACCGGGTCAGTCCCGCTTCAACGGCGCGCAATTCCACACTCTCGCCAATCCTGACCAGGACGCTCTCGTTTCTTTCTCGATTTCTTCCAATGAAGGCTGGAGCGCAGCCGATAGCGATGTGCTAAGAGGTAGCAGGACTTTCGACGATGCCCGGTTCTCCGGCTAGCAGCCCTCCGTTGCGAAAACACGCGATATGGATCAACAATAGTCCTTGACCCTGGAACGCATTCCAAGCCTCACTCTTTCAACGTGACACCGACTGCCACAAGTACCCAACCTCTTCGTTCCGGTGAGCTGGCTCGCCGGGCAGGCGTCAGTCCCGACACGCTCCGTCACTATGAGCGGCGCGGGTTACTTCCTCGCCCAGAGCGGTCCGCTGCGGGCTATCGACTGTATTCGCCCGATGCCCTCGCTCGCGTGCTGCTCATTCGAGGCGCTCTTTCAATCGGCTTCACGGTGAAGGAGCTGGGCACCATCCTAACGGAGCGCGACGGTGGTGGCGCTCCTTGCCGCCGTGTTCGCGCACTTGCCGCTGGCAAGCTCGCTGCCATCGAACTGCAGTTGCACGCCCTGCGTCACTGGCGCCGCGAACTGCAAACAGCGCTTGCCGATTGGGACCGCTGCCTCCGTGATACTCCCCGAGGGAAGCGGGTTGGGTTGCTTGAAGCATTTGTCGTTGCTCACCCGAAGAGTACGCAACGAAGCTCTCCCTTGTTCGCAGCGAACCTCCGGAAATCGAAAGTGTCACGAGAGGAACGCAAATGAGGAAAGTAGCGCGGGTGCTGTCTCTTTTTGTTTCGGCGATGGTGTTGGTTGCTCCGGCCTTTTCTCGTCCGCAGCAGGACTCCACTAAGGAAAAGCCAAAGGAAGACGCCATGAAGGACTGTCCGATGCACGCACAGCACATGGCGTCAGACAAGTCTGCCACGTCTGCCGATTTTCACGAATCCACTTCTGGCGCGGCATTAGAAACTCGCGGAAATGCCGCCATGGGTTTTGAACAATCGAAGACTACCCACCATTTTCTGCTCAAGCCCGACGGTGGCGCCATCCAGGTTCAGGCCAACGACCCCCAAGACGCCGTTAGCCTCGGCCAAATTCGCATGCATTTGCGGCGCATTGCCACTGCCTTTGCGGAAGGCGACTTCCAGATTCCCTTGATGGTGCACGCTGCGATCCCGCCCGGCACCAGCACCATGAAGCGGCTGCGTGGAAAAATCCAGTATGTTTACGAAGAAACGCCCAACGGAGCACGCGTCGTGATCAAGACCACTGACCTTTCCGCACTGGATGCCATTCGGGACTTCCTTCGCTACCAGATTCAGGAACACGAAACCGGCGACCCTCAGACACGATTGTCTAGTCCCCAAAAAATCAGTTAGGCGCGCGAGCACGTAATGGTCGCATTAGGAATGCTGAGGGGGTATAAGAAGAAGGTGCCGCAGAAGCGGGAGTTCTACGCTCCGTAGAATGTTTAAGACGCGGCAAGCGTGCGGAGTACGCCGCGCCCAACAGCATGGGGCAAACCGATGCCTGGGACACCCGCCAAGCAGCACAGGAGGAGGAGCTATGCGTGCCGATCAAGTAGAAGCTTCCTGGGACGCAGGCAAAGGCAAGTGGCTCGTTCGCATTGTGAATGGTGAAGAGGTAATTCGGCGCTATTGCAAATTGCCTAAAGATGCGGACGAACAGACAGTTGGCGCAGCAGCGCAGAAGACCGTGCAGGATGAGGGCTATGAAGCCGATGTTACTTTGGTGAGCGTGCGCCGGTAGCCAGGGCCGGGTGTTGCAACTTGCGGTTTTTCGCGTGGGATGGCGACGAAGTCAGTTTGCGCCTCCGAACAGTTTTCCCGGAAATCTATCTTTGCGGCTCACGTCGTCTGAGCAGCCAATAAGCGCTAACTCTGCGCGGCCTTAGCCTGTTTTGCCGCAAGCTGTGCTCGGATTGCTTTGATTTGTTCGCGCGCTGCAGCGGACCGCTTCCGGCCATCTGGCGTTGCGTCTATCAGCTTTTCAAGGTTGGCCGCAAACTTTGGTCCGTACGTAGCTCGAATTTCTCCAAGCAGCAGTTCGCATTTCGCAAACACGCCAACGTGCTCGCCGTTACTGTCATTGAAAAGTTCCATACTGATAGCGCCATTGTTGACGAACGCTGCCGCCATGTCCCAGTACGACACGACCATCCGCAAATGACCGCTGTGGTCACCAAACATCGCGGCATTGAACTCGGCAAACGATTGGGGATTGAACTCTCGGAAATACCAGTCCCGCGCCTTGCGCATCGTATCTTCGCGCCTCAGGTCGTACAGTTTTAGGATGAGTCCCGCTTCTTCTTGCTTCGACATAAACAGTCGTGCTCCTTTTAACCGTTCCTGGCGCCCGTGCGCCATCCATTGCTAGTGTACCAAACTGTTTTGCATTCCTATCGCGAAGCTCCAAGCTCTAGCGCTGGGTGCCACTTCCTGCGGTTTTCAGGTGCCGTATTTGCGAACGCATAATCCTTCCCGACTACTCTTCCGCACTTTTTGGTTTTGGGTCTTCACCCCCTCCTCATTTTATGACCATCGCAGTTCCGCTCGACCACTGTAGCAGGCTTCCCGATGCATTCGCTTCTTTGCGGACGTATCCCATTCCCAGGATGCGCGGGGGATCCCAACTTCTTACTGCTCGTGTGACGTAGCCGACTTCTTTGCCGTCCGCTGTCAACACCGTGCCAGACTCCGGGACGGATTCGCCGGAGAAACTTAGTTCCACGCGACGGCGGTTGACTTGCCCACGCGAACGGACTCGCTCCACAATCTCCTGTCCTGTGTAACAGCCTTTTGTGTAGCTGATGTGGCTGTCCTGCAGCCCCGCTTCATGGGGGATCTGTTTTTCACCGAAGTCGTAGCCGAACCACGGCACACCTTGCGCGAGTCGAGTTGCACTCAGCGCCGTGTAGCCCATCGGCCCTCCACTCTGCTTCCGAACCGCGTCCGAAAGGATATGCCAAAGCTCCGATAGTTTTTCGCTTTCGACAACGAACTCCACTCCGGCTATTCCTCCCGGAGATCGCTTTACAATTCGGCAGGGAACCGGACGCACTGCGCCATCGCGGTAGGAGAGTTCCTCCAACTGCATCAAGTCAACACCGGCAAGTTCTTGAACAATTGCAGCAGCCTTCGGTCCCTCCAGCGCCAGTGTTCCGTAGCGCGGCGTCTCATCGGTCAGCGTCACGTCATCCATAATGATGAATTTGTCGAGCACCTCGATCAGCCGCTCGCGAATCATCGCGTAGGACACGCAGAAGAGCTTGTCAGAAAACGGATACGTCTCGATCTCCGCAAGAATGTGCCCCTGCGGATTCAGCAGCAGCGATACGTTGCCTTGCCCTTCGCGAAGTTCTTTGATGTTGTTCGTCAAAACTGCGTTCACGTAGCGAACGCGGTCAGGTCCAGTGAACGAAAGATAAGCGCGATAATTCTTGTCAATCAAAGCGACGCTATCGCGCGCATGGCGAAATTCAGCTGCTATGTCGCCAAAATCATCAGGCAGCGCACAACCGAACCACACACCCATCTTCGCGCCCGCGGCAAGGTGCGCCGCAGCGAGCGAAGTATTCAAGACCAAATCTGGCAAAGTCATTTCCATGCGTGAGCGCCAACGTCGGCATTTAGTCTAACAAAGGGCAGTCTATGAAAGCTCGCCGCGAGCCATGAGGCGCGGCGCGGGAAACCATGCAACTCCGATGCTATAATCATTTCCATGAGCGATGGCCGAACTTCCCTCAATGCCGCCACCGACGGATTGATTCACATCACCATCCCCGTCGGGATGTTGCAGTGCAACTGCTCCATCATCGGCGATCCGGTCACGCGCGAAGCGTTAGTGGTGGACCCTGGCGACGAAGTCAATCGCATCCTCGACCTTCTCGGCCGCCATAAGCTTGTCGTAACGGCCATCGTCAGCACTCACTCGCACATTGATCACGTCGGCGGCTTGAGCAAACTTCATAAATACACCGGCGCACCAGTGCTCATGCACCGTGATGATTTGCCGCTCTATCAAGCGATGGATATGCAGGCGTCATTCCTCGGCGTCCAGCCACCGGAACTTACTGATATCGATCAGTTGCTGAAGGAAGGCGACGTTCTTCACTGGGGCTCCTTTGAAGCGCAGGTCATTCACACGCCAGGGCATACTCCCGGAAGCGTTTCGCTTTATCTTCCGCATGATGCTGGCAAGGTCACTGCGGCTCGCACAGTTCACCAAGTTCCGGATGAGTCGGGCCAGAAAACCGTCCTCACGGATTCGTTGAACAAAGAAGTCAACCCGGAAGACGACGCGCAAAACTTGCTTCTCGATGAAGAGGAAAGTATCGATCGCCGTGCACCGCAGCTTTTTTCTGGGGACACGCTCTTTGCCGGCAGCATTGGCCGCACCGATCTTTGGGGCGGCTCGATGGAGCAGATCCTTGATTCCCTGCGTTCAAAACTGATGCATCTTCCCGATGCGACCGTCGTGCACCCGGGCCACGGCCCCGTCACCACGATCGGCAATGAGCGTCAATTAAATCCCTTCTTACAACCAGGGTATTATTAGGAAGGGTGAATTAAATCTCGGGCTAAACGACAAAGTCACCGTGCTCAAGATTGTTCGGCGTAAGAATCTGCCATTCACCCCCGTTATTTCTGTTTTGCCAGGCGAATTTCTTCCATCACCGATTGCACCAATTCTTTTGCGTGCACCAATTCCTGGTTGATCATGCGCAAGTCCATCGCCGGAACAGTGGGGTTGCGCTGACTGGTGCAATACACGCCGTGCTGACCGACAAGCACCAGCGCATTGGTAATACGGTCCAGCGAAACGGCCAGCCGCCCGCGCTCGCGACCAAACATTTGTTCGTAGTGCTCCAACTCTTCGTGATGTTCCTGAAATGCGGACATGATCGGTCTCCCGTTCGAACGCTTGACCCCACTGCAACCATAGACGGTTGCACATCGGGCACACGCGGTTCGCACCAAACTTTACCCCATCGGCCACGCGTAACATAATCCGCTAAAGCCACATTGCATACGTTTTCGGCCGTTCACGTGGCTACTGATTCGAATTCATTGGTACGCGCCCTATCCTGCAAATAGCTTGGGATTGGATGGGGCTGGAGCAATCAAACAATGCGACGTTCCGACCTGGTGCAGCACAAGGAAAAGGAAAAAAGCGCGTCTACGCGCACCTCGCAAATCGTTTTTGGCGAGCGGCAGCACCTTCTCCGCGTGCTCGATTCGCTTGAAGGCACGGATTTGCCGATCGCGCGCATGCAGCAGGAGCGGCGGATTCTGGAAGAATTGATTCATGCGCGCACCCGCGATTTGAACCAGATCAATACGGCGTGGGACGAGAAGATTGGGCTAGTCCTGAGCTCGGATGCAAAACCGGAAATGCTCGAAAAATTGGTGAAGCAAGCTCCGGAAGAAGATTTTTATTTGCTGCGGCTGATCAGCGAGCACCCGCGGGCCAATGCGAAAACATTGAATAAATTGGCGAGGCATCCTTACGGGGCGATTCGCGAAAATGTGGCGCGGCATCCTAACGCGGACGCGCAGACGCTGACTTGGCTGAGCAAGGATCGCAGCCAGCCCCTTTGGTATCTCGTGGCATTCAATCCCAACACTCCGACTCCATTGCAACGGCGTTTGCGCGATCGCTTGAAGCGCCTGGGCGAGAATCAAGCTTCCAAGTAAGTTACAAAATCCATCATTGCGACTGACTCCGCGGCACGCCTCAGAAGGCGAGCCCTACAACTGCGTCGAGGTCCGTTCGAACGGCGGGTTAGTGAACGGTGACGGAAACGGTGGCGGTGGTGCGGCCGAAGGCGTTGGTGGCATAAAGCGTATAGGTAGTGGACTGGGTGGGCGTGACCACGATGCTGGTGCTTCGAACGGCTCCCACGCCAGGAGAGACGATCACGTATGACGCGCCGTTTACTTGCCACGACAAAGTGACGGGCGTGCCAGCCGAAACAGAAGTCGAGCTAGCGGTAAACGAAGTGATTTGCGACGCGGCTCCGCTAGGGACATTGCTTTGGACGTAGAGCGGGGTCATCTGGATGACTTCGAAGTCGGAAGTGGTGACTTGGCCCAAATTGTGAAGGTCGTTGTTGTCCCAGCGATCATCGGGGGCGCCGCTGAGGTACATGTTCGAACCGTTGTCGGCCATGATCATGCCGTATTTCTTCAGTGCGTTCAGGATGACCTGATTTGCGGCGGAGAATCCGGAAACGTTGAAGCTGGCCTTTAAACGCATGCGCATTCCCATGGGGGCGGCGTTCGAATTGCTCGTATTCGAGGCCCAATGAGATGCAGGTGGAACGAATGCCGGCCGGCTATTTTGTAGAGTGAAGCGCAGCGCGTGGGAGATCGTTCCGGCGGCGACTTCATCGTAGCGCGCCAACCCCGGAAAAATAGGAAGTCCGGCGGCGTCGGCGCTGGTCCATGTGTAGGGGCGCTGTTCGTTCGAAAGGAGATCCCAGATCGCAGCGGAATCGGCGTTCCACGTAGTTCCATTCACATTGGAATTGTAAAGTTCGTAGAGAAAGCAATTTGAATTATCGAGGACCAAGACGTGGCGATCACCTGTGCCGGGATTGGGGTAACCCTCAATCGGCGCGGTGACGGGAATCGGCATGGGGCCGGGATCGCTTTCGCTACCATACGCCGTGAAATTTATCGTGGTGAGCGGCTGCTGGGCACTCACGATCAAGTACGGAATGCCAATGGTTGAGCCTTGATACTGGCCGGCGCCAAAGTCGGGGTGCATGCCGATACTGCTTCCAATGAAATTGATAATTGCAGCGGAATTTGCGTCCACGGGCGCGGAAGAAATGTCTTTGTTCCAGAGACTCTCGGCGGGAAACGGGACAAAACCGCCCAAACTTGCGCCTTGCCCGGCAGACATGCTGCCGCAAGTCGGAGGTTGCGTTGAACCGGTGACCTGGAGATTGACGCTCGATGAGGCGCTGCTGCCGGGGGATGGATTCGCCACGCTGATGGCGTAAGTGCCCGCGGAAGAAACTGTCCCACTGGCCGACAATTGAGTCGCGGAGACGAACGTGGTTTGCAGCGCGGTTGTGCCGAAGAGTACCTGCGCGCCGCTTACGAATTTGCTTCCCGTCACGGTGAGCGTGAAGTTTCCCGTGCCGACGCTAGATGGATTGATGCCCGTGAGTACCGGTGTCGAGTTCAAGAGGCTGACGCTACTCGATCCAGTGACGGAGGGATCCGCAGAACTCGTGGCGCGAATGGTGATGGCATTGGGATTGGGAAGTACGGCTGGCGCCGTGTAATTTCCGGCCGTGGAGATCGTTCCAAGTGTGGCCGAGCCGCCCGAGGTGCCGTTGACTGACCAAGTGACGGCTTGATTCGTAGTTCCCGACACGGTGACAGTAAATGGGAACGAGTCGCCAGCGCGTATGTTTGCGGTAGTAGGTGACACCGCTACAGTGATCGATGGAGGAGGGGGTGGCGGAGGCGGCGGAGTTTGTTTAGTGCTGTGAGTAGTCGCCGCACAGCCGGCGGTGCAGAGTGCCAGCAAAACGCTTCCGCGATGGAATAGTTTTCGCATCTTCGAGGGCACACACCGGGAGCCCATTCAAACTGACTGTATTTTGAGGGATAGGGCTGCGTGAAAATACTGGACGGAAGGGCAGAAGTAGGACAATGTCCGCGAGATTGGACGCGAGAACAAAGGCATATGCGGATAGAATGTCGCGCAGGTTTGCGCATTTGATGTGACCAAGAAAAAGGCGAGAATGAGAGGATTTCAGGGGCTTACTGTGCGTTGGTGGCTGGTCTTGGCCGTCTCCGCTGCTCTGGTGTTGCCGTGCGTCTGGCACCCCCGGATTGAGGCGGGTGACCTGCCAAGCCATGTGTACAACGCGTGGCTGGCGCAATTGATTCCGAAGGGGCAAGCGCCCGGGTTATACATCGCGACGCAATGGCATAACGTTTTGTTCGATGTAGTGCTGCTGCGCGTGGCGAATGTCGTTGGCCTTGTGGCGGCGCAGAAAATCGTCGTATCTATTTCCGTGTTGGTTTTTTTCTGGGGAGTGTTTGCGTTTATCGCAGCGGTTACGGAAAACCTACCGTGGTTCTTCACACCATGCATCGCCATGTTGGCTTATGGCTACTCCTTCAGCATGGGATTCATGAACTACTATTTGTCGATTGGGTTCGCCTGCTTTGGATTGGCAATTCTTTGGCGAGGGAAGGGAATCGACTGGCTTGCAGGCGCGCTGGTTGCCGCGTTGGCGATGCTGGCCCACCCAATCGGGTTCTTGTGGCTTCTGGGCACGCTTGCTTACACAAAAATTAGAGCAAAACTTCCGGGCTGGTGGAAATTGCTGCTGCCGGTGGGGGCCGCAAGTAGTCTTGCGGCGGTTTATTGGTATGCGTCACACCGACCTGCGCTGCTCGCGGACTGGGACCGCGGGCCATTTTATTTTTACAACGGAGCGGATCAGTTGGGGCTCTATGGAAATCGTTATTTCGTGCTCGCGGGCGCGGCATTTGTTCTCGGAGTCATTTGCGTGGCTACGGATTTGTATGCCCGGGGAGGTGAGCGATCTTCGTGGAGAGGGTTCGAATTGCCATTCGAATTATACGCGGTGACGTTTTGTGCGGCGGCCCTGCTTCCAGAAAATCTGCGGCCGTTCCCTCAAAGTGGTTGGATCGGGCTTCTCGGTTCTCGAGTTACGACCATTTCGGCCATTCTTGGTCTCTGCGTCCTCGGATCGCTTAAGCCGCGGAGGTGGCATCTTGCGGCGTTTGGCGTTTGCGCGGCCGTTTTTTTTACCTTCCTATATCAAGACACAGGTTGGCTGAACCGTTTGGAGGCGAATGGAGAAAAGCTGGTAGCGGGTTTACCTGCTGGCACGCGCGTCATCGTTTCCGCGAAGGCTCCGGCGGAGTCGCGGATTGCGTTCATCGGTCATGCAGTCGAACGCGCTTGCGTCGGGCATTGCTTTAGCTACGGGAACTACGAGCCTTCTTCAGGTCAATTCCGCGTGCGTGTTGGAAAGGGAAGCTGGGTCGTGACTTCGTCAGCCGACTTTGCGGAGGACATGGCGGCCGGGGAGTATGAATTGGACGACACGGAGCTCCCCATGAAGCAGATTTATCAGTGCGATGCCAGCGACCTGACAAAGCTGTGCATTCGTGATCTCGAATCAGGCGAGACCAATGGGCGGCTCAGTGTCACACCACCGGGCCGTTGAATTGAGATAGCAGTTCGCCGAAGTAAATGAGAGTACATTCAAGGAAGAGGTGGTCCCATGGCGTTAGCGCGTAAAGACCCTATCACACGACGAGACCTACTCCGCGGAGCCGCGGCCGGAATGATTGGCTTGGCGTTGAGCAGAGATGCAAGCGGCGCGCTACAATCGGCGAAGCCTCCCAACATTGTATTCATTCTCGCGGATGACCTCGGTTATGCCGACGTGGCTTGCTACGGACGTCCCGATCTTAGCACTCCGAATATCGATCACCTCGCCGCACAAGGTACGCGATCCTCGCAAGCCTACGCTAATTCTGCCGTGTGCACCGCCACGCGCACGGCGCTGATCACCGGCCGCTATCACTATCGGCTGCGCCTCGGCCTCGAGGAACCTCTGGTTGGCAATTCCGATGTTGGTCTTCCTCCAGAACACCCGACGTTGCCATCGCTTTTGAAGAAAGCCGGCTACAGCACAACATTGGTGGGCAAATGGCACATGGGTGTGCTGCCAAAGTTTGGCCCTCTGAAGAGTGGTTATGATCACTTCTATGGATTTCGCGGCGGCGCAGTGGACTATTTCTCGCATTCGTCAGGTGGCAAGGACGATCTTTGGGACGATGACGTTTCGATTCATCAAGCAGGCTATCTAACTGAGTTACTCGGAACTCGCGCGGTGGACGTAGTTAATGGCTACGCGAAATCCGGCCAGCCCTTCCTGCTGAGCCTGCACTTCAACGCACCCCATTGGCCATGGGAAGCGCCCGGCGACGAGGCAGAGTCAGCGCGCTTGGGTCAGCCGGGTAGTGGAGGGCTTTCTGCTTTCGACGGCGGTTCGCAAAAAACCTATCAGAGAATGATTGAAGATATGGACCGGCAGATTGGACGAGTGCTGCAAGCGTTGGAGACGCACGGACTGACGGAGAATACGATTGTCATTTTCACCAGTGACAACGGCGGGGAGCGCTTCTCCGACACCTGGCCCTTCACAGGGAAAAAGACTGAATTGCTGGAGGGCGGTTTGCGCATTCCAGCAATTATTTCCTGGCCCGGTCATGTTCCCCGCGGCTCCACAACTGAGCAAGTCTCCATCAGCATGGACTGGATGCCCACACTGCTTGCCGCCGCAGGCGCCGAACCAGATCCGGCTTACCCGACCGATGGCATGAATCTGCTGCCTACCCTGACTCAGAAAGCGGCGCCAATCCCGCGCAAGCTGTTCTGGCGCTACAAAGCGAACGCGCAACGGGCGGCGCGGGTCGGCAACTATAAATTCCTCAAGATTCTCAACAACACGTTCCTCTTCAACGTCGTGGAAGACCCGCTCGAGCGCGCAAACCTGAAGGAGCGTGAAAAAGACGTTTACCTTCGGCTTGTCCGGGAGTGGTCTGCATGGAACAACACGATGCTGCCGGAGATTAAAGAGAGTTTTACGGCCGGGTTCGACGGACAGCAGCTTGCCGACCACTTTGGGGCCAAGAAACCAGATCAGGTGCCAGACATTCCGAGCCGGACAGACGACTAGGGCACGGAGATGGGCGCGATAGCCCGCAAAATTGTTAAAGACAAATTGGCTCTTGCATCAGTCCAATAGCTGGTAGAATTGGCTGAGGGTGAGAGACAATGCTTCCACTCCATCTCCAGCCACAGAGTCACGTTCCGCTATACATCCAACTTCGCGATCAATTGCGCGCGCTGGTGCACGCAGGCGATTTGCGTCAGGGCGACCGCATACCGGCTAGCCGCGAGTTGGCGAACATGCTTGGCGTTCACCGCACGACGGTTGCGAATGCTTACGCCGAGCTGGAATCGGAAGGCCTGATTCAGGGGCACGTTGGGCGCGGGACGTTTATCAAGGGGAACGGCAACGGATTGAAGATTACGCCGCCAGCGCCACCGGTGCTGAATGGCAATGGGGGGATCCGGTGGGAACTGCTCTTCGCCGATGAACGTGGCGAAGAAATCCTTAGTCGCCTTACCGCGAATGTGCCGGAAAATGCGCTGTCGTTTGTGATGGCGCGGCCGGCGGACGAATTTTTCCCCATTGAAGAATTGCAGACTTGCGTGAACGCGGTGCTGAGGCGCGAAGCCGCGGACGTGCTGAATCTCGGGCCCTCGGATGGGTATCCGCCGCTCAAAGAAGCGTTGCTGGAGATGTTGCATCACGATGGCATCGTGGCAAAAGACGAAAACCTACTCATCACGGATGGATGCCAGCAGTCCTTCGATTTGATCAGCAAAGCATTTGTGCGTCCCGGCGATTCGGTAATCATGGAAAACCCGACGTATCCGGGAGCGGTCACGATTTTTCATGGAGCGCGGGCCAGGTGTTTGAGCGTTCCGATGCGCACGCATCCGGAACCGGGCGTACCACTTGGACTCGATTTAGAGGCTTTGGAGGCAACGCTGGCGGCGAATCGCGTGAAACTCATTTTGCTCACGCCAGATTTTCAAAATCCGACGGGGACTTCAATGCCATTGGCTTCGCGGCGCAAAGTTTTGGAGCTGGCGGCGCGTCATCAGGTCCCGATCGTGGAAGATTATATCTACGCGCGGTTGCATGCGCGGGAAGAACGGATTCCTTCGCTGAAGCAGTTAGACCGTTCGAATCTGGTGATTCATATTGACAGCTTTGCGAAGGTGGCGTTTCCGGGATTGCGGGTCGGATGGATCGTGGCTCCTGCTGTGGCGATTGAACGGTTGCGCGTGGTGAAGCAGACGACCGACTTGCACACCGATCAACTTGCGCAGGCTACGCTGGCGGAATTCTTGCGACGCGGACTTTTCAGCAAGCATCTGGTGAAGATGCGGAAGGTTTACACTTCGCGGCTGGCGGCTTTGGACGAGGCGCTGCGGAAGCATATGCCCGAGGGCACCCGCTGGACGCGGCCGGAGGGTGGCATGTGCCTGTGGCTGGAGCTGCCGCTGGGATTCGACGCGAGTGAATTGCTTATTCATGTGAAAGAGCGGGGCGTGCTGTTTGCTCCGGGGCGGTACTTCTACGTGCAAGCACCGCAGCCAAATACGCTACGGCTGGGGTTTGCGAGTTTGGACGAAAAGCAAATCGCGCGCGGCGTAGCCACGCTGGCGGAATTGCTGAAGATTGAAATGCGCAAGAGGCAGCGCGGGGTGCGGCGTGCGGAGCGCAGCCGCGTGGCGCTGGTCTGAAAAAAATCTCCGCCATCAGAGTCAAGTCATATGGGCGGAGCGAAATGGCTTGTAGTGGCGATCAGGACCGGGCTGTAGAAACTGACAGCGGAGGATAAAAATCATTGAGCGATACGATTACGCTGTCACCGAACCCAACGAACAAATGCTTTGGGTGCGGCGGCGACAATGCCGCAGGGATGAAGCTCACGTTCGAACAGGATAATGTGAACCGGCGGATTGTGGGGCAGTTTGTTTTGGGTGAGCGGTACCAGGGTGGGGGAGGATTTGCGCACGGCGGAATTATTGCCATGCTCCTGGATGAAGCGATGGGTAAGGCGTGCAGGTTTCGAGACGTTCGCGCGGTGACAGCGGAGTTGACGGTGGAATACCTGAAGCCTATCGATGTGACGAAAGAAATTGTCGTTGAGGGGCGAGAAACAGAGACGAAGGGAAGAAACATTTTTACGACCGGCGAGATTCGTGATCCTGGCGGTGTGGTGTTTGCGAGGGGCAGGGCCAGATTTGTAGTGATAACACGGAAGTGAAAAAGATTGGAATGAACGGCTACGCCGAAAATTTCGAGTAGTGAGAGGAGAAGTGACATGGACGCGAAGAAAGTGAACGGAAGCGGCAACGGAACCAAGGGTTCGAATGAGTGGCGCGTGAAGGTCGGCCTAGCGGAAATGCTCAAGGGCGGCGTGATCATGGACGTCACGAACGCGGAGCAAGCCAAGATCGCTGAAAATGCCGGCGCGTGCGCGGTGATGGCGCTGGAGCGCGTGCCTTCCGACATTCGCAAAGAAGGCGGCGTGGCGCGGATGGCGTCAATCAAGATTATTCGCGAGATTATGGCTACGGTGACGATTCCCGTGATGGCCAAGGTGCGCATCGGACATTTTG
>JBGPDI010000043.1:0-35866 GCA_041482215.1 Candidatus Acidiferrum sp. | reverse complement strand
CGGCAATGCAGCGGAGTCCGTTGACAAGAGCCAGATCCTTTGGCGAGAAGAGCAAACCTTCAACGGTCAGCGCGTCGTGTGCGTTTACACGAGGTCAAAGCACCTCATCGTGAGCTTTCCAAAGCTTATTACCAACTTTCGCGCCAAAATCCGCAACCCAAACGAATTAACAGAAATGCTATTGATGGTCCTTACCTTTGAACCACAACAAGGCTACGTCACAGCCCCGGGCACAATTGTGCCGGCGGGTGGCCCGGACGATAAATCCTAAGACGACTTAGGGTGCCCAACACGTCGGGTTTACGTGTGGGGTTTTTGACTCTAATTTTTTCTCGTTCGTTTCGTACCATCCGCAACCGTTCAACCCGGCCCGGCAACCATTCAACCCTCAATTTCAACCTTTCACTGCAAAGTACTTAGCAACTTGATTAGTCCGTGCTATGCTTTCCCGTGTTCGCCGAATCCCAACCCCGCCGATCCGTCATTATTTTGACTGGCCCAAGCCCCCATCCCTCTCCGCAAGTCCCTTTTCCTCCTAAGTCTTTTCCTCTCAATTCTTTTGCCGACCCCCACCCCCTAAACCTTGTCCTCTCAATCCTTTACAAAAACATAGCGGGGGAGGGGGGCCACCTACCTACTTACTTCCTCTTCTCTAAATCCTTTACCTGCAACATTTATGAACCTCCCCGCAAGTGTTGCAGACAAAAGACTTACGCTATAGCTAAGTCGTTTAGATGCAACATTTACAAAAAACATAGGGTAGGGGGAGGGGTAGGCCCACCGACACAATCCCGGCGGATTCACGCAGTTCCAGCATCGTCACACTTCAGCTGCTGGGCGGCCATAATTCCAGAAGATTTCGAGTGCCGCTCCCCTTGGTGTAGACTTCCCGATGCGCGAGCAGCCTGCCGACCCGGCGGCGCAGCGCACGAGGAGTCTCCATGAAACGACGCGAATTGCTCCGTGCTGGTGTTCTCGCAGGTGCCGCCGCCGCGCTGTGCCCTCCGCGTGAGCTGGCGCAGAGTGCACCGCATTTATCCGAGTTGACGCCCGCGCAAAGCGGCGTAGACGCCTCGAAAGATCTCGCGGCACCAGGATGGAAGCCGCTCTTCTTGGACGAGCATCAGAATGAAACCCTCATCGTGCTCAGCGATCTGATCATCCCCGTAACAGATACTCCCGGCGCCAAGGAAGCGCTGGTGAATCGCTACATCGACCTTGTTCTCGCTGCCGAAACCCCCGATACGCAACGAGCATTCCTGAATTCTCTCGGATATCTCGATGGTGAAAGCATCCGACGTTTCAAAGCGGCGTTTCGCAATCTCTCGCGCGAAGATCAAGATGTTTTGTTGCACGCCCTGGCCTATCCCCGCAATGCCAGCGGTTGGACAGGTGAAGCGGAAGCCAAGCCCGACACCGGTCACGCTCATTTTGAAGCTCTCAAACAGCGCATCATGACTGCCTATTACAGTTCACAGATCGGCGAGAAGGAACTCGGCTGGGACGGCGCTTTTGCGCACGGCCCCTACGAAGGTTGTGACCATCCGGAAGGGAATCACAAGTGATCATGAATCTCACAACGCAAGACGCGCTGCAACAAACCTACGATGCCGTCGTTGTGGGCTCCGGCGCCACCGGTGGCTGGGCCGCAAAACAACTCGCCGAGGCAGGATTGAAAGTCGCCTTGCTCGAAGCCGGCCGCGCCGTTACCCCCAAAGAATTTACCGAGCACATGCCGTCCTACAAACTCAAATACCGCGATCACTCGCCCGAGGTTGTCCGCACGCGGCCCGTTCAAAAGCAGTGCTACGCCTGCATGGAATACAACTACGAGTGGTTCGTCAACGATCTCGAAAATCCGTACAGCACGGCTCCAGGCAAGCCTTTTACATGGCAACGATTGCGCGTTCTCGGGGGGCGATCCTTAGTTTGGGGCCGTCAGAGCTACCGCATGAGCGATAACGATTTGAAGGCTGCGAGCCGCGACGGATACGGCGATGACTGGCCAATCGCCTACGCCGATCTCGCCCCTTACTACGATATCGTCGAGCGCTACGTGGGCATCAGCGGAGCTGTCGAAGGCAACGAAATGCTTCCCGACGGCCAATTTCTCCCGCCCATGAAAATGAGCTGCGGCGAAGTTCTGTTAAGAGAACGCGTCAAAGCAAAATTCGGACGCACCGTCACCATCGGCCGCACCGCGATCCTCACGCAAAATCATAATGGACGCGCCGCTTGCCACTATTGCGGCCCTTGCGAACGCGGATGCAGCACATTTTCCTATTTCAGCAGTCCATTTACGACCGTCAAGGACGCGCTGGCTTCTGGGAACTGTACGCTGATCACCAACGCCGTAGTCAGTCACGTCAACATGGACGATGCAACAAACAAAGCGCGTGGCGTCACCTACATCGATCGCCTGACGCGCCAGGTGAAAGAAGTCCGCGGGAAAGCGGTCATCCTTTGCGCCCAGGCGCTCGAATCTACTCGTATCTTGCTGAATTCCTCCACGCGCGAATATCCCAATGGACTCGCAAATTCCAGCGGCGCGCTTGGCCACTATCTGATGGATCACGTCGTCGGCGCAGGAGCCTCCGGCCGTCTCGCCGAGTTCAAAGCTCTTCCCAATGCCAATGAGCCCGCCCGCCCCAACGGAATTTACATTCCTCGTTTCCGCAACACTCCTTCGAGCAAAAATCATTCGCGGTTCATCCGCGGCTATGGCTACCAGGGCGGAGCTGGAGCGGAATTCAACTTCAGCGCGGAAGGCTACGGAGCGACGCTAAAAAACGCCGTGAAAGAAGGCGTGCACGGGATTTCCCTCGGAGCTTTCGGGGAATCGTTGGCGCGCTGGGACAACTTCTGCGAGATCGATCGCGATCTAAAAGACGCCTGGGGCATCCCCGCCTTGCGTATTTCCATGTCTCACGGCGACAACGAAGCCGCCCTCATGGAAGATGCCGGCGCCACCGCCGCGGAAATGCTTGAAGCCGCTGGAGCAAAAGATATCCGCGTCCAGGCCCGTGTCGAAATGCCCGGCATGGCCATTCACGAATTGGGAACCGCACGTATGGGAACCGATCCCAAAAAATCCGTTCTCAATCCCTTCAACCAGGCCCACGACGTGAAAAACGTCTTCGTCATGGACGGCGCCAGTTTCGTCTCCTCCGCGTGCCAGAATCCCACGCTCTCCATGATGGCCGTCACCGTCCGCGCCTGCGCTAACCTCATCGACCGCTTCCGTAAAAGCGAGGTGTAACGCGAAATCCCTTCGCACCTCATTTCGCGGAGGAACGCGCCCAGAAGTAGACTGCCGGCTTGCACTCGTTTACCCTTGCGATATGAAACCTTCCGGGGAACTCGGCCTCAAGGATTTTCCTACCCCCCATGCGCTGACGTTGCCTCGGCTTCTCTTGGTGACATCCTGGGCTCTCTTTGGAGCCCTGACATGGGTTGCATTTCAGAAGCCATGGGGACGAATCGGATATGGAGCTTCTAATTTGGTGGGAATTATTGTCGGATTCTTAATCACCCGGACTATTTTGGTGGGTCGACTTCGGATTTTCTTTCCTTTGCCGCTTTGCCGACATGGAAAGTGCCACACGCTAGGCCGGGACTATGTTTGGAGGCTGGGCACGCTTTTTGGATACGAAACGAAAGGCAATTATTTGTACAAATGTATGTGTGGAGATATGTACGTCCGTCAAGGAACGCGATTTATGGAACTTCTATCTGATGACACCAGACGGCCTTACAAAAAGCTTGTTGGTTTTCGGAAATGGGCAGACGATTCAGCTCACTGAGATCGTCGTTACGGAATTCCTTCCAACCGAAGTCGCGGGCCGGTAGCGACCACTGTCGAGCAATAAATCATGAAGAATCTGACGAGCGCGAGGTGGATCAAAGCAAAAGGAATTCTCTTTCTGTTCTTAGGGTTGCTATCTGCAACTCTACTGTTCTACGCGCATCCCACACTCAAGACCGGCCTTCTGATAAGCGTGGCCGTGTGGTCCTTTTGCCGTTTCTATTATTTTGCGTTCTACGTGATCGAGCGCTATGTTGACCCGAGTTACCGGTTTTCGGGACTTCTATCTTTTGCTTTTTACCTAGTTCAGAAAAAACCACCAAACACTCGCGCTGGTGTGAAAGAGCTGTAGATGTCGTCGCGCTTGAGGATTGCTTCGGAGTCTGTTGAGGCAATCCTTGTAACCAGACTATGAATTCGGAATCGTCCGAGACGTTCTTCAGATCGCATAGGTTCGATGAGTTGCGCGAACGCGCAAGTGAGTCTCTCCGTGCTTCCTATACCGCTTCCCGATTCTCTCGGTTCACGGAAGCCATGTTCATGACCGGTTGGCGCATATCTGCGAGGCGTACCACATCCACTTCCGACCGTTGTCCTTGCTCTTGATCTGCACGGCAGCCCCCAATTCTCTCGGCCTCGACGGTTCACCGCCGATTTCTGTTGCAATCACGGTACTGTCCCACAACGATATGCACTCTCTCTCGTCCGGAGCTGAGGAACAATGCACCAAGGTTGAACTGTAGGTGGCCTGTAGGTGAACCGAGATCGCGAATTTTTCATTTCCGGTTCAGCGTGTTTAACGCGAATTGCTTCTGTGGATCGACCAGAGTACCTTTCGCGGCATTCGCCATTCATAAACTCGTGGTTACGGCTCAGCCTTATTCGGAAAATGGAATGCGGAGGTGGTATTGTCCTCGCGCAGCCCAATTCTCCTTTGCGTATTACTGGGAGTGCTTATCGTCGGCTGGCTCGCGTGGCGAAATTTTTCACTACGACGGCAGTCAAACGAAGCTCCCATGCCAATAGTCATCAAGCAGCCCGTTGCTTTCGCGAACCGCACGTTTGACCCGGCCACCCCGCCGGCCGATATGCCACCCCTGGCCCCGGGAGAAAGCGCGGAGTGCGATTCCGATTTCCTTTCCAGCGCCAGTGTCCGCGGGGAGCCTCGACAAACCGATGCTACACACGCGACCGTCACCATCACGCAGGTCAAGGTGATGTTGCAACTCAACATCAACATCTGGGTGCCCACCGGCGTAACTCCCCACGTGATCGAACATGAAGAGGGCCATCGCCAAATCTCGGAGTATTACTATCAGACTGCCGACAAACTCGCCGCGCGAATCGCCGCCACTTACGTTGGCAAACAAGTCGATATCACCGGCACTGATCTAGGTGCTGAGTCCAATGAGATCCTCCACCAAATGGCCAAAGATATCTCCGATGAATACAGCAAGGGTCTAAACCCAGGTCCCACGCAACTGCTCTACGACGCCATCACCGACCACGGACGCAACGAAGTCATCGTCAAGGATGCTGTCGCTCACGCTATCAAGAACACAGTGATCGAGTCAGCCCAGCCCCGAAATCCGTCGGCTGGGAAGTTCACTGAAACGTTGGTTTTTCTGGCTTCGGTGGGTGCTCTGCACGTTCTTTTCGCTTCTCTTCCTTTTCTTTTTCCGCCGGAGGGTAGCTCTCGAAACTCTTTGTGATTTCTTCGTTCACTTTTTCCCAGACTTTGTCTTGGTGCAGAATTTTCTGCTCCAGATACACACGCCAGGCAAGATCCTTTCTTTTTACGTCAATCAAGTCGATCATCAGAGAGCCTTCGCGTGTCGTTCTCGTGGTCCACACTTCGTAGGAATAACCCCAGTAATTCCCTATAAACGGATCGAATCCTCCCCAATCTAACGTAGCTGAAGAATTCACATTGGTATTGCTGTTGGCAAAATATCGCACCGCCAGATCTGGATTCTCGTCCCGTTTCACTTCCTTCATCTCGTGATTGATCAGTTCGCGAGCCACCATTTCATGCACTCTGTTGCGAATCTCGCTCGGGTCCAACTGCATCATCACCAGGTGTTCCACTCCACCGATGTAGGCAAACGTCTTGTATTTTGTGAAATCCAAATTTGGGTTGAAATCCACATTCGTCTTCGCTCTGGCTTGCGGCGATACCATCAGGGAGATCAGAAATAAAATAATCACCACGCCTCTTGAGCTGGTTCTTTTCTTGTCGTGCGCGCGTCGCGCCTGGCCAGCCATGTCTTTCTCCACTGCTGCATCATCTAATTCCAATTTATTGTCCGCGGCGCTTTTGAGCCACTAACGCCCTTCACTAGGTCTTCTCAATGTCTGGCAACCTCCAAGTCTTGTCGAACAACGACTTCTCCGGCCCGTAGAATCGAAAGAGCACCTCGAATTTTCCCTCAGCGCTCGTGGGAACCCAGTTTGACTCCTTGCCCGCTGGGGCTTTGGGCCCAAAGTAAATGTCCACTGAACCGTCGGTATTCTTCTGAAGTCCCGAGTTCTGGGAGGAACGGCTTGCCCGTTGCATGTTGCGAATGAGGGCATGAGTGTCGCGGTCATAAGCGGTGGCCGACCAGTATTGCGTTACGGGTGCTTTCGCTGGGATTTTGATGCGATATGTGGTGCGGCCATCGAATATTTGGCCATCCTTGTCTGCGAATGTCATTAGATAGAACTGGCCCGCACCCAAGTGCTTGGCACTGAAGAAGCCGAGCGTGTAGGCGATGCCACGGCTGTCGACGGGATATTTTTCCGGGTCGGCGAAGAACGTCGACATTCCCTGGATGACGTCGGGTGAGGCCGGCACGTACCAGTGGCCGCCATCATAGAAAGGTGGCAGGAAATACGAGTTTTCGTATTTGTCCGCCAGCCAGGCATGGGCTTCGCGAACGGCATCTTTCAGCGCGTCCTGCGTTTTCGCGTCTGGGTTGAACGGCTTGCCCTTCTCGATGCCGATTGACTTAAGCTGATCGATCATCGCTTTGTCCCTGGTTTGCCATGGCTCAATCTGGATGATGCTGTTGAGCGATTGGAAGAAACGCAGGTCCCAAGGAATGTTGGCGTCGTAAACCACGTCGATTGCGTCGACGAATTGGGTCGCCATTGGATTAGCGCCTTGCGATAGGGGGTAGAGCTTGATCCGCTTGCCGTAGGCCACTGCCTTAGCGATGTCGGCCTCGCTGCCACTTTTGACGATAGAGCGTAGCAGCGCGTAACCCTGGTAGGTGTCCGAGCCTAGTGTGATGTAGCCCGCGGAAACCCTCTCTCTGTGGCCGGGTGGTAGGAGGAGGTACTTGCCACCTTTTCCTCTGTCCACGCCAGCTGGTCCCACATCTTCGAGGGCAGTCTGCCAGCAATCATCCACCGAACCGGTGATCGAGCCTTCATCCGCAGGCGGGATTTCGAGTACGACGGGGCCGACATCCTTCGTATTAAAGAAGGGCATGAAGTATATCGAGTCGGGGTTCGGGGTTAGGGTCTGATTCTTCCAGTCAAAAAGACGCGACCAATAGACGATCTTGTTGCTGCCGTCGCCTGCCTTAGCGTCCCGGACCATGGCCTCGCGCATGACATCGAAATTAACTGCAGGAGAACCCCAGATGACGGCCTCGACCGCGCGTCGCTCAACGGTCCGGCGGGCCAGATATTCGGAAGAAAACCGCTGCGCGCTAGCTGCTGCGCCCACTGCAACAGCTGGTTTGTTCATACGTGTGCTCCTCCCTGGCCCCTCCTCACGAAACGAAGGAATGGGCATAGGATTGCTCTCAATGGATGCATATAGATCTCGGCGATTGTCGTAACGTCGCTAGTTCTCGACCACTGTCAGATCTGACAGGCCAACTTGGTGTGAGTGAGCGAGAATTGAGGAGGGTGCGGACTGTTGACTCCACTTTTTTCCTTGACCTCTATTAACCGTCCAGCTATTATACGTTGTAGGTAAGCCCACGGTTGAAGTGCCTAGCTTACTTCCAGTTTTTTCGTGTCCACCTCGGTACCGTTTCTTTTCAATCCAAGGAATCTTACTATCCTTTGTTGTATCAACGACTTACGTACTCCTTTCGACATAGCGAGGGCAGGGTGCAGGCCATCGGCGCGGCACAGAGTTAAGTTGTTTAGATGCAACACATCCGGACCATGTGTTGCAAACAAAGAGCTTGCGTAATACTTAAGTCGTTTAGATGCAACACTTACAAAAGAGAGGGTAGGGGTACTGTGGCAAAAGGGTTTCTCTATTCTTGCTAAGGACTCACAACCAACAACTAAAAACCACTAAGGCAGTCGGTCCCGAGGGAACCTAGGGCGTACTTCTCCTCCCACTGAAGACTGAATACTGACAACTGAAAAGGCTACTTCACGTCCAACGATTGAAGCTTCGTATTCACGAGGAACGGGTCATCAAACTCCGTCATCTCGCCCCAGCCTTTACCCAGAACTGGCAGCAACCGCGCCGAAAGCGGTTTGTGCCACTTGAACGCCAGGCTGGCCATGTCGCCGATAATCAGCGAAAGCTGCTCCGCAGTAATGTCGCCCGGCAGTGGAACGGTATCCAACCCAGTGCCGCACACTGCTGAATAACTGAGCAACGCATCAATGGAAAGGTGCCCTTCGCTCCACCGTTGCGCCAGACGTGAATCTTCCAGGATCGGCAGCATCAAGCCGGAATATCCGGTCTGCTTTACTTTCACGTCTTTCACGGCCGCGGTAATCGTCGCCGCTGCCGTCAGTGTTCCACTCAGGCCCACCGGTTGCGTCGTCAAATTTTCGATTGCCGCGCCGATGGAAACATTTCCCGCCGGCGCCGGTGACAGATCGATTCCCATGTATGCCCAGCCGGTATCCTGATCAACGCGCCCCGCGTGCCGCTCAATGTCAAATGCGCTTGCCGCGAGTGAGTCCGTCAGCCGCTGCTTCGCCGTCGCCAGGTCCGGCGCGTTTTGGAATGCCGCCGCCACCACGTTCGCCGATTCCAGAGCGATCGCAAATTGGTGCCCGAATCCAACGTGATACGCCGCGGGAAAAAACGGCGTCAGCGGCTGCACCATCGCAATCGCTGCAAAACGAAAATTGCCCTGACTGTGTTCCGTCTCTTCCAGTTTTTTCATTACGCGCGCAGCCGCGCCCACGGCTTTCCAGTTCACGCCCTCGTCGCCCGCAACCACCAGGCTCGCATTCAAAGATTTCGTGTTGAATAAAATCTCCGCAAGCATCTCCGCTTGGGAGTCGTTGTCTCCGGCATTCAACATCGCTGGCCCGATCGAAGCCGCAAACTTTTCTTTCTGTGCGAGTGCGTCGTAATCCTTAAAGAAGGCGACCGCCTGTTGCGTCGTCATTCCTTTCGTGTATTCCGGAAAAGGCTGCGTCGCAATTCGTATTCCTTGCACCTGGTATCCGCGCGATTCAAATACTGTCTGCGCGCGCCGCAGCATTTTTAGCGCATCCGCCACCTGCTCCCGGTATTGCGCCCGGTCCAAATTAATGAACGCCGTAATCGCTCGTATCTTCGGCTTCTCCGCGCCGGCCATCGCCGCAGCTGTCGGCGCCGCCTTCTGCTGCGCGTTTGAACCACTTGTAAGCAAAGAGAGCGCGATAATCGAGAGCAATAACTTGTGAATGAAAAAAAACGGACCGTGAAAACGACGCATTGGACGTTACTCCTGTAGGGGCACGATACATCGTGCCCTTGTAGCTTACAAGATTCAACGCAGCTCACTACGGTTGGTTTGACGGTGGCTTGTCAGGCAATGGTTTCGATGGCGCTGTCCTATTTTGTTCGCAATCGGCCCACCAGGAGTGGCTGTGACGCTCAAGATCGCTATAGTGAAAGTACTCGCAGGAATGTCCGTTTCTTTGTCCCACCCACTGTGGTGGCTGCCCGTCAATCGGACAAATGTTTTTCTTGGTTTGGTTCTGGTCGCATCCTGTGACTGCGAGAGAAATAGATAAGACCAAACTAACTCTGAGGGCCATCATGCGCGATTCTTTAAATCTAAACGTATGCGGCAATACCGGTGATGCGTTCGCCGATCACCAGCTTGTGAATATCGTTCGTACCTTCGTAGGTGTACACGCTCTCGAGGTTGTTCATGTGCCGCATGATGCAGTAATCGTCCACGATGCCGTTGGCGCCGAGAATGTCGCGCGCCTTGCGCGCCGTATCCAGCGCGATGCCCACATTGTTCATCTTCAGCATGGAGATGTGCGACGGGTGAACTTTTCCGTTGTCCTTCAATCGTCCGACGTGCAGCGCCAGCAGCTGTCCTTTCACAATTTCCGTAATCATCCACGCCAGTTTTTCCTGCACCAACTGGTGCGACGCAATCGGCTTGTTCGCAAATTGTTTTCGCGTTTTCGCGTATTGCAGCGCCGTGTCATAACACGCCATCGCCGCTCCCAGCGCGCCCCAACCGATTCCGTAGCGCGCTTGATTCAAACAACCGAGTGGCCCCTTCAATCCGGAAACGCCCGGAAATATGTTTTCTTCAGGAATTTCGCAATCAGTGAACGACAATCCTGAAGTTACCGAAGCGCGCAGCGACCATTTTCCGTGAACGTCCCACGCCTTGAATCCCGGCGTGCCTTTCTCAACCAAAAACCCGTGAATCTTGTCGTCCTCGGTCTTCGCCCACACCACTGCCACGTCCGCGATCGAACCGCTGGTGATCCACATTTTCTCGCCATTCAAAATATATTTGTTGCCTTTCTTCACCGCGCGCGTCAGCATCCCGCCCGGATTCGATCCAAACTGCGGCTCTGTCAAACCAAAACAGCCGATCGCTTTGCCTTGCTGCAACAGCGGCAGCCACTTGTCTTTCTGCGCGTCGCTCCCATACGTATAAATCGGATACATCACCAGCGCGCCCTGCACGGAAACAAAACTTCGCAATCCGGAATCTCCGCGCTCCAGTTCCTGCGTCATCAAGCCGTATGCGACATTCGACATTCCCGCGCAGCCGTAACCATGCAGGTTCGCGCCAAAAAATCCGAGCTCGCCAAGTTGCGGAACCAAGTGTTTTGGAAAAGTCGCTTCGCGGCTGTGTTTTTCAATGATGGGAATAATTTCGTTTTCGACGAATTGCCGCGCGGTTTGCCGCACCAGTCTTTCTTCATCATTTAATTGCGAATCAAAATCGATAAAATCCACTCCGCCATATCCAGCCATGAACGCTCCTCGTTCTACTTGTACAGATAAAGTGTAGCAACCCGTTCGAATCCCTAGCAACCGCGCGCCTGCTGGAAAAATGTTCGGTGTGTCACGTGGCAACGGACTGAAAAAAGTGTGAAAGATGCTACGGCAAGAGACCGTTGAACATAACGACGTCGGAATCACCTTCGCCGACGGCAGCGAAAATCCAACGGCCATCATTTGACCAGGAGAGTCGGCGGGCGATGAAAGTACGGCGATCGCCAAAATCCGTGAGAGGACGCGCCTTGCCGTCATCCGTGGAAAAAAGCCAGACGTTTGTTCCCAGCAGATCGTTCAACGGCATTGCCAGCCATTTGCCATCACTCGAAATAACCGGATGCAACGCTTGCCACGAGGGGACACGCTCGCCCGGAATTCGAGCCAGCAGAATGGACTCGCCGTTTTCCGGCCGGGCTTTGCGCAGTTCGTAATCCCAAAGTCCGTTTACGGCTTCGAGCTCCCGTGCGTAATAAACGGTAGAACCATCCGGCGCCAGCGCCGGGCCAGTGGCATCATCCTTTCTAACTTCGATCGGGTCGCCGCCGGCAACAGGGAGTTTCATCAAATGTGCAGAAAGTCCTGTGCGCGAATCGGGATAATTCACGTAATAAATCCAGCGGGCGTCCCACGACCAAGTGACCGTTGTGCCCTTCGAAAGAAAGGCATGGTTTTCGCTGCCGTCGGGACGCACCAGCCAATAGGCAATATCCCGGATGCCGTGATTCGACTCGACGCGCGCGTAAGCAATGTAGGAACCATCGGGAGACCACAGCGGCACGCCATAGATAGTCCCGGGTTCTTTCGCGTAGGTGAGTTGACGGGTCTGGCCGGTGGCAAGAGTTTGAATCCAAAGATTGCCGTGGCCCCCGGTGTCGGAAAGAAAAACAACTTCATGGCCATCCGGGCTGAGGCTTGGTGTTTGTACCTGGCCGGTCTGGTGGGTGATGCGTACGGCGCGGCGCACATTCTCGGTTGGATTCGAATCCACTGGGAACTTCCAGATGTCAAAGCCCATCCTGCGGCGGCTGGCAACAATGCGCCCGGCGGAATCCAGATCTGGAGATTCATCGCTTTCGTCGCCGAAAGTAAGCTGTTGCGCATCTCCTTCACGAGTGGAAATGCGCCATAGGTGGAGAGTAGGGAGGTAAAGCAAAGTGCTGCCGCGAGAGGAGCTGTAGACGACTCCGGAACCGTTGGGAAGCCATGCATAGCCTTTCATCAGCACGCCATCATGGGTGATCTGCCGGAGAGGGCCGCCGGAGGAATTCACAGAAAATAAATTATCCGACCAGCGCCGCTCCGAAGTGACAAACGCGATGGCGGAGTCGTCTGGTGACCAACGAGGCTGCCGGCCTCCCGTTTGTTTGGGTAATTGAGTGAGAACCTGAGGATTGCTGGCGTCGCGACCGGCGCGAACAAGCTCGATCCGGCCGGCATTCAGCCGAAAGAAAGCCAGCGATTTTCCGTCGTGGCTAACGTCCATTTCGCTCAGGGTGTCGAGGAGGCGGCGGGGCACTCCGCCCAACGCCGAAATTTCCCACGCGGTACCTTGAGTGGATACCGCGAGGGGTGGAGTGAAGTACAAAATCGTGGCGGAGTCCGGTGCCCAACGCGGCGCGAGGTGATCGCCAGCGTCGAGGGTGAGCTGCAAAGGCGGGCCGCCGGCTAGGAGCCGCACCCAAATTTGGCGGGAGCCAGTGGTGTCCGCGACGAAGGCGATGGACTTGCCGTCAGGAGAAAAAGTCGGTGTCTCTTCCATACCGTAGAAATCGGTGAGGCGCTGGAATTGAATGGTTCGAACGACGTGTCGCAGAGAATGTCGACCGGTCCACCACGCCGCGAAGGTCGCAGCAAAAAGAAGTAATCCAGCCAACAGCCACCGTAGGCCGCCATGCCAGCGCGGTATTTCCATATCTTTCGTGCCAGAGGAGGGAATGACGCCACTCCGTAGTTCGGTCCCGGTATTCAGAGAGTCAAGCTGAAAGGCGAGGTCGCGCGCCGATTGAAAGCGCTCCTCGGGGTTTTTCTCGAGGCACCGGTGCACTATACGATCGAGAGCGAGGGGAACTTTTGATTCCGGAGAGAAGGGAGCGGTATCGTCCTTGAGGATGGCGCTGACCAAGTCGGCGAAAGTCTTGCCATGAAAGGGCCGCTGGCCCGCAAGCATTTCGTAAGTGACGGTTCCGAGGCTGAAGAGGTCGGAGCGTGCATCAACTGCCTGGCCGCGTGCCTGTTCGGGAGAGAGGTAAGCAGCTGTGCCGAGCACTGCGCCAGCGCTTGTTTGCTGCGTGACTGTGGCGTTCAACGGGCCATCGGCTTCTTCTGTGAATCGGGCCAAACCGAGATCAAGAATTTTTGCGCTGCCGTCGCGGCAAAGGAAAATATTTTCGGGCTTGATGTCGCGGTGAACGATGCCTTTTTCGTGAGCCGCGCCAAGTCCGCGCGCGATTTGCGCGGAGAAATCAATAGCCTTTCGAATGGGAACGCCGCCAGAATTCAGCCGGTCACGAAGCGTTTCACCATCGAGAAGTTCCGTGACCAGGTACGGGATGCCGTCCTGTGTGCCGACGTCAAAGATGGACAAGATGTTTGGATGAGAGATTTGACTTGTGGCGAGGGCTTCGCGTTCGAAACGGCTGCGCCGCTCAGCATCCCGGCACAACTCGGCCGGAAGGATTTTCACCGCTACGTCGCGTTGGAGCCGCGTGTCGCGGGCGCGATAGACTTCGCCCATACCGCCGGCACCGAGGGGCGCGACGATCTCATACGGCCCAAGTTTGGCGCCGGGAAGAAGACCCATGACGAGACGCGATTATAACCTCGAAAACCGCGCCTGATCGAGTCAATGGAAAAAGTTGGTGGTTGAAGGTTCCGAATACCTGATCGATCAGGAGTCAGCAACTTAGCGCCAAGCAAATCGCATGTGACGATTACCTCCGATTGTCCGACCATGTGGTGCCTGAGGACGACTCCATTTATGGTCGACGAAGTGTCGTGGCCGGGACGCTGGGTGAAGAGAGCACTTAACGCTACCTTGATTCGCGTGGGCCTCCGCTCGTAGGATGGTCCCTCATGAATCCTATTCTTGTGATTGGAGGGACCGGCACCGTCGGCCGCCAGGTTGTTGCTCGACTGGTGGCCACGGGCGCTCAATTCCGCGCGCTAGTGCGCAACCCAAGCGCAGCGCGTTTGCCACCACAGGTCGAGGTCGTCCGCGGAGACCTCACACTTCCCGAGACCCTTGATGCATGCCTCGATGGCATCGATGCGGTGTTCCTGGTGTGGACCGCCCCGGCGGCCGCTGTTGCTCCCGCTTTGGAGCGGATCGCGAAGCACGCACGGCGCATCGTATTCCTTTCGGCTCCGATCAAGGCGCCGCACCCGCTGTTCCAACAGCCCAATCCGCTCAGAGCAATGGTCGAGCAAATCGAGCGCTTGATCGAGACCTCAGGACTCCAGTGGACGTTTCTGCGGCCCGGAATGTTCGCAGCAAATGCACTGAGCTGGTGGGCACCGCAGATTCGCGCGGGCGATGCCGTGCGCTGGCCCTATCTCGCCGCTCCTACCGCTCCGATTGACGAGCGTGACATCGCCGCAGTCGCTGTCCGCGCGTTGTGCGAGGAGGGACACGCCGGAGCGGAATATGTTCTGACCGGCCCTCAATCACTGAGCCAATTCGAACAGGTATCCACAATTGGTCGTGTAATTGGCCGCTCCCTGCGCATCGAAGAGATCACGCCAGACGAGGCGCGGCGTGAGTTACTCAGAATCGGACCGTTGGTTGCGGTGAATATGCTGCTCCAGGCCTGGGCTGCCGCAATCGGTCAGCCTGCACACGTTACGTCCAAAGTCGCAGAGATCACGGGAGCACCTCCACATACGTTCCTTGACTGGGCAACCGATAATGCCGAAGAGTTTCTGGCATGATTGCGAATTCCGAATCTATGCTAATCCCTGCTTCACACTCTTGCAGAGTATCGAGCCCTGCAGTCACACCGATTCCGGCCGGTCATGGCGCACTCGGGAATAATCCACTTGGACGAAAAATGCGTTTGCTGGCAAATTGAAAGCGGCGTGAAAGCTTGCGGGCAGATGTCGTGCACACAGCAACGGAGGTTTCATTGCAGAACAACCAAAGCTTTATGCTTCCTGTACTCTGGGCCGGATTTGCTTGCGGCGTCATGGACATTACCGCGGCGTTTATCGTCTACGGCTATTTTGGTGCGAAGCCGCTGCGGTTACTGCAAGGAATCGCCAGTGGATTGCTGGGGCCGCGGGCGTTCGACGGCGGATTCCCAACGGCGCTGCTTGGCCTTCTTTGTCACTTCGCAATCGCTTTTGGAGCGGCTGCTGTCTACTATTTCGCGAGCCGCGGTCTTCGCCTATTGATAGAACACGCTGTCATTTCAGGTGTTTTGTATGGGGTGGCCGTCTACTTCTTCATGCAGCGCATAGTCCTACCGCTCTCCGCTGCCGCCAAGCGGCCGTTTTCCTTCAAGATGATGATTATTGGCGTGGTCATACATATCTTTTGTGTTGGGCTTCCCATATCTCTCAGCGTGCACCGATTCTCGAAATGATCAAGACTCTCTGCGTAATGCCGAGTGGCGGAAGCATTATTCGTATCTGAGGGCGACAAGCGGATCGACTCGCGTGGCGCGGCGCGCAGGCAGATATCCGGCGAAAGTTGCTACAGCGGCGAGAACGACCGCGACGATCGTAAGTGTCACCAGATCATGCGGGGAGACGCCGAAGAGCATGTGCCCGACGAGACGAGAAGCTGCAAGCGCGCAGGGAATTCCAATCGCCAACCCCGCAAACGTCAGTAGCAGAGTTTCGCGCAAGACCATCCGCAGAATCGCGCCACGCGAGGCGCCCAGCGCGACACGGATTCCCATTTCGTGTGTGCGGCGCGATACCGAATAGGAAATCACGCCGAAAATCCCGATAGCCGCGAGTATCAAGGCCATCGCGGCAAACAGGCCAAGCAAAAACGTTCGAAATCTCTGCTCGGCGAGCGAGGCGTCGAGTGCTCCCGTTAGTTCCGCGACACCGGTTACGGGCAGGTCTTTGTCTACTTGCAGAACTTCGTGGCGAATCGCGGCGGCCACGCCCGAAGTGCTCAGCGTACTCTTTACGATCACAGCTCCGCCCCAGAATGGCGCTTGGGCGAAGGGCACGTACATCATCGGGCCGGGAGCTTCACTGAGGGCGACGTCTCGGACATCACCAACGATTCCGACGATCTCGCGTTCTACTCCCGTACCTCCCGGCGGAAAACCGAACGTGATCCGCTTTCCCAGTGGATCTTGATTCGGGAAATAGAGCCGCGCCATTGCCTGACTAATGACCGACACACGCGGTGCGGCCATAACATCGTGTTGGTTGAAGAAGCGTCCCGTCAGCAATGGAATCCCCATCACGCGAAAATAATCCGGGCTGACCGAAACATAGTCCGCCAAACGGGCCGCACCCGCGGACGACACAGGATTTCCCACAATATCGAACGCCAGGTTGACGCGGCCGTCGGTGATTGGCAGGGGAACAGCCACGGCGGAATCCTGCAAACCAGGCTGGGCTTGGATTCGTGCCAGCAATTCGTCGGAGAAAGCGGTCCATTGTTGCGGCGTGGAATATTGAAATCGAGGCAGCGAGACATCCGCCTTCACAATGTGCTGGACGTCAAACCCCGGGCTGACCGACATGAGCTTTGCAAAGCTGCGCAGGAGCAGGCCCGCTGCCACCAGCAGGACCATCGCCAGCGCAATTTCTCCAGCCGCCAGGAAACTACGCGTTCGGAGGCGAGTGCTACTTTCGCCCGACCGTCCGCCGCCTTCGCGAAGACTCGTTTGTAAATTGGAGTTGGCCGCAAACAAAGCTGGAGCCAAACCAAACGCGCAGCTGGCGATGGCGGAAAGGAGTAACGCAAAACCCAAGACAAAGTTATCAACGCGAATGGCGTTCACCAGCGGCAAACTCTGGGGGAGAAGCGCGCTCAAGCCTTGAACGCCCCAGTATGCGAGAAAGATCCCGGCCACTCCGCCAAGCAGACCGAGCACTGCGGTTTCACAAAGCAACTGGCGAACAATACGATTTCGTCCGGCGCCCAGGGCCATTCGAACGGCAATCTCGCGCGCACGGGAAGTGGCGCGCGTAAGAAGTAAATTTGCGATATTGGCGCAAGCGATCAACAGCACGAGGCCCACGGCGCCTAACAGCACCAGGAGCGCGGACTTCACATTTCCGACAATCATCTGCTGCAGCGGCACCATGCGGATCATCCATCCCGTGTTCTCCGCTGGAAATTCCTTGGCGAGCCGCGCGCCAACGGCATCCAGTTCCGCTTGAGCCTGCGCCATTGAGACGCCCGGCTTCAACCGTCCGGTGACTTGAAGCCAATGCCCTGCCCTTCGAGGAATCATGCTGCCGAAGAGCGGGTCTTGAACGAGGGGTATCCAGACTTGCTCACTTTCGGTGAGAAGTGGAAAGCGAAACGTGGCAGGCATGATTCCGATTACGGTGTAGGGACGTTTGTCCAGACTGATAGAGCTTCCGATTATCTTTGGATCTGCACCGAATGAGCCCCGCCAGAGATTTTCGCCCAGGATAACAACGGGTGGCGCGCCGGGTTTGCCATCTTCTGAAAAAAATATGCGCCCTGCGAGGGGCTTCTCGCCGAAAAGCGAGAAAAGCTCCGGAGTTACGACCGAAGTATTCACGACGGAAGGTTCGCCGCGGGCTGTCATCGTAAGCTGGTGTTTTTGAGCTCCCGCCATCTCGCTAAAGACAGTGTTTTGCTCGCGTAGCAGGGCAAAGTTCAGATAGGACCAACCCGTTCCGGTGATCCCATCTTGTGGCTTAACCTGGAAAACGTTGAACAGTTGACCTGAGTTCGCATACGGCAGGGGTTTTAACAACACCGCGTAGACGACGCTGAAGATGGCGGTGTTTGCGCCGATGCCGAGCGCAAGTGTGAGGACGGCGATGGCGGTGAAGCCGGGAGCTTTGCGCAGAGTGCGGAGCGCGTAACGAAAATCGCGGAGGATTGTGTCCAGACGAGTTTCCCACCGAGTATCGCGGACTTCTTCCTTGACGCGCTCAAGGCCGCCGAATTCGAGATTGGCGCGACGGCGGGCTTCTTCGAGGGACATGCCAGCGGCGACGTTTGCTGCGATGTGTTGTTCGAGATGAAAGCGAAGTTCCTTTTCGAGAAGTTTTTCGTCGCGAGATTTGCGAAATACGCGGTCTATCCAACGCATGGCTATGGCTCCTTCTCCGGCGCGCGGAGAACGAGGCCGACAGCGTCGCAGAGACGCTCCCAGTTGTGGACCTCCGCTTCCATTTGTTTCCGGCCCTTTCTGGTGAGGGAATAAAACTTGGCTTCGCGGCCGGTTTCCGATTCTTTCCATTCGGCCTGCAGCCAGCCGCGGTCTTCCAGACGATGGAGCGCAGGATAGAGAGAGCCCTGATGGACCTGGAAGAAGTCCTTGGAAATTTGTTGCAGGCGTTGCGCGATAGCATAGCCGTGGCTGGGGCCCAGAGCGACGACTTTCAGGACCAGCATGTCGAGAGTTCCGCGGAGGAACTCGATTTGAGGTTCGCTCATGGTAATACCTAGACATTCGACATATACAGCGGAATGGGCCGGATGTCAACACGTATGGCTGTGGTGCAGATTGACTTCGGCTTGACGGAGGGCGTGCGGAGCGGAGACACTTTTCTATTCGATGATGGAAAATGTTTCGTTCGAAAGGGAGTTGTGCCGAAAAAATCTCGAGCGGCAGCAAAACGCGCGCCGCGACACAAGCGTTTCGAAGTGCAGCCCAAAATATTGATTTTTGATGTGGATGGCGTACTCGTGGATGTGCGCGGGACGTATTGGCGCTCGGCGCTGGAGACGGTGCGCTACATCACGGGCAAACACGTTACCTATGCCGAATTGCACCGCTGGAAGAGCAAGCCGGGTTTCAACGACGACTGGGCCATGGTTTCGGCGTGGGTGAGTTCGCTCGGACATCCCACTTCATATGATGAAGCGCGCGCGGCGTTCGAACGATTTTATTGGGGCAGCGACGGCAAGCCTGGGAACGTTCGAAACGAAAAGCTGGTGGTGACGCCGCGGCAGATTGAAAAATGGGCGCGGAGTTTTGAACTGAATCTTTTTACCGGGCGGACGCGCAAGGAATTCTCGTTTACGTTCGAAAGTTGGCCGGCGACGAAGTACTTTCGAACGGTTATCACCATGGACGATGCGAAGAGAAAGCCGCATCCCGAAGGCCTGCATAAAATTCTGGGCCAGCGCGATCCTACTACTGCGCTCTATCTCGGCGACAATATTGATGATGCTCTGGCCGCACGTGACGGTGGCGTCCCGTTCATGGCCATCATCGCGCCGGGTGAACACCGTTACCGTCAGCGCGCCGCGCGTTTCCGCGAACTCGGCGCTCTGGCACTCTTACCGCGCGCGACAGATCTATCTCAAGTTTTGAAATAAATTCGACAAAACACGCGGGGCAATTCCGTCCCAATCGGTATGGTGGCAGAATCCTGCTAAGACCACGAAGACCTAACTTACAGGATAGCGATTTGAGTAAAACGTTCTTTCTTCCGCGTCGGCTTGGCCGTTGAGGTGCCATTCGGGAAACGCAGCGAGATCGTCCGCCAGCGCTTCGATCGTGCTACGCAGTTCGAGAACGGCGAGCCAGCGATCTGGGATGGCTTTCACTCCTACTGCTGCGCCAAGGAGACTTCCAGTAATCATGCCGGTCGAGTCGCTGTCCCCGCTGTGATTCACGGCAAGGATGATGCCGTCTTCAAAATCTTGCGCGCAGAGAGCGCAATAGAGTCCTATCGCGAGTGCTTCCTCAGCCACGAAACCTTTTCCCATCAGACGCAAGGCGGCGCGTTCGCGGGGTCGGTCTTGCGCGAGCGCTTCGGCGCGTTCGATGGCGGCGAGAGTTTCCTTGTGAGATTTTTGTTTGCGCAACTCGTCCTTCGCCGCCGCGATGGCGTCCTTCAAGGGGCTGCCGGACAATACCAAACCGATGATGACGGCGAGCACGCCCGCACTAAGGCAGCCGCTGGGATGCCCATGAGTGATGGCCGCCAGATCGCTGCCGGTTGCGAAGATGCTGGGGATCAAGGGGCCGTTCTGGCGCTCGTGGTTCAGTGCATGTGCGAAATACATTCCCACCGGGGCGATGCGCATGACGCCGCCGCACCCTTTGCTGTCGTTGGCGGCGCGAGTGACTTTGCCGCGGCTAGCGTGCAACGAGGAAAGACAAGTGGTCCCCGGCGCGCGGCGGCTAAAAAGTCTTTTCTGCTGGAGGAGCCAGCTAACTTTCGCGTTGGAAGAAGCGGTCAAGCGGGAATTTTCCTGAGTTATCAGCCAGCGCCCGTAGGAAGCCGTTGCTGCGCGGAAAAAATCAGGTGGCAGACCGTGGAGCGCCGAGGCCAGCTGAGCGGAGAGCATGCCCTCCGCGGTGAAGAGCGCCATTTGAGTGTCGTCTGTGATTGATCCTAGTTTTCCGTAGGCCGGGGCGTAATCGCGGATTCCTGCTTCGCCATACACTTTTACAATTTCTTCGAGGTCGAGGAATTCGACAGGAGCGCCAAGGGCGTCGCCGACAGCTCCTCCAAGCAAGCAGCCGTGGAATCTTCCACGCAATGAAGCGTCGGTTGGGATCCTGGGAAGGGACATTTTTCCTTGGAGCCGTGGGCGCGACTCACTCTCAAAGAACAGCATACTGCGATTCGGGCAGAATTGGGGGTATCACATGCGCAACACATAGCATCTCAGTCAGTGGGAACTCTTTTTGTCCGGGCGGGGAATGAATCAGAGGGTTGCCGTTGAACCCGTCGGATCAAATCATGAAATCCAATTACTTCTTGAAACTGCCAGGGTTGACCATCCTTGCTGGGCTGACTTTTCTTGTTCCCGGCGTTACATATGCGCAAGCGCCAGCAGGACCTCTCCCTGCCACGACGCCGCAAACTGCTCCTGCATCCACGGCGAAGCCCCAGGAGCAAGCTCCAGCGCCGTCTCCGCGCACAACCATTCTTGGCGCCTGGAAGTTTAACCCCGACGATAGCGACGATCCGAGCAAGCGGAGACAAGACTCCAGTGGCTCGAACGGCGGTAGAGGCGGCGGTATGGGTGGCGGACGTGGCGGAATGGGAGGAGGTGGCTGGCCCGGCGGTGGAGGCTATGGAGGGCGGCGTGGTGGTGGAGGCAGCGGAGAAAGCGACGAAGAGCGGCAGAAAATGCGCGAACTCTTCACGCCACCGAGAGCGGTTACCCTCTCGATGACCGGCGCGGAAGTTGACGTAGTGGACGATCAGAGCCGGAAGCTGGCGATCATGACCGACGGGCGGAAATTGCAGAAATCCAAAGATGATAGTTATCAAGAGATTGCGGCGAAGTGGGACGGCACCCGTCTGGTGACCGATGAAAAAAATCCCCGAGGCGGAAAGATGAGCCGTACGTTTGAACTTTCCTACGACGGCCGGCAGCTTTACGAAACGCTGCACATGGCGACTGGCCGCAGTAACAATCCGCTCGTCATCCGCTACGTATACGACATCCCAGTGCAAACCCACCAGTAAGACAAACCGCTAGTCGATCTCAATCCGTGAACGCCACGCTATGGCTCATGCCGGATCGGCGAATCGAATCGATGGTCTAGAGCCGCGGTTATTTGTGAGCGGGGACGGCAGGTTCGATCTGCGCGATTTGCTGTTTCACCAACTCCAGACTGGGCCCAGGCGGGAAATAGGTCAGGCAGTTGCGCAAGTGCTGCAGGGCACCGGCCAAATCCTGCTTGTCCGCGAGTATCACCGCAAGGAGTTGCTCGGTATTGGGCTGCACATGCAGGGGATCCATTGCGAGCGATTTGAGCGCGCTGGATTCAGCGACATCCAGCTTCTGCGTCTGGTAGTTTCCGACAGCGTTGTAATACCAGATGTTCAGCGTGCCGCGCGGATTCAGTTCCAGCACATGCTTGGTTGCGTCCAACAGTTCTTGCGACTTCCCAGATTGCGCCGCGAGCGAAGCCAAATGCTCGTATGCGAGAGAGAATTTCGGATCCGCAGCAGCTGCTTTCGAAAAAGAGTTCCAGGCTTCGGGCGACTTCGAATTCTCCTGAATTTTCCCGAGCTGGTACCAGGCCTCGGCGAATTGAGGATAAATTTCAACGGCCTTCTGGAGATCCTTTTGTGCGCGGTCCGGCTTGTTGTCCAGCCACTCCTTGCGCGCTCTTTCGAATGCATTCGTCGCGTCCTTCGGAGCGGCCGCGCTTGTGCTGCTTAGTGTCGCGTCGGATGATCCCGCTTCGCGAAGAAGTGTAATCGTTCCGATGTTCGGACTATCCAGGACATTACGGTTTGCGATGGCCAAGGTGCTGGAATCAAAACCAGGCAACGCAGCCTCTACCGCACAACCGACAAATTGCACCGCGACTGGTTTTGGGTCGGCCTTGATCGTGGTTGAGCCGATCGGTTCGACGCGAGTGATCGCGAAATAGCCTTTGGGATCAGTGTTGGTCGTGAAACGCACCTCACCGTTGCAAGTCACGCTGACCGGTATGGGGTCCCAGGGAAGGGCGCCTCCAGCCAGAGTTACATTTCCCACTAGAGTGTCTCCCACGCGTCCAGAGGTCAGCAATTTGTCCCAATCCCGATTGATGTACTTACTGGGGTCTGCAGGAGCGGTAGTGGGTCCTGGCTTCGGCGCTGGTGACCCTGATCCGGGCTTGGTGCCCTGAGCCAACGCAGTCACGCGGAATGCTAGGAGACCAAGAAGGGTGATTACGATGAATTCCGTTTTCATAGCCGCCTCGAAGCGGAATTATCCTCCAATCAAATGGTCGCCGAAAGAGGAATCTCTCTGGTTTTCGTTTGCGAGAAGTCTTTTTGGATCGGATTTTAGGAAGCTGATTCACTAGCGAAACCCAGGCCGCCTTGACATGGTTGTTGTCTCGGCCTACACTACGGAGTTTTTAGATGGTCCCGAAAGCTCGTAGAGGAGTGGGAACTTCTAGGACAAGGCAGGAACATGGGTACGGACAAGGTCAAAGCAGGCATGGACAAGAAAAGGCTCGAGTACTACAAAAGGAAACTACTGGCGCGGCGCGAAGAGTTGATGAAGACCATAGCGCGCACACAGGAAGAGGGCCGCACGGCTGACGATGACGCCACCGTGGATCTGGCGGACAAGGCGGCGAATTCCTATACCAAGGAGTTTCTCTTTGGGATGACGAATACGGACCGCACAGTCCTGAACCTGATCGACGCGGCGCTGAAGCGCATCCAGACCGATGCATATGGCGTCTGCGCGAACTGCCAGGAAGAGTTGCAGCAGAAGCGCATGGAAGCGGTGCCATGGGCCAAGCACTGCCTGGCGTGCCAGGAAAAAATGGAACAAGGATTGCTGTAAGGCCGGCGCCAAAATCGAAGCTAGTTACTGCGGCGTACATTTCCTCTTTTAATTACAAACAGAATAGGTGTAGATTTCTTGCTGCATGGCGGGCGGACGCTCATCCGGCGGCGTGGCGGCAATTCGCCGCGGAGGTGTGCGTGGCTGGATCGCAGATGCCAGCGATTCGGTAGTAAGCGTGTTATTTCCTGCCGGTTGCCGCATCTGCGAGAGCGGGCTTACAACCGCGAGCCGTGTTCCCATTTGTGGCGAGTGCCTCTCGTCGTTTGAACGCATTCCCAACCTCGCTTGCGAAGTCTGCGGCCAGCCATTGCCCGCATTGACACTGAACGCTGAGCAATCGTTGCTATGCCCAGCTTGTACGAACAAAACCTATGCCTTTGACCGAGCGCGAAGCTTTGCCTTGTATCAGGGGGCGCTGATACGCGCCGTTCTGCTTCTGAAATTCGAGCAGATCGAACCCCTGGGGGCGTGGTTTGCGAAACGATTGGCAGAAATAGTGAAAAGCGGTGGTGCCGTGCTCGCGGCGGATGTGGTGGTGCCAGTACCACTGCATCGCGAAAGGGAACGGGAGCGGGGCTACAATCAAGCCGCACTCATCTCCAAACCTTTGGCAAAAATACTCCGATTGCCTCATAAAGCGGTGCTTTTGATGCGCACTCGCGCACGGCCTGACAAGCACGTGCTGAGTTTGGAAGAACGGTGGGAGTCCGTTCGTGGTGCTTTTGCCACACGTCCAGGCAGCCAAGTTGACAATTTGCGCGTCTTACTGCTAGATGATGTATTGACAACTGGAGCGACGCTGGATGCCTGTGCGAGAGCTTTGCGCGAGGCGGGAGCGAAATCGGTTGCCGGACTGACAATAGCCCGGGCAGTGAGAAATCCCCTCCCAAGCTCCGGTGAATGGTAAGATAGCAAGAAGAAGGCGCGATGGGCGCAAACCGGCACAAGTCGGTGGACTCCCGGGGGCGCTATACCCCTGAAGCGGCGGGCGCGGCTTTGTCCGGCTTCGAGGGGGCAGAAAGTCCCGCAGGCAGTAGATCCCACAACCCGATTTTGGCCCGGCGTGCATCGTTAATGCAGGAGCCAGTGCTGGTATTGAACGCCACGTACGAGCCGATCAATGTAACCGCTGTGCGACGTGCCATGGTGTTGATGCTAAAGGGCGTCGCGCAAGCCGAAGAGATGCACAACACCGAAGTGCATTCCGCCGCGCACGCCCACAAAGTACCGTCGGTAATCCGCCTGCTGGCGTACCGCCATATTCCGCAGCAGAGCCGGGCGCTTTCGCGGAAGAATATTTTGCTTCGTGACCGCAACATGTGCCAGTTCTGCGGGCGGGTATTTCCAAGCTCGGAATTGACGCTGGATCACGTGGTGCCGCGTTCACGTGGTGGGCGTTCCACCTGGGAAAACCTGGTGGCTTGCTGCTACCGCTGCAATAACGGCAAGGGTGACCGGACACCGGAAGAAGCCGGGCTGAAGCTGGCGCGGAGACCCCGGCCCTTCACGCTACATACTTCCAGACAGCTCATGAGGCTGATTGGGCACCGCGACGAACGTTGGCGTAAGTATTTGTTTTACTGACATTTGCGCCGTCTAAATCGGTTTTTTGAAAATAATTTAGATTGAGGGAAACCTTTTTAGCTGGCAGCCATCTAACATAGTAATACCACTTCGAGGACACACCCCGGGAAGCGGTTAGGGCAAGCCCCTAATCGCTTCTCTTCCTTTTAGGGCGCTTTTCCACGCTTACCAGTCTCAGGTGGGCTCTTTACGGCCGGACTCCGGAAAGCTTTCCAGGGCCGCCTTTTCGCTCGGGAATTCAGGGAAGACCTGATACAGCTGTGTGATTTTGAGAATCTCTTCCACTTTTGAAGATAGGCCGATCACTTTCATCTGTCCGCTTTGCTTTACGACGGAGACATAAATCCTGGCGAGCTCGCCGATTCCGGAGCTGTCCAGATACTGCAGTCCGCTCAGGTTCAGGACGATGTCTTTTCGGCCTTCCTTCAAGAGCCGGGAAACGGAATCGCGCAAAGCGCCGATCTCGAAGGAGGTCAGACGTCCCGATACATCCAAGAGAGAAACTGCACCTGCTTGACGAATGTTGACTGAAAAACCTTTGCTCTGCACCGTTAGAATCCGATCTGGTGGGGACAACCATTCTACCTATTGAGCGGCAGTCGTGTGCGGAAAATTTCCGATAGAAAAGTGTGAATAATCGCAGCGCTTCGTCGAGATGAGCAGAATGCAGCTCGAAATTATTGACGCATGACCACTCGCAGGCCGCGGCGCCAACTCTCGGCCAGTCCCACCCGCACAATCTCCAGTTCCGGTGAAAGATACTTCAAGAGATCATCGGTGGTCGGATGGAATCGCAGCGCGGGCGCGACGAGGTAAACTAGCGGTGCCGCCTGCTGCAATTCAACCCCTGGAAAGTAGCCGTAGCGCGCGATTTCGCCGCTCTGCAGCTGCCGACGGACGCGCAGCCAGTAATCCGCCGCCTGCAGCGGCAGATGAATGTGCTCGCTGGCTTTCAGTTCAATGATCGCCAGCCGTCCGTCACGAGTTACCGTGAGGAGATCGAGAATGCCGTGCTCGCCGCCGGCATTAGCAAACACCTGCGCGTAAACGAACCGTTGATCCAGCATGGCATCAATGCGCGTGACGTCTTCGCGAACGATGGATTCCAGCCAGCGCTCCGGCTGCACCCGGTAGAGCGCATGGCGCGTGTCACTGGCGAGCGGGTATCTGTGGAGTTCCAACTCATGCAGAAGCTTGTTCAGCGCGGGCCGTGAAGTGGGAGTGAGTTCCTCGCGCGCATCGTTGATTCCAAAAAAAACGTGGCCGTCATCCCAGCGTGCGAAGGGCAGTCCGCGAAAGCGCAGCCACACTTCGCGGGATTGCGCCGCGGGATGCAGCGTGACAGCCCGGGGAGCCATCGCGATAATTTTCTCCAGTGCGGGGCGTGCCTGATTGAGCAAAGATTCCGACTCGCGATACGGCACGAGCCACATATCCAAATTGCCTGCGCGCCGGGGATCGATTTTTTCGACGTTGTTCAATGCAGGCTCGTGTTCGTAAAGCTCCACGGAAAGCTGCGGATCGAGCGCGGCAAGACGGTGCGCCATTAGTTCGCAAGAATTCTTTGGAAGAATCACGCGAATGCCAGTGACGGTTCCGCGGCAACTCGATTGGCGAGAGTGCCGCAGCCAGAGCAGAGCATAGGTCAGGCTATTGCCAATGGTGTCCGAAGATTCGCCCACCGGTACGGCCAGCACCGCCACGTACGAAGATCCGCGGCGAAGAATTCCCCGAGCGTAATTGCCGGAGAGAGAATGTTCGAGATCGGGAGAAACCGCGAGAGATTCCAGCGTTTCGTCCGGAAATTGTTCGGCCAAAAGCTGCGCGACATGGTCGCGGAATTCCTCGCGTGAAAGTTCCCTGGCACCGCGCTCAAATTCCCTGCGGATAAATTCGAGCCGGTCTGGTTTCGTCCGGCCAAAGCGTTCGACGGCCAACGACAGACGCTGCTCGGAATGATCGGTGATAGCGAGGACGCGGCGCGTGAGATTGAATTGTTCGGACCAAAGATGCAACAAAGGCTTCTCGCCGCTGCCGCGCACTTCCCAGGACATTCCCGAAAAAGGCGCGACACACCCGCCGTTCTCGCGCACTTCAACGATTCCGCAGGCGGTGAATTCCTGGAGGCTGGCCTGCAGTTCAGCGGCGAATTCCACGACTAAATTATAAATGAGATACGTAGCTACTGCACTATTCTTTTGGGCGCGCGAATCAAGGGTGAGTGCCTACGACCAGTCTAACGCCCAACAATGAGCCGCATGACCAGCGGTTCTGGGAGGCGCGCGGCGCGCATACGTTCCTGAACAGAGGAAATATCGTAGTGCACGCGCCAAAATTCGACCACCTGGTGCTCGAGGTCGGCGATAGCGAATGCGGCGCGTGAATCACCGTCACGCGGCTGCCCGATCGAGCCGGGATTGAGAAGATAGCGCCGCGGAAGTTCGGTGCGCAGCGCGAAAGAAGCTTCGTTAGGGCGCGGGCGAACCTGCAAAACCTCTAACTGCGAATCCTGATACGAGAAGCCGCCCTGGTGATGTGTGTGCCCAAAAAAAGTGACGGGAGCCGTGGAGTCCAGAAGGCCGTCGAGAGCTTGCGCGGGCGTGAAGACATATTCGTCCTCATCCTGAAGCGCGCCATGTACGAGCACGATGCCGTCCGTTGCCAGGGGTCCATGCGGCAAAGCTGAAAGCCATGCGAGATTCTCGGGTTGGAGTTGCGCGCGCGTCCAATCCACTGCGGCCTTTGCGACGGGGTTGAAGTCTTCAGTCTCCATCAGGCCGGTGACTGCTTTGTCGTGATTTCCGCGAATGGTTTGCGTGCCGAGTTCACGCAGGCGCGCCGTAACTTCGTTGGGATCGGGGCCGTAGCCCACGACATCTCCGAGGCATACGGACAAATCCCACCGGTCCTTGGCGGCATCAAGGGCGGCGGTGAGTGCTGTGGCGTTTGAGTGAAGGTCGCTGAGAACGAGAATCCGCATTCTTATGGTCCGAAAAGTGGCCCTGAGTATAAATGAACTCGCGTGCCAATGCACGGCGGGATGCATAGCCAGAGGTCAGGTGGAGCGACGCGCGAAGCCGCAAAAGGTTTTGAACAAAAGAATATTTTTTTAGGAAGGATTGAGAGCACAGAAACGGCGAATTGACGAGCCGTTTGGGAAATGTGCACAAGTGAGGTCGAATGTGCCAATTGGAGACAAACATTTTTGAGCTGATGACGAAACATTAGCCCTCGGTGATTCGTCTATACAGGTGCAGCATGTTACGCGGTTGATTTGGCGAGATTCAGAAAAACCCCGCGGTGGCAGCCGCGGGGTCACGACACGCAGTTTTTCCGGCCGTTAGTCCAGGAAGAAAAGGTGTCTTCACGGGCGACAATACTCGTCCGCAATGTGCGTGTCAACTCCCTCTGGCCAATGCAGCCCGCTGTGCGACTAACTCGAAGCTGATTGAAAGGAAATTGACACGTATGAAAACGAATTCGTTTGTCCGTTCTATGGCTTTACTGGCTGCGATCGCAATTGCGGTACCGGCCTTCGCGAAACCCTTTACCAAGACCATCAACATTTCTCAGTCCGCCAAGGTTGGTAAGTCCGAGCTGACTGCCGGCGAATACCGTCTGCAGATTGAAGGCAACAAGGCCACCGTTCAGAAGGGCAAGCAAGTTGTTGCCGAGTCCGAAGGCCGCTGGGAAGACCGTAGCGCCAAGTCTCAGTATGACTCCGTTGTGCTTGACGCCAATGGCCAGGTGAAGGAAGTCCGCTTTGCCGACAAAACTCGCGTATTTGTCTTCAACGAATAAGCGAGAAATAGAGCTGAATCCTTTCCTTGGGCCGAGAGGGAGGCTGTCCGTCGTCGCGGGCGCCTCCCTTCTTTTATTTTCGGCCTCGCGTGCGCTAACGAATCAACATGCAATCTCCGTAACTGTAGAAGCGGTAGCCCGCTTGAACGGCGTGGTCGTACGCTGCTAGAACGCGCTCGCGACCCGCGAACGCGCAGACCAGAGCGAGCAGCGTGGAACGCGGCAAGTGAAAATTTGTCAGCAGGCCTTGCACCACGCGAAATTGAAATCCGGGAACGATGAACAATCGAGCCTCTGCTTTGCCAGGAAGCACAAGGTTTGCCGAGCCTGATTCGATCGCGCGCCTGGCGGCATCTTCCAGCGCGCGAACGACTGTAGTGCCGACGGCCAGGACAGGGCGTCCAGCTTGGTGGGCCGCTTGGAGGCGCTCCGCGGTTTCGGCTGGAATTTCGTAAGATTCGGCGTGCATCACATGGCCTTCGAGTGTTTCGCCTTGAATGGGCTGAAACGTACCGAGGCCGACATCCAGTGTGAGTTCGCAGGTTTCCACGCCGCGCGTGCGAACTTTTTCCAGAATTTTCGTTGAGAAGTGTAGTCCCGCTGTGGGAGCTGCAATCGCTCCGGGACGTTTGGCGAAAACTGTTTGGTAGCGCTCGCGATCCGCAGTTTCATCGGCACGATCAATGTAAGGTGGAAGTGGAACATGCCCGAGGCGCTCGAAATGCTCGCTGATGCCGCGCCCGTCGTGGGAAACAAATCGCAACGTTCGTAATCCGAGTTCTCCGCGCGCGATGACCTCGGCTTCTAGCTCTCCTTCGCCGAACAAAACACGCTCACCCGTTTGCATCTTGCGGCCAGGGCGAACCAGTGCTTCCCACTTGGCAGGCTCAAGCTGGCGCGTCAAAAAGATTTCCATTTTTCCGGTCAGATGCTCCCCTGTTGTGGCTCGCGATGGAGGTTGTGAATGGACTCCGGCGCGCCGTCCAAACAACCGGGCGGGAATGACTCGCGCATTGTTGAACACCAGAAGCTCGTCGCCACGCAAGAGATACGGTAGTTCCGTGAAGAGCTGGTCCTCGAGTTTCCCTGAAAGCCGATCCAAGAGAAGTAGTCGCGAGGCTTCGCGCTGATCGAGAGGACGTTGGGCGATTTGTTCTCGGGGAAGATGGTAGTCGAGCTCGTCCAATCGCATGGGAAGCGGCAGTCTACCAGCAAAGAGCTAAGACGAACGAAACAAAGTAAATGCGCACTCGTTCGAGGACTCGCTACCAGAAGGGGCACCCCCAGGTGGGTCCGTAACCCGAGCAGTAGCTGTGTACATTGTTGATAAATAAATAGTTAAATCTGCCATGAATGTTTTGAATTTGTACTTGACAGTGATACACTCATATTATATTATTTGCCTGCAATCACCTTAGGAGGTGTTTACATCATGAGATCAATTGCTAGATTTGAACCTTTCCGCGGGGCTACCACCCTGCAAGATCAGATGAACCGACTCTTCAACGATGTCTTGGAACGTACCGGAGAGGAATCTAACCTCACAGCTTGGGCGCCGTCTGTGGACATTTACGAGACGGAGCATGAACTGGTCGTCAAAGCCGATCTTCCAGAAGTTGATACGAAGGATTTGGACATCCGCGTGGAGAACAATATCCTGACGATTCGCGGCGAACGCAAATTTGAGAAGAAAGTGAACGAAGAAAACTACCTGCGCGTGGAGCGCTCGTACGGTTCTTTCGCTCGCAGTTTCACCCTGGCGAACACCGTGAATTCGGAAGCGATCAAGGCCGACTATCAGAACGGTGTGCTCACACTGAGCATCCCGAAGCGCGAAGAAGCTAAGCCTAAGCAGATCAAGGTCAACGTCGGAGCTCCGGCGATGGCCACGGCTGCCGCCGGCAAGTAATTCTCGCCTAGCATCGTAGTGGGGCGGTAGATTAAGGGGCTGGCCAGCGTGCTAGCCCCTTTTCTACAGCAGTAGCAGAAATGAGGGAGTATGTTGCGATTTGAAAAAATGACCGTGAAGGCTCAGGAAGCCGTGCAGAGCGCGAACGAAGTCGCCGCGCGCCATGAGAATCAGCAGATCGAGCCGATCCATTTGCTATCTGCGCTAGTAGCACAGGCCGACGGCGTGGTGTCACCTCTTCTCGCGAGGCTGGGAGTTCATAGCGACGCGTTGACCCAAGAGATTGAGCGAGAGATTAGCCGTCTGCCGAAGGTGCAGGGTTTTGCTCAGCAGCATATGGGACGGGCGTTGAACGACGTGCTGGAGCGCGCGTTCAAGGAAGCCGACAGTTTCAAAGACGAATATGTTTCGACCGAGCACCTGTTTCTGGCGATTGCGGCCCAAGACCGCGATCCCGCTGGGCAATTGTTGAAACGCCAGAGTGCTTCGCACGAAGCGATTCTGCAGGCTTTGACAGGAGTGCGCGGAACGCAGCGCGTGACTTCGCAGAATCCGGAATCCACCTACGCGTCGCTGGAAAAATACGCGCGCGATCTCACCGAGCTGGCTCGGAAATCAAAGCTCGATCCGGTAATCGGGCGTGATGAAGAGATTCGCCGCGTGATGCAAATTCTTGCGAGACGCACGAAAAATAATCCAGTGCTGATTGGTGAGCCCGGCGTGGGGAAAACCGCGATTGTCGAAGGCTTGGCGCAGCGCATCATTTCCGGTGACGTGCCGGATGTTCTGAAGACTAAGCGTATTGTGGCGCTGGACCTCGCGGCCCTCGTGGCCGGCGCGAAATACCGCGGTGAATTTGAAGACCGTCTGAAGGCCGTCCTGAAAGAAATCACCGAAGCCGGGGGCCAGATCATTCTGTTCATCGACGAACTGCATACCCTGGTGGGAGCGGGTGCGGCGGAAGGCTCGATGGACGCTTCCAACATGCTAAAGCCAGCGCTGGCACGCGGCGAGTTGCGTGCGATCGGTGCCACCACGCTTAACGAATACAAGAAATACATCGAGAAAGATCCCGCGTTGGAGCGCAGGTTTCAACCGGTGCTGGTGAGCGAGCCAACGGTCGAGGACACCATAGCGATCCTGCGGGGATTGAAAGAACGCTACGAGGTACATCATGGTGTGCGCATCAAAGACGCCGCAATTCTTGCCGCCGCCACGCTTTCTCATCGCTACATCTCCGACCGCTTCCTGCCGGACAAAGCCATTGACCTGATCGATGAGTCCGCCGCCAGCCTACGCATGCAGATCGATTCCTTGCCCGTGGAGATTGACGAAATCGAGCGGCGCATCATGCAGCTGGAAATCGAGCGCCAGGCGCTGCTGAAGGAAACGGACGCGCATTCGAAAGAACGCCGCAAGCAAATCGAGAAGGAATTGGCGGTTCTTAAAGAAGACTCCAGCGGACGAAAAGCGCGCTGGCAAGCCGAAAAGGAAGCCATCGGGAAAATCCGCAAACTGAAGGAGCAGATTGAACAGCTGCATGCAGAGGAACAGAAATACGAACGCGCCGGCGAATTGGCCAAAGTTGCGGAGATTCGCTACGGCAAGATTTCGGCGGCAGAGCGCGAACTGAAACAAGCGCAGGAAAGATTCTCCGCTGTGCAGAAAGACGCGCCGATGCTGAAAGAAGAAGTGGATGAAGAGGACATCGCCAAGCTGGTGAGCAAGTGGACTGGCATTCCCACGGGCCGGCTGCTCGAAGGCGAGGCGCAGAAGCTCGTACACATGGAAGAGCGCCTGCGGCAGCGGGTGATCGGTCAAGACGATGCGCTGGGACGCGTTTCGAACGCCGTGCGCCGCAGCCGCGCCGGACTCTCCGACACTAAGCGGCCGATCGGCTCGTTCATTTTCCTCGGGCCCACTGGCGTCGGAAAAACCGAGCTGGCACGCGCGCTGGCGGAATTTCTATTCGATGACGAAAAGCTGATGATTCGAATCGTCTTGTGCGAGTACATGGAGAAGCACAGATTTTCGCGGCTTATCGGCGCGCCTCCGGGGTACGTGGGTTACGAAGAAGGCGGCCAGCTCACCGAGCAGGTGAGGCGTCACCCCTATTCGGTGATCTTGTTCGACGAAATCGAGAAAGCACACCCCGATGTGTTCAACGTGCTTCTGCAGATCCTCGAGGACGGCCGCCTTACCGACGGCAAAGGCCGGACCGTGGATTTCCGCAACACCGTGCTGGTAATGACCAGCAACGTCGGCTCAACGGCAATCTTCGAACTTTCAAACAAAGACCCGGAACGCGCACGAAAAGAAGCGATGGAAGCATTGCGTGCATCGTTCCGCCCTGAGTTCATCAACCGCATTGATGAAATCGTTATTTTCAATCCGCTCGGAAAGGATCAGTTGGCGAAAATCGTCGGATTGCTTCTGAAGAGCGTGGAGAAACTGCTGGCCGAAAGGCAAATTACTTTGGAGCTGACGCCAGCGGCCCAGGAATTGCTCCTGCGAGAGGGCTACGATCCGGCATACGGCGCGCGGCCGTTGCGAAGAACGATTCAACGACTAATCCAGGATCCCTTGGCGATGCAGATTCTACAAGGCACCGTATTGCCCGGTGAACACCTGCGAGTGGACCGAGACGGTCAGAAAGACGCGATGCGGTTCGAACGCGTACAAGCGAAACAACCTGCGGCCGCCGCAGGAATCTAATAGCAGGGATGCAAGCAATGGTCGCGCGTTCCGACGTCTTTCGAAAGAAGTAGGGTTTAGGCTTTTCCTGCGTATCAAAACGCAAGAGGCGCTATGAGAGTCATTCGCACTACGTTTCTGCTGGGAGTTCTAACGCTCTTCCTGATGATTGTCGGCCAGTATATTGGCGGACGAAATGGGATGACGATTGGCTTGGGAATCGCGATCTGCACAAATGTGTTCGCCTATTTCTTCTCGGACAAGATTGCTTTGCGCTCCAGCGGTGCGCAGCCCGTTTCGCGCGAACAGTTGCCGAGACTCTATGCCGTGATGGAGCGTCTCGCGGCCAAAGCAAACCTGCCGGTGCCGAAATTATATGTGATTCCAGAGGCCGCGCCAAACGCTTTTGCGACCGGCAGAAATCCAAAGCATGCTTCCGTGGCGGTGACTGAAGGCCTCCTGCAACTGATGAATGATGACGAGCTCGAAGGCGTTATCGCTCACGAACTTTCGCACGTTCAGAATTACGACATTCTGATCAGTTCCGTCGCCGCGACCCTAGCTGGAGCCATCACATGGGTTGCACATTGGGGCCCGTGGATCGGCGGGGGAAGTCGAGACAATCGCGACCGGGGTAGAGGGTCGGGCATCCTCGGACTCTTGCTTTTCTTTGTTGCACCGTTGGGGGCAATGCTGCTTCAACTCAGTCTTTCGCGTCAGCGAGAGTTTTCTGCCGACGAAACGGGTGTTCGCATGGTAGGTCAGCCCTACGGCTTGATCAGCGCGCTCCAGAAGCTGGGCGCCTACAACCAGCGCATTCCGACAACCTCACTTTCTCCCTCGACCTCGGCTTTGTGCATCGTCAAGCCGTTCTTTGGCGGAGGCACCTTGTCTTCACTTTTCAGCACGCACCCCCCGCTCGAGAAGCGCATCCAGGCTCTCAAGGACATGACGGTAACTCCCCAGCGATAGTGCGGCGCGACGAGATTCTGCACAATTGAACCGTTTCAAGTGTAATCTTTTCAATAGTCTTCACCCGCAGCGATTACCAAAGTTTTGCAATGCTCCGTAAACATCTGATTTATAAACAGATAAAATCCTCAGCGGGTCTCTCCACTTTGGCGAGGGAAATGCAAATTGAATATCGGGCCGCATTGTCGTCTTCAGTGTCCTGAGAGACGGGGGATTATGAGCTGTAAAGACACTATCCATCTGATTTGTTGGTACTTAGAGGGGCGTCTCTCGACTTCTGTCGAAGGCGAAATCAAGCGCCACTTGGAGAATTGCTCCGATTGCCACTTGGTTCTCGACGCCGCTGTAAACACCCTAGATCGTTATTTCAGCGCTGGCCGTACTGCCGAGTCTGATGCCGCTTCCCGCGCGGCTTAATTGAGTGTCCCTCTAACGAACTGACATTAAATAGTTTACCCCGCTGTTCCTATTCCCTCCCGTCGATTCGGTAGCCACAAATTCTGCAAAGCATTGTTCCTAAGAGTACTGACCACAAATTTTACGATTCCGAAGGGGAGCGCGTAAACTTTACTAGTACTAGTACGTTTATGACTATCTACCTTTGGAGCCCCGACCGTGTCTAATCGTAAGATTCTACACCGTTTACTTGCCAAGAACCTCATCATAGACCTTTGGTGAGGCGGATGCACCTTTCCAGGGTGCAGGGGCGAAAAGCCCAAAGGAGAAACGAAGTATATGAGCGACTTTCAAGATTCGGCCAACACGACCGGGACACCCCGTTGGGTTGGACTGGCAGTGGCAGTGTTGGGCGGTATCTCACTCCTCGGCCTAGGCGTAGGCTGGAGCGCGCTGAATCAAGCCAAGAGCATCGAGCAGACGACGTCAGCACAGGTAAGACAATCCAACGACGCGCTGGCGCAGCGCCTCGCCAAAGAAGACGAAATTAACCAGCAACTCCAGAGCGATCTTAAAGTGGTTACGGATAAGTTGAACGTAACCCACGCGGACCTCGTCGCGGCGCGTAACCAAAACAAGAACGCGACCGTTGCCGTGGACCAGAAAGTGACTAGTCTCGCCACCTCCGTGAAGGCTGAACTGGCAACCAAAGCAAACTCGGATGACGTCAACAAGCTGAACGGCGATGTCACCGGCGTGAAGAGCGACCTAGACGCCACCAAGAACAGTATTCAAATGGCGCGCAGCGAGATGGGCACGCTCATCGCCCGCAACCACGATGAAATCGATCAGCTCCGCCGCATGGGACAGCGCGATTACTTTGAATTCTCCGTGCAGCGCAAGGGCGGCGCGACCAAGGTTGGTTCCATTCAGATCGAATTGAAGGACACCAACACCAAGAAGAACCGCTACACCATCAACGTGCTGGCGGACGACAACAGCTTTGAAAAGAAAGATCGCTCCGTCAACGAGCCGATCTTCTTCTACACCGGCGGG
>JBGPDI010000042.1:0-36097 GCA_041482215.1 Candidatus Acidiferrum sp. | reverse complement strand
TGACGGCACCATCGTCATGGTCGAAAACATTTATCGCGAACTCAGCGAGCGCCATGGCCAGGACTACAAACTCAGCGAAGTCATTCTCTCGGCGGCCCGTGACGTTGACCGACCCATCTTCTATTCGGTCGCCGTCATCATTGCCGGTTATCTCCCGATCTACGCTCTCAACGGCCCCGCCGGAAAACTCTTCCACCCCATGGCCGACACCATGGCCTTTGCTCTCGTCGGCGCGCTCATCCTCACTCTGACCGTTGTTCCCGTCATGGCTTGGTTCACCTTCAAGAAAGGCGTCGAGGAAAAGCAAAACCGCATCTTCAATGCGATCCGAGATTTTTACGCTAAGTGCCTCGATTGGTGTTTCACTTATCCTAAGCTCACGCTCTTCACCAGCGCCGCGATCTTTGCCGCGAGCCTTCTCCTCATTCCTCTAATTGGAGGAGAGTTCCTTCCTCATCTTGATGAAGGCGCGCTTTGGGTCCGCGCCACCATGCCGTACACCATCTCACTCGAGGATGCTGCCAAATTCGCGCCCCGAATTCGCAACATCCTCAACCAATACCCGATGGTAACCGTCGTTGGCTCGGAGCTCGGCCGTCCCGACGATGGCACCGACCCCACCGGTTTCTTTAATTGCGAGTTTTACGTTGGATTGCTTCCCTACGGCGACAAGTCTTGGAAGTCTAGCTCCATTCATTCGAAGGAGGAGCTGATCAAGGATCTTGAGAAAAAACTCGACGCCTATCCCGGCGTGATCTTCAACTACACTCAACCGGCTGAAGATGCCGTCGACGAAGCTCTCACCGGGCTCAAGTCTGCACTTGCGGTAAAAATTTACGGCCCCGATCTCGACGTGCTCGAGAAAAAAGCTATCGAAATCCGAAACACGCTCGACAAGACTCCCGGATTCAAAGAGCTAACCGTCGTCCGCGAACTAGGCCAGCCCAGTCTCATTATCGATGCCGATCGCAAGAAAATCGCCCGCTATGGAATCAACGTCGCCGACGTCGAAGCCGTGGTCCAAGCGGCTGTTGGTGGCCAGGCCGCCACCCAGGTCATCCAGGGCGAAAAAATCTTTGATCTCGTTGTTCGCATGGAGCCACAGTTCCGCTCGAGCGCGCGCGATATCGGCGATCTGCTCGTACCCGCTCCCGCTGGCCAACAAATTCCGCTCTCCGAGCTTGCCACCATCAAGGAAAGCACCGGCGCTTCCTTTATCTATCGAGAGAATAATTCGCGCTACATTGGCATCCAATTTTCGGTCGAGGGCCGCGACCTTCAGACTATCGTGGAGTCCGGCCAGCAAGCCGTGCGGAAAACAGTTGGCCTTCCTGAGGGCTACTCGCTCAATTGGGGGGGCGAGTACAGCGAGCTGCTCGAAGCCAAATCGCAATTCATCATCATTGCGCCTCTAGCTGTCTTGCTCATTTTTCTTATTCTTTTCGCACTCTACGGCAACTTCAAGTTCCCCGTCACCATCGCTATTGGCGCGGTCATGACCCAGCCGGTCGGCGCGCTCATCGCCTTAAAGCTCACGCACACGCCTTTCAGCGTTTCCAGCATCCTCGGCCTTCTCGCTTTACTTGGCGTCTCAGTCCAAACCGCCGTCATCCTCGTCAGCTATATCAATAAGCTTCGTCTTGAGGGCAGGTCCATCCATGAAGCCACGCGCGAAGCCTCACTTCTCCGCCTTCGCCCCATCATGATGACCGCGCTCGTCGCCTGCCTCGGCCTTCTCCCCGCCGCCATGTCCACCGGCGTCGGCAGCGACACGCAAAAGCCATTCGCCATCGTCGTTGTAGCCGGCCTGATCTCCCGCCTTTTGCTCGGCTTCTTCGTCAACCCCGTCCTCTACGAAATGGTGGCCCGCGACGGCGACGTCCTCCAGGTATAGCTTTCGTAGCGGCGGCCTTCAGGCCGGCCGTCTTCGTGATTTTGTAGGGGCACGATACATCGTGCCCTCCTGATTGGCTGGCCCGAAATTTCCTCTTAGGGTCCGACTGGCTTTTACCGCGCGCTTCCGCTACTTCTTTTCCGGTTGCGCCGACGGCGGCAAGATCCCATTCAACCGCAAATAGATCGCTTCCGTCGCATAGTGATCTGTCCAGCTGCCGTAAAGGAAAATCATCGCCGCCGCCCGCGGTCCCGGCCGGTTCCCGAACAGCATAGTCTGGTCGCCCAGTTTCGAATCGTCCACTTTCTCGAGCACCGTGGCGCAATATTCGAATGACGCCTTCATCGCCGCCACCAGTTTGTCTTTCGAATCGCTCTCCGCGATCTTCACATCCGGCGCTGCCGCTCCCGAAGCTTTTGAGCAAAGCGAATTGTTCGACTGCGCGATGTGCATCACCAGGTGCCCAAACGAATTCATCTCCGGCGACGGTTTGAAAACGTATTTCTCCGCCGGCATCGCTTCGGCCGCCCCCACCATGTTTTTTGAAAAACGCGCCACTTGCCCCTTCACCGTCGTGCTCACCGGATTCGCTACCGGCGTCATGTCTGGCGGCGCACTTGCAGCTGGCGCTGCCTGTTGAGCCACGGTAACCCCTGCCCCAATCAAAATCGCAACGACCGCAAACAAACTCACTCTTAGTTTCATCGCTGTTCTCCTCATTCACAATCTCAGCCGAAAGCATACTCCTCCGCCCCCTTCTTTTGTAGCTGCGGCCGGAATTTATCCCGACCCTGTCGGGAGGCCGGCCGTGCACTTGTCTTTGTACGGACACCCCGCGGCGACGGCGGCCCGTCCGTCCCCTCCTCGGTGAGGCCCGCGCTCTTGCTTTGGCCTCTCAATCCGACCCCATTTTTCCCGAAACATTTTCTCTCTCGCCCCGTCTCTACCTGTAGCTATCTATAGGAGCCCTATGCTCAAACCCAAGAACGATCTCCTTCAGGGCACCCTCGCCCTCCTAGTTCTCAAAACCCTCGCCCGCGGCCCTCTCCATGGCTACGGCATCACTCTTCACATCCAGATGGTTTCGAACGATACCCTGCGCGTCGAAGAAGGCTCCCTCTATCCCGCGCTCCACCGCATGGAGCAGGACGGCTGGGTCAGCGCCGAATGGGGCATCTCCGAAAATAATCGTCGCGCTCGCTACTATCAATTGACCATCAAAGGCCGCAAGCAACTTGCCGAGGAAGAAAAAAATTGGGCGCGACTCACACAAGCCGTAGCCCACGTTCTCCAGTTCGCCTGACCGGTTCGAGCGGTCGGAAAGGGTGCTACACCATGTCCTTCATTGCGCGCCTGCGCGGCATGTTGCGAAGAGATCGTCTCGATCACGAACTCGACGAAGAACTACGCGCCCATCTCGAGATGCGCGCTGCGGACAATCTTGCCGCCGGCATGTCGCCCACCGAAGCGCGCTATGAGGCCCAAAAACGTTTCGGCAATGCCACGTTGATGAAAGAGGACACGCGGGCCATGGATATTGTCGGCTGGGTGGAGAGGCTGAGCCAGGATCTGCGTTACGCGGGACGCATGTTGCTTCGGAGTCCTGGATTCACTGCCGTAGCAGTCCTGACATTGGCGCTTGGTATTGGCGGAAACATCGCGATCTTCACAGTGGTGCGCGCCGTGCTCCTTAGTCCGCTTCCCTATGTACATCCTGAGCAGCTTGTGCGCGTCTACGACGATTTGCGTGGCCCGAATACGCACGATGTTGGAATGTCCGTGCCCGAATTGTGGGATCTGCGGGACAAGTCCGGCGTTTTTCAGGATATTTCTGCGCTGGTGTCCGCCGATGCGAATCTAACCGGCGGCGATCAGCCCGAACGCATCGAGCTTCTTGGCACAAGTCCAAGCTATTTCACGATGCTCGATGTGCAGCCGCAACTCGGCCGGGTGTACACACCGCAAGATGCCCAGCCGGGGTTCACGTTGGGCGTGGTGATCAGCGATGGTTTCTGGCGGCGGACCTTCGGAGCTGATCCGCAAGTGCTTGGCAAGAATATCCGCGTAGACAGCGACCTCTACTCCGTGATTGGTGTGATGCCGCCGGGCTTCCGGCACCCTGGCCGCACCCTGACGAATGAAGTCGATGTGTGGGGCGCCGCAGGTTTCATGGCACCGCCGTTTCCGGTGCCCGTACTGCGATCGGTCAGGCTGCTCCCGGGAGCTATGGGGCGCCTGAAGCCTGGTCTCACAATTTCCCAGGCGCTAGCACGCCTCGATGCATTTACCGCGCAACTGAGCCGCGAGTATCCCGCCGAATATCCGGCCGCAGCCGCTTGGGGCTTGCGCCTGGTTTCCGTCAAGGAAGATTTAGTCGGGAACGTGCGCACAGAGCTCTCCGTGCTCTTCGGAGCGGTCGCTTTAGTTTTGCTGATTGCCTGCGTGAATCTTGCAAACTTGCTTCTGGCACGCTCCGCCAGCCGACGGCGCGAGTTCGCCATCCGGCTAGCGGTGGGCGCCGCGAGAGGGCGATTGATTGCACAGTTGCTGACCGAAAGTGTTTTGCTGGCCGCGATTTCTGGCGGCGTGGCGTTGCTTGCATTGGTGTGGGTCAAGGCCTGGCTGTTGAATCTGGCCCCCGCTGATCTGCCAAGGTTGCATGAAGTCAACTTTAGTCCGAGCGTGTTTTTGTTCGCCTTCGCGGTATCCATATTGACTGGTGTAGTTTTCGGCTTTGCGCCCGCGCTGCAGACATCGCGTTCCAGCCAAGTGGGGAACCTGCGGGAGGGCAGCCGCAGCTCCGGATCCAGCAAGCACCAGATGAAATTTTCTCGCTTCCTGGTTGTCTCCGAAATCGCCCTGTCCTTGGTTTTGCTGATCGGCACCGGGCTGTTGCTGCGTAGCTTTTGGCATTTGGTCGACGTACATCCTGGATTCGACCCGCATCATGTACTTACCACCAAAATTTGGCTGCCCTTCCCCAACGATCCATCCGAGGACGCCTATCATGATGTCGAAAAGCGCGCTGAGTTTTATCGCGAGGTTCTCCGCAGGGTTAGCGGACTCGCGGGCATCGAAGAAGCGTCCATCGGAGGTGCCAACAGCCTTCCAATGAACGCGTCGCGGTCTCAGTACCCCTTCGTTATTGAGAATCGCGCCGCCGAGTCGGAGCGAACTCCAGTGGCTGAATTCGCTACTGTAACTCCCGGCTATTTCCATGTGCTCAGAGCTCCGCTGATTGGCGGCCGCGTCTTCAATGATTCCGACAACTCCAAAGGACAGCAGGTTGCTCTTATCAATGAAACTCTGGCACGGCGTTATTGGCCTGAGGGAGACCCTGTCGGCCAACACATTCGATTCCCCGGCCGCGGAGGGCAACCCCCATCCCAGGCTCCGTGGACAACCATCGTCGGGGTGGTTGGCGACATCAAGTCTGATGGATTCGACGCGGCGGCAGCCCCGCATATTTACATCCCCGTTTATCAAAGTCCCAGCTATGCCTCTGTGGTTTATCTCCGCACTGGAGGCGATCCCGCTTCTCTTGGGGCTGCCACTCGACGCGAAGTTCAGGCGGTGGATCCGACAATTCCCGTTTTCGGTGTGCAAACGATGGACGAAGTGGTCTCGAAGTATTTGGGCGAACGGCGATTTGCGCTGGAGATGTTAGGTATTTTTGCCGGAGTGGCCCTTTTGCTGGCGTCCATCGGAATCTACGGCGTGATGGCCTATACCTTCAGTCAACGCACCAACGAATTCGGAATCCGCATCGCCATGGGCGCGCAACGCCGCGACATTCTGAGGATCGCTGTGGGCGAAGGAGTCCTCGTCGTTGCTTTCGGAATTGTTTCCGGAATTATTGGTTCGGTGATATTCACGCGCTTTCTCCAGTCGATGCTCTTTGAAGTGAAATCCAGCGATCCAATCACTTACGTGGGAATCTCTGCGCTGCTGGCCGCCGTGACACTTCTCGCGTGTCTCGTCCCCGCGCGCAGGGCAACTCGCGTGGACCCACTCACTGCGCTTCGGCAGGATTGAATTTTGCGAACGTCGGAAAGGAAGGCACCTATGTCTTTGTTCTCACGCCTCAAAAGCCTATTCCAGAATGCTCGACTGAGTCGCGATCTCGACGATGAATTGCACGCGCATCTCGAAATGCGCGCAGCCGACAATCTTGCTGCGGGCATGTCCCCCGCCGAAGCGCGCTACGAAGCTCAAAAACGCTTCGGCAACACCACGCTCCTCAAAGAAGACGCGCGCAATGCCGATATCATTACCTGGCTCGACGAAGCCGGGCGCGATTTTCGCCAAGCGCTGCGCATGTTGCGCCGCAGTCCCGGCTTCACCGCCGTCGCCGTCCTCACTCTGGCCCTCGGCATCGGCGCCAACACCGCTATTTTCTCCGTGGTGAATTCCGTCCTCATTCGCCCCCTGCCTTATCATGATCCCGCCGGCTTGGTCATGGTCTGGGAAAATAATTCGCAGCACCCCAACCCTCACAACACCGTTTCCCCTCCGAATTTTCTCGATTGGCAATCTCGCAATACCGTTTTCTCCAGCATGGCCTACATCTTTGACGAGCGCGACAATCTCACTGGAAATGGCGATCCCCAGGAAGTTGCCGTCCAGGACGTCTCCGTCAATTTCTTTCCCCTCCTCGGTGTCAATCTCCTTCTCGGTCCCGGTTTTACTCCCGAAAACGGCAAGTCCGGCCACGACAACGTCGTCATTTTTAGTTACGGTCTCTGGAAAGAGCGTTTCGCTGGCGACCCCGCCATTGTCGGCAAATCCATTGTGCTCAACGGCCATCCCCAGACCGTGGTTGGCATCGCGCCTCAGAATTTTCAGTGGTTTATCAAAGATGGTTCGCAAACCGGCGCAAAGCCCCAAATGTGGACTCCCTTTGTGTTTCCTCAGTCGTGGAGCAGTCACAAAGACATCGGCCGCTTCATCTCCGTTGTCGCCCGCCTGAAACCCGGCGCCACGTTTTCGCAAGCACAGAGCCAGATGAAAACCATCGCTTCCCAACTCGAGCACGAATTTCCGGACGCCGACGGGCATTGGGGCGTCAACGTCGTCCCCCTGCGCGATCAAATCTCCGGTGAACTGCGTCCTGCCTTGCTCGTTCTCTTCGGAGCCGTAGCGTTCGTCTTGCTCATCGCCTGTGCAAACGTCTCCAGCCTTCTCCTCGCTCGTGCCGCCAGTCGCGAACGTGAAATGGCCATTCGAACCGCCATCGGCGCCAGCCGCTGGCGCATCGCCCGCCAGTTGTTGATGGAAAGTTTGCTCCTCGCGCTTATCGGCGGCGGCATCGGTGTCGCCCTCGCTGTTTGGGGCACCAACGCGCTTCTCGCCGCCAGCCCCAGAAATCTTTTCGACCTCGCTACGATTTCGCTCGACCTCCGCGTTCTTACTTTTGCGGTCGCCTCAACGCTTCTCGCGGGCCTGCTTTTCGGTTTTCTCCCTTCCTACATCTCCGCGCATTCGCGCATCTCAGAAACTCTAAAAGAAGGCGGCCGTGGCTCCTCCTCCGCAAACCGCCGCGCCTTCGCGCGTAATGCATTCGTCGTCGCCCAGTTGGGCCTCGCCCTCGTATTGCTCACCGGTTCCGGCCTGCTCATCCGCAGCTTCGTCCGCCTGGTCGGTGTCGATCCCGGCTTCGACACCAGTCATCTCTTGACCTTCAAACTCTCGCTTCCTCGTTCCAAATACAGCACCGACCCGTTGCGCCTGGCCTTCTTTCAGAAGTTTCTCACCCGAATGAGCACCGTTCCCGGCGTCCGCTCTGTCAGCATGGAAAATTATCCTCCGCTCGCTGGGCTCGGCGCTGCTACCGCCGTGCATCTTTTGGGCCAGCCGCCGCTCGCGGTCTCGGATCTTCCCGTCGCCAACGTCCGCGTTGTTGGCGCCGGCTATTTCGGCACCATGAATATTCCCCTGCGCGCTGGCCGTCTCTTCAACGCACAGGAGCTCGCGGAAGAAAAGCACGTGACCATCATCAATCAAGCTTTCGCGGACAAATATCTAACCGCTGTCAATCCACTCGGCCAGAAAGCCGTCATCTATATGAAGAGCCTTGAGGAGAGTGGAAACCAGCCCTCCGAAATCATCGGCGTCGTCGGTGACGTCCATCAGATCGGGCTCGACACCGCGCCCGAACCGACGGTTTATTGGCCCCACCCCGAACTCGTCTATTCCAGCATGACGATTCTCGTTCGCACCGCGAACGACCCGCTTGCGCTGGTATCTGCCGCGCACTCAGAACTTCAGCAATTGGATCCCGAACTCCCCATGGCCGCCGTGGCCACCATGGACCAGCTTCTCGCCGAATCTCTTTCCCGCGCGCACTTCACCATGCTTCTTCTTGGAATTTTTTCCGCCGTCGCACTGATTCTCGCTGCCGTTGGCATCTACGGCCTGATCGCCTACAGCGTCACCCAGCGTACGCAAGAGCTCGGCATTCGAATCGCTCTCGGCGCCCAGCATCGCGACGTTCTCCGCCTCGTCCTTGCACAAGGCACGCGCCTCACTCTTCTCGGCGTCGCCATCGGTCTTCTCGCCGCGCTTGCGCTCTCGCGTCTGCTCTCCACTCTGCTCTTCGCCGTCAGCGCTACCGATCCACTAACCTTCGCCGGCGTAGCCGCCCTCCTCGCCGCCGTCGCTCTCATCGCGTGCTTCATCCCCGCCCGCCGCGCCACGCGCGTCGACCCCATCGTCGCCCTCCGCTACGAATGAGGGACACAATTTGGAGTGCGGCGGCTTGCCGCCGCTTTTCCTTTCGCCGGTTATTACTGTGTTTAATTGCGGAATCGAATCTCAAGCAAGATTCTTCAGCGTCTTCTCAATCAATCCCGCCGTCCCCGCATACGGATCGCCCGGGCTGTCCCATTCCATCGAAAAATAACCCTTATATCCGTGCCGCTTCGCGATTCCAAACGTCTTCGCCAAATCCACGTGTGCGATCTTGCCCGCATCGCCCACTTCCGTTTCCTTCACATGCGAAATGCCGTACGCTTTGGAAAACATCCCCTCGATCCCCTTGTACGCGTACTCGTCGTTGTGTGCCGCCAGCGTGTTCCCGAAATCCGGTAACGCGCGCAGCCACGCACTGTTCACTTTTTCGATGACCTTCACCAGGAAAAACGGATCTTCGCTTACCGCGTCGTCGTTCTCCAAGTGGACCACCACGTTTTTCGCCGCTCCGTACTCCGCCACGCGCCGCAAACTCGCCGCCGTCCGTTCCACGTCCGGTTTCGAATCCTTTGCCGAAGGTATGTGCGTCCGCACACTGGGCGAACCGATGGCAGCTGCCGCATCAATCCATAGTTTGCTGGAGACGATGGCCCGCTCCCGCTCCGCACTATCCGCCGCATAAGGGCTGTGCTCGCCATCCACTGCAATGTTCACGATCGATACGTATGCCTGCCCCATCGCCGCCGCCAATTCCTTGAGGTATTCCTTGTCCAGTGAACGGAAATGCGCGCTCCACGGCTCGATTCTGGTGATCTTGAATCTCGCGGCCACGTGCGCCGCGAACTCTTTCAACTCCATCTTCCCGCTGCCCGGCTTGTCCTCGCGCCCCGCGATGAAATCCCGGAACGGATACGACGCAATCGCAATCCGCTCGCGCGCCGCCAAGGGAAACTGCATCTTCGGCGCGCCTTCCGCCGCAAATGCCGTCCCCATTCCATTCAGTAGTTCCGGCCACACTCCTGCGCACACAACCGCGCCTGCCGCCGAACCAGCAGCCGCTGCCAAGAATCGTCTTCGTGTGCTGTGTCTCAATGCCGCGCCAGTCTAGTGCCGATCCAACTATTTGTCACTAGTTGCCGAGAATCTTCATCCGTGCGAAAGTTCGTGTGCAACATTGCCTTTCAATCATGCCCGTCTCTCTACAAAACTCGAAACTCATCTACACCGCCCTCAAATCCTGCGGCATCCAGCTCCTTTCCGCCCTCCCCGAAACTTGGCTCGTCCACCTAATCCAAATCGCCGAAGACGATCCGCAAATGACTCTCGTCCGCCTCGCCAAGGAAGAAGAAGGCGTCGGCCTCTCCGCGGGTGCGCACTTCGGCGGCGTCAAATCCGCGATGCTCATGCAAAATCACGGCTTCCTCGCCTCCATCAACGGCATCGTTTCCTTCGCGCACCTTTACAAAATTCCCCTGTTGATGCTCATCTCCTATCGCGGAACATTTGGCGAACGCGATCCCTGGCAGACGCAAGGCGGCAACGTCACCGAACCTCTCCTCCGCGCCATGAACATTCCCTATTCTTTCCTCGACGCTCCCGGCTCCGTCGAAAAGCGCATTCGCCAAGCCCACACCCTTGCCGAAAGCAGTCTTCAACCCGTCGCTCTGCTCCTTACGCGCGATCTGATGTGGGAGGAATGATGCTGCGCCTCGATTGCCTTCGCGCCATTTATCCCGACCTCGAAAACTGTCTCGTCGTCACCATCATGGGAGCGCTCCCCGCTGAGCTCCAATCGCTGGGCCATCGTCCCAATTTTTTTTACTTGCAGCACGCCATGGGACTCGCCTCTTCCACCGGGCTCGGCCTCGCGCTTTCCTTGCCCCATCAAAAAGTCGTCGTCCTCGATGGTGATGGCTCGCTCCTCATGAATCTCGGCACCCTGAGCACCCTCGCGCGCTACAAACCAAAAAATCTCCTCCACATTGTTTTTGACAACGAGAGTCTCCTCTCCGTCGGTGGCTTTCCCACCGCCACCAGCACTGGCACCGATCTCGAGGGTATCGCTCGCGCCGCCGGCATCCCGCAAACCTGCACCGTCCGCACCGTCGAGGAATTCGCTACCGTGGTTCGCCGCGCAGTCGCGGGTGAAGGCTTGCAAACCATCGTCGCCAAAGTCGAAGCCACCGGCCCCAAAGCCTTCGTCACCGATCTCGGCCTCCTCGAAAACCGTTTCCAATTCCGCCGCCACATCCAATCCCTTATCGCGAAACGCTAGCCGCCCTTCTACTGAGCTTCACTACGGCCAGGTCTGTCATCCTGAGCGAAGCGAAGGATCTCAACCTCTCCACACTTTCGTACCAGCCCGTTCTGCGCAATACTCTCCGTTGCTTTCCGGAGGCCATAATGTCTGAAATCCTTCTCCAACTCGTCGAAGCTCTCCACTCCGGTCGTCTGCGCGTTGTGGATCTCACCCTGCCCTTGAGCTCCGCCACGCCTTTGCTCCCGCTCCCCAAGCAGTGGAACAACACTCCACCCTTCACCCTCCGCGAACTCTCCCACTACGACGACCGCGGCCCCTTCTGGTATTGGAACGCTTTCGAAACTGGTGAACACACCGGCACCCATTTCGACGCTCCCGTCCACTGGATCACCGGCAAAGACCTGCCCGATTCCACGGTAGACCGCATCCCCCCCAAAAGATTCATCGGTCCCGCCTGCGTCATTGACGTTACGAATGAAGTCCAAAGAAATCCCGATTTCCTTCTGACCTCCGCGCACATTCTCCAGTGGGAATCAGCCCATGGAAAAATTCCTCCTAGCGCCTGGGTCCTCCTCCGCACCGGCTGGTCCAAGCGCACCGATCCCGCTCAATACATCAACCTTGGCGAAGACGGCCCGCACACTCCCGGCTGGGCCAAAGAATGCTCTCAATTTTTAGCCAAGGATCGCGACGTCCTCGGAGTCGGCGTCGAAACGGTAGGAACCGATGCAGGCCAAGCCGCCAAGTTCGACCCGCCCTTCTCAAATCATTGTGTAATGCACGGCAACGGAAAATTCGGCTTGGCCAGCCTCTGCAATCTCGACCAGCTGCCCCCCACCGGCGCCGTCGTCATCGCCGCCCCCCTGAAAATCGTCAACGGCTCCGGCAGCCCCCTCCGTGTCCTAGCCATCTGCCCCTCGTAGCGGCGGCCTTGAGGCCGGCCGTGCATTTGCCTTTGTAGGAGCACGATACATCGTGCCCTTCTTTCTGCATGTAGCGCCGGGCTTTCCCCCGATTTGTGGGGCGTGCCTTTTGCGTCCCGTTGTTCTTACCGGGGGTCCCGACGATTTATGTCGGGACCCCCCGGCATCTTTGCGTTTCTTCCGGACGTTCAAACGTTCCGACCCTCTAACGTTCCGACGTTCCCTACTTCTTCACAAACACCGCGCAATAACTCCCCTCCGGCCAATCCTCCACAATTTTCTCCACCTTTAGCCCCGCCGCGCTCAACTCCTCAATCACAATCTTCTCCGGAATTCCATGCCCGCCCCGATTGCTCGGCACTCCTTCCACCGGCTCCAGCCCCGGCCGCGCTGGAAAATCAATAATCGCCAGCCGCCCTCCCGGCTTCAACGCCCGCACCAGGTCCGCATCAAACTCCACCGGCTTCGTCAAATGGTGATACACCCGCCTCAAAAAAATCGCATCGCAACATCCCGCCGGCAGATTCGTCTCCGCCTCTTTGCTCTCCACCACCATCACATTCCCCAGCTTCCGTTTCGCCACCTCGTCTTTCAACGCCGCAACTTTCTTCGCATCAATCTCCGTCGCATACACTTTTCCCTCTACCCCCACTCGCCCCGCCGCCGCAAACGTATACTCCCCATCCCCCGCCCCAATATCCGCCACCACCGTTCCGGACTTCCACCCCATCACCTCCGCCAGCCGCCCCACCTCTCCCGCCGCATCCCCCCGCACCCCCACCGCAAACACCGCTGCCATCGCGCAAGCGAAACCAACCATCAATAATTTTCTCTTTCTCATCGAAGCACTGGTTCCTTTCTTCACTAAGCTACAATCACTCCACATCTGGAAGGATTTCGATCCACGAGCTTGTCTTACTGAAACAGAAACTCTTTCAGCGATTGTTTCTTTCTAAGCCTCCAATTCAACCATCTCCACCACAACGCGATTTGCACGGCACGCCCTTGAATTTTCGATTCTTCCGTACTCGCACTTATCTTCAGCCCTCGCGACCACAACCCTTGAGGCCCATCCTCATATCTTTCAGGAGACCATGCGCAGCAACACACAACACCATCCATCTCGCACACCGTCGACAGCAACACCCCACTCCCGCTCGCCAATCCTCTCTCGTAAGTCTCACGTGCCTTCGCGAGATTCTTATCCGTCAACGGCACGCGAACATACACAAAACGCTTTCCCGTCAACAACATATCCGCCGACGACACCCACACGATCTTCCCCGAGTACCCGCTCTTCTTAAGAAGCACTTGAAACTTCTTCACTGTCTCATCGAAATTGGCCTCATTTTCAGGCAATTCGTGCTCCTTTTAGATACTTCACTTCGATATTGAGTTTCTACCTAGCCCCGCTCGTCACCGACTCTCACATTTAGCATACGCCGGACTTCGACGCCCATCCCACCCTGTCATTAGGAAAGCGTGCCCCAGCTTCCCCGCGTATAATGTGCGCTCCAACTTAGGAGAGCACATCATGAACTACCGCCGCTTCGGCCGCACCGGATGGAACGTCAGCGAAATTGGTTACGGCATGTGGGGACTCGCCGGATGGACCGGCTCCGACGACGCCGAATCCATCGACGCCCTGCAACGCGCCGTGGATCTCGGCTGCAATTTCTTCGACACCGCGTGGGCCTACGGCGCCGGCCATAGCGAACAAATCCTCGGCAAAGTTCTCCGCGTCAACGCCTCCAAGAAACTTTACGTTGCCACAAAAATTCCGCCCAAAAATCAGAAATGGCCCAGCCGCCGCGATTTCACTCTCGACGATTGCTATCCGCCCGACCACATCGAAGAGTACGTCAACAAAAGTCTCGCCAATCTCGGCGTCGAAAATCTCAACCTCATCCAGTTTCACACTTGGGAAGATCGCTGGCTCAATGACGAGCGCCTCCCGCGCATCGTGGAAAAGTTGCGCGCCAGCGGCAAGGCGCAAGCCGTCGGCATCAGCGTAAATCGCTGGGAACCCTGCAACGGCATTCGCGCCGTGCTAGAAGGCGTCGCCGACGCCGTCCAGGTCATCTACAACATCTTCGACCAGAATCCCGAAGACGCACTCTTCCCCATCTGCCGCATGAAAGATGTCGCCGTGATCGCCCGCGTTCCCTTTGATGAAGGCACTCTCACCGGAACTCTGACCGTGAATAGCACCTGGCCCCAAGGCGATTGGCGCAACACGTATTTCGTCCCCGAAAATCTCAAGACCAGCGTCGCCCACGCCGAAGCTCTCCGCCCGCTCGTTCCCGCGGACAATTCCATGGCGCAAATGGCGCTGCGCTTCATCCTCAACAATCCCGACGTCAGCACCATCATTCCCGGCATGCGCAAACGCCGCAACGTTGAAGCCAACATCGCCTCCAGCACCCAAGGCCCCCTCCCCGCCCCCCTCCACAAACAACTCCGCTCCCACCGCTGGGACCGCAACCCCACCAGCTGGAGCCAGTAAAAATGGCCACGCACTACCACATGCAACAGCTAGCCAACGGTCTTCGCGTACAAGCGCATCAGGATTGGGACCGCTGGCAGAGGCTGCTCGTTGCGGCCGCTGCGGCGATAGCGATCGGTTTTCCTGCTGCGCTCTACTTTGGCGGTTGGTGGTGGACAATTCTGTCCATCGCCGCCGCGCTTCTGGCATTCGCAACTGCGAAGGGTCGGGACGCCGAACTGCAAATCACGAGAGTGGAGTTCATTTCAAAAGGCGACATTGGTCGAAGAATCCGGAAATGTGTCGTGTGCACTGGCGACGTTCGTCGGCTCGAGTTTCACGAGGAAGGCAACCCGTTCAGTAACACGTACGGCGGCTTGTTTGCTGTGACAGCTCATGGAAAGACTTGCTTACTACCGATGCTGGATTCTCAGGCAACGGTCGAAGTAATCCGAGCAATTGAAAACAAATTTCCCGGGTTGGCCGAGGGTTGGCGTTCAGCTACGTAGAGAACTAGCGGCGTGGGAGCGCAAACCAAAAACGAAGGAAAAAGAAAAGCCCAAAAATGTTCTCCGTACTGACAACTGATGACTGAAAACATTTCACGCAGTTTGTTTCAACGCGCGCTCGACGAGCGTCAGGCAACGCTCGGCTTGTTCGCGGAGCAATTCTTCGCTGTCGCTGCGATCGCGCTGCATGCTGTGAAGTTCGTCGGCGATCGCCAAGGCCACTAGCACCGCAACTTTTTGCGTGTCCACCGTTTTCGTCGCATCCGCAATCTCGTGCATCTTTTCATCCACGAATCTCGCGAGCTTCTGGACGTACCTCTCCTCCAACTCTCCGCGTATGGAGTACGTCTGCCCGAAAATTTCAACTTTCACCGGCGCGCTCATGGTCGTCCCATGCGTGAAGATAGCATAAACACTGCCCATTCAGTATGCCGCATAGTTCTGCACGTGTAGGGGCACGATACATCGTGCCCCACGGTTTCAAACTTGGCTGTCAATGAATGAGCAAAGGGGAAAGTTAACTGGCACGAAGTTGAGCGCCGAGATTTTTTTCAAGAGCAGCGACGATCTTGCCAGAGGATTCACTGATTTGTGCATCGGTCAATGTCGCTTCGCGGCTTTGAAATGTTACGCGCACCAGCAAAGAGTATTTTCCCGCAGGAACATTCTTGCCACGAAAAAGATCCGTCGCTTCGATCGACGCAATTCCAAAAATGTGGAGTGAACGGATCGTTTTTTGAACATCAGCAAAAATGATGGCTTCGGGCAACAGAAGCGAGAAATCTCTTTCCACAGCGGGGAATCGAGAAAGCGGCGAGTAACTGCGCTGCTCATGCATCATGTGCATCGCTTTGTGGATTGGAGCGAGTACGAGCTCAGCAAGGAAGACATCTTGGCGAATTTTGAGACTATCGGCCAGGCGGTGCGCGAGCTGACCCGCAGAGCCCAGTTCTTCTTCGCCGAGAAAAACGCGGCCGCGGCGCGCGCCGTGCAGCCAGCTCGATCCGCCTTGTTCCCAGCGGTAGCCGCCGGCAAGATCACCCACGGAGTCGAGGTCGCCTTTCAAATCAGCGAACTTGTACTCACGAGCATTTTCGTGAATACCTTTCTCACGCGCTTCTCCCGTCGCGCCAATTGTTAGGACGCGAGTCTCGACGGGTTTGTCTCCGTTGAGCCGATAATGGCTGTTGATTTCAAATAGCCGAACGTTGCGCTGACCATGATTCAAATTCCATTCCAACGCGGCCGCCATTGTTACGGTGCCGTTCGAACGGAGGACGTTGGCTTCTTCGGAGAGCGGATTCGAAAGCCGCGCCGGCGCGACTCCTTCGGGGCGGAAGAGTGCGTCGCGCTCTTCGGCTACATGTGGAATTGTGAGGATCTCCCGATAGCCCAGGCCAATGAGGCGTTCGCGCAGACGCGTTTCTGCTTCGTAGTGTGGCAGTCGAGCTGCGCCCTGGCGTGCTGCCGGCAGTCGCGGCGGAAATTTATCGAGCCCGTAGATGCGCGCGATTTCTTCGATGAGATCAATTTCACGTTCGACTTCGGCGCGCCAGGAGGGCTGGGTGCATTCCCACGCTGCGAGGAGGGAGCCTTCGGCGCCGCGATTTTGGTCGATTCGAATGGGAGCGAAGCCGAGGGCGCTGAGGCTGGCCTCTACTTCCTTGTCCGGGACGTCCGCACCCATGACGCGCAGAATTTCTGCGCGCGTCACGCGGATTTTCTTCTGCGAGCGCTTGCCGGGATAAACATCCACAACGCCAGAAAACAATTCGCCGCCGGCGAGTTGCAAAATCAGTTCCGCCGCGCGGCGCGAAGCAAGCTCCGCCATTTCAGGATCGGCGCCGCGGCCGAAACGTGTGGAGGCTTCGGTATGCAGTTTCAGGGAACGCGCGGCACGGCGAATCGCGATCGGTTCGAACCAGGCGCATTCGATCAGGACATTTTTCGTGGAAAAGGAAATCTCGGTTTCCGCGCCGCCCATGATTCCGCCAATGCCCACGGCGCGCGAGCCGTCGCCATCGCTGATCATGCAGAGATTCGAATCGACTTGCCGCTCGACCCCGTCGAGTGTCCTGAGTTTCTCGCTATGTCTTGCACGGCGAACGACAATTTTGTGATCGCGAACTTTGTCGTAATCGAAAGTATGGAGCGGATGGCCGAGTTCGAGCATCACGTAATTCGAAACATCCACGACGTTGCTGATGCTGGCGACCCCAGAAGCTTCGAGCCGGTCTTTCAGCCATTTCGGGGAAGGCTGGACTCTTACGTTTCGAATGACGCGAGCGGTGAAGCGTCCACAAACTTCCGGGGATTGAATCTCGACGCTTACGGCGTCGCTAGCCTTAGCCAATCCCTCAGCCGGCTTAGGCGAAACGTGCTTCAGAGGCAGCTTGTAGATCGCAGCGACTTCGCGGGCGATTCCGTAGTGACCTAGACAGTCTGGGCGATTCGAACTGACTTCCGCGTCGATCACCGCGCCGTGCGGCCCGTTTTCCACGCCGCCGATATTCGTGCCGGAAAGCGCGAGGCGCGAGGCAAGCTCCTGCGGCGTCGCGGTCACATCGACGAAATCCTTCAGCCAGTTGTAGACAACCTTCATGCTTCCGTCCCCGCAGTGGGCAATTGTCCAAAAAAAACTCGCGTGAAATATTCCATGCGCGCGCGGCCGTCGCGTTGATGGGCGTCAAAAATGCGCCGCAATTCGGCGATCATCGGCGCGAAATTCGGATGGCCTTCAGTGGGAGCGAAAGAGCTGCTGCGCAGCCGCCCTTGAAATCCGTCCCAATCAAGAGTCTGGTGATTCGGCAGGTCGCGCTCGATGAAGGGGCCAGCGATGAAACTTTGAATTTGCGCGCGTTCCGGGTAAGCGTCCTTGACGCGCTTGTAGTCGATCCCGAATCGCTCGAGCAGATCTTCGTATTCGCGCGTGAGCTGAGCTTCGTCCATCCGGCGGTCATTCCAAACAATGACGACCCACCCGCCAGGTTTCAGAATGCGCAGAAACTCACGGCGCGCGGCTTGCGGCTCGAACCAGTGAAAAGCTTGGCCCGCGGTGATGAAATCCACGCTCGCAATCGAGAGGGTCGTGGATTCGGCAGAGCCATTCACGCTTGAGAAGTTTGTGTAAGAGCTGAGATATTCGTCGCCGCCTGCGCGCATTTCTGGATTGGGCTCGATGCCGATGACGCGGTTACCGTTCTTCAGAAAAAGTTCGCTGAGGAATCCAGTGCCGGAGCCAACATCGGAAACGACATGATTCGGGCCGAAACCGCATTCAGCGCGGAGAAGATCGAGGAGGGCTGAGGGATAGCCCGGACGGTAGCGGACGTAGTCCGCCACGCGATTGGAGAAGCGCTGTTTGGCGTCGGCGAAGGTCATTTGCATCATTCAAAAGCCAAGGGCCGGGCTTAAGCCCGGCCTCTACAAATGCTTCCTACGGAAACTGGCGGAGGAAGCGGACGTCGTTCTGGAAAAAGACCTGAATATCGTCGATACCGTATTTGAGCATCGCGAGGCGATCGATGCCGATGCCGAAAGCAAAGCCGCTGACCTTTTTGGCGTCGTAATTCACGAAGCCGTAGACGGCGGGATCGACCATGCCGGCGCCGAAGAGTTCGATCCAGGCCGCGCCTTTGCATTTCGAACAAGTTCCGCCGGCCGCTGCCGTTCCGGTCCCACCACAGAAGGGGCAGGAGACGTCGAACTCGACGCTCGGCTCAGTAAATGGGAAATAGCTGGGCCGAAAGCGGGTTTTCACACTGGGGCCAAAAAATTGTTTTACGAAGTACTCGATAGTGCCCGTGAAATCGCAGAAGGTAATGTCCGTATCCACGGCGAGGCCTTCGATCTGATGGAAGGCGAAAGAATGCGTAGCGTCAGGATTGTCGCGCCGATAGACCTTACCGGGAACGATCACGCGCACGGGCGGCTTCTGTTTTTCCATGGTGCGAATTTGCATCGGCGACGTGTGCGTGCGGAGAAGGAGCGGCGTGGCTGCGCTTTTCGGCAGTTCCAGGTAGAACGTATCCATGTCGTCGCGGACGGGATGGAATTCGGGAATGTTCAGCGCCTCGAAATTGTAGTAAGGCGTTTCGATTTCGGGACCTTCGACGACGGAGAAACCGATGGAGACGAAGATGTCTTCGATTTCCTGGAAGACCTGGCGAATCAGGTGATGCGAGCCGATAGGTCGCGTGACGCCGGGGAGGGAGAGGTCGATGCGTTCGCGCAGTAGTGCCGATTCTTCGGCGCCGGATTCGATGGTGGCACGGCGCGCGTCGATCTGCGATTCGACGTGGGCGCGTAGTTCGTTCAGGGATGCACCGACGGCGCGCTTCAATTCTGGCGTTGCAGGTTTGAGCCAGTTGTCGGTGATTTGCGTGAGGACGCCGGATTTGCGGCCCAGCCAGGCGTCGCGGAATTGTTTCCACGAATTTTCATCGTGCACGGCGTTCGACTCCGTGTCGAAGCGGACGCGGACGTCGGCGAAACGGGGCGCAACCTCATCGGGTCGCGTGACGCCGAGAGCGGCGAGAGTCTTTTCGAGACCGAGATCAGTAGTTGGCATGATCGCGAAGTAGCTTACACCGAGGGGGCACGATTTATCGTGCCCCTACAGTAGATAATCGCCGGCAAGGATGCCAGCGCTACGACGACGCGCGAATCGTCGAGCGTCCGAGCTAGCCGAGCAAGAAAAACTACGCCTTCTTTGCCTTGGCTTGTGGCGGCGCGGCGGCGCGAGCTTTGTCCACGAGTTGGGTGAAAGCGGCGGCGTCTTTCACTGCGATGTCGGCGAGGACCTTGCGGTCGAGCGTGACGCCGGCGGCTTTCAGGCCGTGGATCAGCTGGCCGTAGGTCAGGCCATTGTTGCGGGCGGCTGCACCTACGCGCTGGATCCAGAGCTTGCGATATTCGCGTTTCTTGACGCGGCGGTCGCGCTTGGCGTAACGGTCAGCACGATTCGCAGCTTCCTGTGCGGATTGGTAGAGCTTGCTCTTTGTGAGGAAAAAGCCTTTTGTCCTCTTAAGGTACTTCTTGCGCCTTGCCCGGCGCTTGGTACCGCGTTTGACGCGTGCCATGGGTTTTCTCCTTCAGTTTTCCTGTAGCTCAGCCCTTTAGGGCTGAGGGTTCTGCCGTATCCAGCGCGCTCTTGGCTCACCGAAGCGGAAAACCTCAGGCCTGAAGGCCTGAGCTACAAATTAATTTTTGGAGGCAAAACAGGTTGCGTGCACGCAAAAGAAAATGCGTGCCGCAACGGGTTTGTCTCCAGGTATGAACTGCTTCCCGCATTTCACTCTCGCCTTGCGGCGAAGATTTACTTCTGCGGCTTATCGGCCGGCAGGCACCCGTGAAGCGCTGCCTGGCACGATACTGCGAAACTTTCGTTCCGCATTTTCTTCGTAGGACACTTGCTGCCGTGCCCGTACTTCAAAGAAAGTCTTTATCCGTACGGAAGCATCTGCTTGATGCTTGCCACGTCGGCTTTGTTCACCAGCGTCAGCTTCTTGAGCTTGCGCATGCGGCCGGGGGCTTTCGTGCCCATCAAGTGGCGCTTGCCAGAATGCCCGCGCTTGATCTTGCCATTGGCGGTGAACCGAAAGCGCTTGCGTGCGCCGCGGTGCGTTTTCAACTTTAGTTTCGGTTTCGATCTGTTTCTCGGCATTTCTTAAAATCCTCTCCGATTTAAGTGCGCTGCACGCGCCAACGCGTGGCTTGAAAATTAAACTTGGTTGCCAAGCTGGGCGCAGCATGCTGCGCCCCCCTACAAGAATTTCGTTGCGCGTTTGATGGCCCCGGTTACTGCGACTGCTGGGCGCTGGACGATTGCTGCCCCGCGGGCTTGGCCACGCTGACGCCTTTTTTCGGAGCCAGCAAAGCTACCAGGACGTTGCCTTCCATGCGCGGCATGGTTTCGATCTGGCCTTGGTCGCCAATTTCCATGAGCAAGCGGTTCATCTTGGCGCGGCCGACTTCCTGGTGCGCCATTTCGCGCCCGCGATGAAAAATCATCGCGCGCACTTTGTGGCCTTCGCCGAGGAAGCGAATGATCTGGCTCTTGCGAACCTGATAATCATGTTCCGCGGTGGCAGGCCTAAACTTTACTTCCTTCAACTGCGAGCCGCGGCTGCTCTTGCGCTGCTCGTGAGCCTTTTTGTTAGCCTGGTAAAGGTACTTGCCGTAGTCGGTGATCTTGCAAACCGGCGGATCAGCCGTCGGAGAAATCTCCACCAGGTCGAGCCCTTTTTCCTTGGCCAGCTTTATGGCTTCAAACGGCTGCATGACGCCGAGCTGGCCGCCTTCTTCATCGATCACCCGGATCTCGCGAGCGCGGATTCGTTCGTTAACGCGAATACGGTCGCTTTGCCGGAAGCTGCGTTCTGCGATAAATCCCCCTTGGACGCTTTGTCAATCGCGGCTGTACCACACCTCGCCACAAAGCGCTGACCCCATGAAACCACCCCACCCCATACTCCGCAAAAGCGTCAGGGGACGGGCTTCAAAGTATAGCACGCAGCCGGAGCGTGACGGCAAGGGGCAAAAGGGTCGGGTGCCAGTAGGAGGCGAACTGTTTACTCGAATCGGACCCATCAGAATGACTGTCCCTATCTTGCGATCAAATTGTCAGTGGTGAGGCCGAGTTCACCCTTGGGGCCGCTGATGAGGGCGCGCAGACGGGCTTTGTCGCTGCGCTCGACGGAGAGGTCGAGGCCCATGTGTTTAAACGTGGTGGCGAGTTCGTCGGGATCGGGACTTAGGATTTGAAAATACTCGAGGGTGCAATGGCTGGTGACGTCCTTGGAGGGATGAATGGTGTCGGCGCTCCACTCGATGAAGAAGGGGAGGAGGCCGTGGCGGTCGTCTTCGAGGTTGATGGTCTTCCAGTTGAGGACGTGGCCATCGGTGCGCTGGCGAGAGCCGTCGTCGGGACCTTTGAAGGCAATCTTGTTTTCGCGGAGGAGCTTGGCCGTGGCGGCGATGTCGGGAGGATGTACGGCCCAGCCGATCAGGCGCGGCTCCCTCATCCCGAGGATTTGGGGGAAGTGGACGATCGATCCTTGTGAAGAATCGGGCGCGATGATTTCGAGATAGTGGCGCTCGCCCAAAGAGAGGAGCGCGTTGCGCGTGCCGCGGCCGGGATGGACTCCGCCGAGTACGGCGCGAACGCCGGTTTTTTCTTTGACGAGGTCAATGCCGGTGTCGAGATCGTTGCAGCCGATGATGATGTGATCGAGCACGGCGGGAACCTCGTCGTCATCTTCCTGGTTCTGCCCTGGCGCGGCCCAGGATAGCTTCGGCGCGGCGAATGCGCCAGTGGTTAGGGCGAGAAAATTGCGGCGTGAAAGTGGTTGCGACATTCGTGACCTCCCAAGAACAACACATGACCTTACGGCTAGAGAGAGATTGACGCGCTGTGTTTGCCGCGCTTGCTTAAATAATGATGCCAAAACAAGCGGGCGGCAACGGCGCGCCACGGTTTCCAGGGTGCGCTCATTTTTTCCAGCTTTTCCGGCGACGGGCGTTGGCGGAGGCGTTTTACTTCTTGTACGGCGGTAGCCAGGGCCAGATCGCCCACCGGCCAGATGTCCGGGCGGCGGAGCGCGCTCAATAGATAGATGTCGGCGGTCCAGTTCCCGATGCCTTTGAAGGCGGTGAGCATTTTGCGTGCGGCATCATCTTGCAGGTCGTGGAGATGGCGCAGATCAAAATAGCGGCGGGCGAGAGATTCGGCAAGCAGGCGCGTGTACAAAGTTTTCTGGCGGCTGAAACCAATGCGCAGGAGCTCATCGTCGGTCAGTTTCAAAAAGCGCTGCGGTGTGAGCGGGCGAACGGCCGCATTCAGGCGATCGAAGGCGGCTTTTGCGGACGCGAGTGAAACTTGCTGCTCGAGGATTATGTAGACGAGAGTGGGGAAGCCCGGCTCGCGCACCCACAGTGGCGGCGAACCGTATTTTTCCACGACCTCTGACAAATGGGAGTCGCGATTCGCGAGAAGACGCACACCTTGAGCGAAGACGTCTTCGTTCAGGATGATTTGAGAGATTTGCACGGCGCGATGAATAAAGACCCGTGAGGGTGATTCAGCTCGTCGCGCGCGAGTCGACTTCTTGGCGGAGCGAGTCGACAACTTCGGCGAGGGGCTTGGGGCCGAGGTCGCCCTTGCTACGGTGGCGGACGGAGACGGTGCCGGCTTCAGCTTCCTTGGGGCCGACGACGAGCATATAGGGAGTTTTTTGCATTTGCGCGTCGCGGATCTTTGCGGGCAGCTTTTCGTTGCGGTCGTCGAGATGGACGCGCAGGTTGTGGCGTTTCAGAGTATCAGCGACGTGTTTGGCGTAATCGGCAACTTTTTCGCTGACGGGACAAATTTCCACTTGCACGGGCGCGAGCCATAGCGGGAAGGCGCCGGCGTAGTGCTCGATCAAAATGCCGAAGAAGCGCTCGACCGAGCCGAGCAGCGCGCGGTGGACCATGAGCGGTTGATGTTTAGCGCCGTCTTCGCCGACGTATTGCAGGCCGAAGCGCGCGGGAAGATTGAAATCGAATTGTACGGTGGTGAGCTGCCAGGAGCGGCCGATGGCGTCAATGAGCTTCACGTCAATCTTGGGGCCGTAGAATGCGCCTTCCCCTTCTATTCTCTTATAAGGAATGTTCATGCGCGACATCGTGCGGGCAAGAGCATCTGAGGCATGTTGCCAGTCTTCGGGCTTCCCGGGGTAATTTTCCGGGTGCTTCGGATCCCAGTCCGAAAGCTCGACTTCGAATTTGTCGAAGCCGAAATTTTTCATGACGGCAAATGCAAAATCCATGCAAGCTTCAACCTCGGATTCGATTTGCGAAGGCATGCAGAAGATGTGTGCGTCGTCCTGGGTGAAGCCGCGCACGCGGAGCAGACCGTGGAGCACGCCGCTGCGTTCGTAGCGATAAACCGTGCCGAGTTCGGCGAGGCGGACAGGCAAATCGCGATAGCTGTGGAGCCTGGATTTATAAATCAGGATGTGGCCGGGGCAATTCATGGGCTTGAGTTGGTAATCGGCCTTTTCGACTTCCACCGCGCCGAACATGCTGTCTTTGTAATAATTAGTGTGGCCGCTTGTCTTCCAGAGGTCCAGGCGCATGATGTGCGGCGTGTAAACGAGATCGTAGCCGCGCTTCTGCAATTCGTCGCGCAGCCAGGTCTCGATGATATTGCGAATGAGTCCGCCCTTGGGATGCCAGAAAATCAGGCCGGGGCCGGCATCTTCCTGGATACTGAAGAGATCGAGCTCGGTGCCGAGCTTGCGATGATCCCGGCGCTTGGCCTCCTCGATGCGGTGCAGATGCGCGTCCAGCTCTTTTTGCGTGAAAAAAGCGACGGCGTAAATGCGCTGGAGCTGAGGATTGCCTTCCTGGCCCTTCCAGTAGGCACCGGCCACGTTCATCAACTTGAACGCTTGAATGCGCTTAGTAGAGGGGATATGCGGGCCGCGGCAAAAGTCGATGAATTTTCCGGTGGTGTAAAAGGAGACCATCGGCTCGGTGGCTTTTTCTTCCACGAGCTCGCACTTAAAAATTTGGTTGGACTTTTTGTAGAGCTCGACGGCCTCGGGCTTGGGAATCAGCTTGCGCTCGTTCGGCAAATCCTGTGCGGCGAGCTCGTGCATCTTCTTTTCGATCTTGGCGAGGTCTTCTTGAGTGAACGGTTCCTCGCGCAGAAATTCGTAGAAAAAGCCGGTGTCGATCGGCGGGCCGATGCCGAGCTTCACGTCGGGGAATAACTCCACCACCGCCGCCGCAAGCAGATGCGCGGCGGAATGGCGAAACACAAAAAGCGAATCAGGATCCTTTTCAGTGAGGATCTGCAACTTGACGTCGTGATCCAGCGGGCGGCGCAGATCGACTAACTCGCCTTCCCCGTTGTTGGGCGCGGCGACGCGGGCGACCAGCGCGGCATCGGCGAGTCGCGGAGAAATACTGCGCGCGACATCCGCCGCCGTAGTGCCCTTGGGAACGTCTTTAACGCTGCCATCCGGCAACGTGATGTGGATCTGCTCCATATGCGTGTTCACCTGGAAGGAGAAACATCAAGCTTATCGGCGGCTTCCCGTTGGGTCAAGGCGATGTCGGCTGTGGTGGTTCAGTTCCCGACTAGCGCGCTTGCTAGGCGTTTGAAGGTTAGCAGTTACTGCCCTTGGAATTACTTTCGAGCGGCCGCCAACTCGCGAGGCTACCTGCTCATTAAGAACTATGCGTGTCACGAAATTGCGCCATAATCCACACCATCCTTCGATCTCGGGTTAATCTGTCGAACGCCAACGTTACGAAAAAGAATGGGGACATCACTCCATATCGCGGTTGCCGCGCCGGACGACTATGAATGGTGTGCCCGTCTGATGGCATCGAACGAGCCTTGGATTACGCTACGCCGCCATCTGGAGGAATGCCGCGCGTCGCTGGTACGTCCGGGCACTGAGCTTTTCGTTGCCCGGGATAAGGATTTCCTAGTCGGTTTCATTCTGGTGGCCCCCTACGGTTTGGCGGGATCGCCTTACATCGCTTCCATCGCGGTTGCGGAGAACGCGCGCGGGCATGGCGTCGGATCGCAACTTCTGCTCTTTGCCGAAAAACACTTTGCCGGCCGCGGACACATCTTCCTGCTCGTGTCGTCGTTCAATCAAGGCGCACAGGATTTTTATCGTCAGCATGGTTACGAATTGATTGGCGAACTTAAGGATTACATCGTGCCGGGCCAGTCCGAATTCATCATGCACAAAAGGCTTCCATGAGTGCAGTCCCTGCGATCGCGCCCGCATCAGCGTCCTTCAATAAACGCCTCGTGTTTCTACTGATGGCCGTTACTTCCGCGGGATATGTGTGCCGCGTGGCCGTAACCGTAGTGGCTCCTAGCATGATGAGGGACTTCGGGCTAACCCAAACGCAAATGGGGACGGTGTTCAGTGCGTTTCTGGTTGGGTACACCTTATTTCAAGCGCCCTCCGGATGGTTGGCAGACCGGGTCAACGCCCGCAGCATCTTTCTGGTTCTTTGCGCGGGATGGACGCTGCTTACGGTTCTAACGGCGTTAGTCGGAATGCGTGGATTCGGGATAGCCATGGCAATTCCGCAATTATGGCTCATCCGCGCAATGTTTGGCGTAGTTGCCGCGCCCACTTATCCCACGTCGGGCAGAACCATCGCCATCACTTTCCCGCCGCGCTTGCAAGCGAGGGCTAACAGCCTGGTGCTGGCGAGCGTCGGGGTGGGATCGGCGGTCACGCCACTTCTACTGGCGCCCATCACCAGCCACTACGGATGGCGCACGGCTTTAGGTGTCGCTGCTGCACTCAGCGCTGCTTGCGGGTTATTGTGGAGGCGGTTCGCGCCATTGCAACTACATTCGTCCAGCTGGTCAGCTCAACGCGAGGCAGCCGCGACTTCAGATGTTAGCGAATCATCGAACGAGTTCGCTCAACCTTTGCGCTCGCGAAGTTTCTGGTTCCTCTCCGCCAGTTACCTGCTGCAAGGCTACCTGGGATACATCTTCGTCTTCTGGTTCTATCTGTATCTGGTCCAAGTGCGGCACTTTGAAGTGCTCAGGGCTGCCAGCTTTACTGCACTGCCATGGATAGCGACCACGTTCGCCATCCCGCTCGGCGGCGTTTGCTCAGACGCGGCGGTGATCCGCTGGGGCGCGAACTGGGGACGTCGCATCGTCCCACTCGTGGCCCTCTGTGCCGCAGCTATCTTTCTTGTGATTGGCGCTCGTACTCCAAGCTCGCTGGTGGCTGTGGCTGCACTCACGGCATGTACTGTACTGGTCCTGTGCACAGAGGGCCCTTTCTGGGCAACGATGACCCAACTTTCCGGCGAGCGCAGCGGCATCGCGGGTGGCACCATGAACTTTGGCAGCAACCTCGGCGGCATGGTTTCTCCTGCGCTAACGCCTTGGCTGGCGCAGCGTATCGGTTGGGAGACTGCATTGTCGCTTACTGCAGGACTGGCGGTGGTGGCGGGGTTGTTGTGGTTGGGCGTGCGCGTTGAGTCCAAAGCAGAGTGAAAATTGCATGTCTCCATCAATTATTTATTTGTGAGCGGTCCAAGCAGAGCAACTTGACCGTTCTCAATCTTGAAAGCCATTGAGTCGGCGCGTGAAGTTACGCCGGACCCGTCTGTCGCGACAACATGACCACTTGCTTCGATTGTCCGCTTCTGCTGATCGTAGATGACCTTATCTGCCTGCAAGGAGAAGAGGTTGTATGCTACGAAGACGGGAGCCTGGTATTGTGGGGTCTTCTCACCGATGTAAGAGCAGGTGTCGCCGACTGTTGTACGACTCCCAGAGAGAATGGAGAGTTGGAATGGCAACCCGTTGCCTGACGGGACCGAAATAAGCTCCTCACTTGGGCAGTTTTCTGTTAAGGCCCTCCGCTGTTCATCCGTGACCTGTTCTCCGGAAACGTTGAAGATGATCATGTCACTGCATGGGCCTACGACGAACAGCGTGGCGTTCAGCATGACCGTAGCCTGCGAAGTGACACGAAAAAGTGGTCGGTGGGTAAATCCTGAAGCCGCGAGGACCCTGCGCGGTCATCGTGTAGTCGCCGAGTGGGAGATCGGCTTCATAGACACCCACGTCGTTCGTGCTCACGGTCTTGCTCATCTGCTCATGCTGGAACGTAACGTTGACTCCGCGGATCACGCCTTCGAGTGGATCTTTGATCGTCCCCTGCACATGGAAAGTCTGAGGTTGATTGGTAGGCGTCGCAGACTGACTGAACAGATTACATGCAGATCAGCAGGACCACCAGCGGAACTGAAATTGCAATCTGCATGGGCCATCCGTCGAAAAACAGACTTTTTAATCCTACTCCACACCTGGCCGAATTGAATGTCTCATCACAGCAAATTGAAACAGTACCTCTACTTTGTTGGGCTTATTCTGTTTGCAATTTTGGGAGCACCTACGATTCGAAGGTCCAGCGGCCTCCGGCCATGGTGCGTTCGACGGGAATGGTAATGAGCGTAGAAGGATTTTCCTTCAAGGGATCGCGGCCAAGAACGAATAGATCGGCGAGCTTGCCGGTTTCAATCGAGCCTTTGAGATTTTCTTCGTAGGAGGCGTAGGCGCCGTTGATTGTGCCAACGCGAATCGCTTCTTCCACGGTGATCTTCTGTTTGGGTCCCCACACGTTTCCTTTGGTGTCGGTGCGGGTGACTTCGGATTGCAGCGCCATCATGGGAATAAATTCTCCCGGCGGATAGTCGGAAGCCTGCGTTGGTCGGATGCCCGCGTCGAGAAAACTGCGCAGAGCGAACATGTGATTGAGGCGTTCAGCTCCGTAGTAGCGCATTTTTTCGCCGTGATAGTAGACGTAGGTGGAAAAAGGCGTGGGAATGGCGCCAAGCGCTTTGATGCGCGCTATCAAGCCGTCATTGACAAGGGTGCAGTGCTCGAGGCGGAAACGCGGATCGTGGCGCGGGTTTTCGCGCTGCAACCGTTCATACACACGCAGAGTTGTATCGATCCCGACGTCGCCGTTTGCGTGTGTGCCGATTTGCCAGCCCGCGAGATGCGCTTTGCGGCCATAGGTGTAGAGCTCTTCTTCGGTCATAACCAGGATGCCGTAATCGTTGGGGCGGTCTTCGTATGGTGTGGAGAGGCGCGCGGTGCGCTCGGAAATCGAGCCGTCGCAGACCAGCTTCATGGCGCCGACGCGAACCCACTCGTCGCCGAAACCTGTGCGGACACCGGCCTCAATCATCGAATCGATGAACCGATAGTTGATGAAACAGTAGGCGCGATGGAGCAGGTCGCCGGAATCGCGAGCGTCCTGGTAAGCGCGAAGGTCTTCCGGAGTTCCCTGCGCTTCCGTTGCGGAAGTGATTCCGGTATTGGCGAGCATTTTGGAAATGAGCTTCACGCCCTCGCGATGATCGTCACGCGTGAAATTTGCTGGGATGACTTTGTTGAAAAACTGCTGAGCACTTTCGGCGACACGGCCGCTTAGTTTTCCAGTCGCAGGATCGTGATCGATTTTTCCGCCGGGGGGATCCGGGGTCTTCTCGTCGATCGAGGCCTTTCGAAACGCAAGTGAATTGGCATAGACCGTGTGGCCTCCACGATGCTCGATGTGCACGGGATGATCGGAAACTGCCGCATCCAGATCCGCGATGCTGAGCGGGCGGCCATCTTCCGTTTTTGTGTCGTCATATTTGAAACCGAGAACCCATTCGCCAGCCGGGGTTTTTGCCGCACGCTCGCGAAGCGCCGCCTGAATGGCTGAGATGGAGCGCAGGTCGCAATCCACCATGCGGAGATGCGACAGACCGGCTTGGGCGGGATGCGAATGCGCGTCAATGAAACCTGGAAGCACGGTCTTTCCACCAAGATCGATCTTTCGAACGCCGGGTGCCGCGAGATTCAGCACATCCGCGCTTTTTCCAACGGCAAAGAACCGTCCGCGCGAGATAGCTACGGCTTCCGCCACTGGCTCTGCCGGATTCATCGTCACGATATGGCCGTTATAAAGGATGAGTTCCGGCTTTTCCTGCTCGAGAGGGAAAAGCGAGAAGGCAGCAAGCGTGCCGAGAAATTCGCGGCGATTCGTCCCATTGGTCATAGCGCCTCTTTGTGTGTGACTCAAGATTGAAGCGGATGCTACGCCGCGCAGGAGTGAACGTCAACGTCGCACGCAAATTGAGGAATAAAAAAGAGCTAAAGGACCGTGACGCCAGGCAAACCTGCGAAATGTGTGTCGGAAGTGACTAGTTGTGCTCGGTGGCCTCGTGCGGTCGCGTAAATGATTGCGTCTGCCATCGGCAGTTTGTATTCGATACTGTATGAAGCGGCCGCCAACGCGATTGTATCTGTGAGGTCCACCACTTTCCGCCGCAGTGCCTCGGAGAGAAAAATATCCGCATCGGACTTGCCTGCCTTAAGGAGCAGAATCTTCAAAACTTCGTAAAGAACGATGGTCGGAACCAGAACCTGAACGTCACTTTGAAAGACTGCCCCAAACGCATCGGCTTTCTCATCGCCAGTGATGTATTCGAGCCACCCTGAAGAATCCACAAGCACCGCCTCAGAAGCGGTCATTGCGATCCCTGTAGTCATCTTTCCATTTCATGCCTTTAGCGATGCCCCGAAGGTCTTGGATGGAGCGCTGCTTACTGAAGCGGATACTCCCGTCCAACACGTAAACGATCAGTTCTTGTCCCGGAATTAGTTGGAGCTCTTCGCGCACCTTCTTGGGGATGACAACTTGAAACTTGGGGGAAACTTTGACTCTTTCCATCTCAATCACCGTGTCCAATAAAGATTGTATCGATATGAGTATTGTATGTCAACATTCACATCGATATGGCGGTGGTATGACAATTCTTCAATCGATTGTTTAAATCTCTTTAATACAGTAGGATAGAGGCTATCCTAGGCAGGGTTGAGGTCATCGACTGGGTCTTTTTGGCACCTCTTTGCCCAAGGCGTACGGCAGGCACGGGACTAGGGCAACGGCAAAGGCGCGGTGTGGAAGAGAACATCGAATTCTAGTGTGCCGCGGAGTTTTGCAAACGCCGGCTCCTCATTTAACCACGCGAAAAACTGTTCAGGGTCCTTCGTTTTGGCATTGGCTCGGCGCAACGATTCCAGTGCGCCTTTGCGGTCTCCCTCCGTCGCGTTTGCTACTGCCAGGTTGCTAAGCGCCCACGCGGAATCCGGATCGGCTTCACATGCCAGCTCAAAGTATTCTCGGGCACGACTAGAATCCCTTTGCTCCAGACGATCGAAACCCAATTCCATTGCCTGGACGAACACACCTGCAAGAGCGCGCTTTAGTATTCGAAGTTTCGCCTCGCGTTTTTCGTGTTCTGCGCGATTCCGCAAGTCGGCGATCTTCTGTCCCGTGTCCGTTCGAATCTCCCCGCGATTCACCTGAGCTTCCCGCAGTCCAGCGAGGCCAGCGGAAATCTCGCGGGTCAGCTGGTCTTGCTCATCAAATTCCTGCTTTTCGCGCTTGGCACCCTCGCGAATGGCTTTATCTTTTTCAAGTGTTTCGGCGCGTGAACGCAGCGAAGCGTTATCCGCGAGACCGGCAAAAGTTTCCGCAGCTTGACGATATTCTTTCCAGGCGGCGTAGAGATCGCCGGACTGTTCGAAGGAACGGGCCCGTTCGGAAGCTTGCGAGAATGCCGCAGCAATTAACGAATCATCCCGGTTCTCCATTCTCTTCTTCATTGCTTGCAACCGGAACCATAAGAGGGCATCTTCCATCACGCTGGCGGGAGCCCACTGATGTGGCCCATCGAAGCGACGCAGGAAATGGGCGGCGCCGAGTTTTTCCAGGCCGTCGTCCATTCGAACCATTTCATTGTAGTTGAAATCGTAAGTCCCGATGCCAGCGAAGACCGCGAAGGGCGCATCATGAACGGCGGAAGCTTCCGGCTCGAACCCTGCTCCATTGAGCAGAACCCCGGCCGCGCATTTGCAGAGTTGGGCGATCCGCGCTGCCACGCGCCCACCGCCGGAAAACCCAGCGAAATAAACAAGGCTACCGTCTATAGAGAAGCGATCCTCCGTATCTTTGAGCATGGCTTGCGCCGCTTCCGCCTCGATTTTCCAGGAGCCGTTCCGAGAATTGTTGGAGCCCACCACGATGTAGCCGTAGCGCTCGGCGGCGTCCTTCATCAACTCAACGGGCGTCTTTCCACGCGCACCGGGATCAAACGCATAGATGATCGGGAAACGCTTTTTTGTTGAATAGGAAGTAGGGAGATACAGTGCGTAGCTTTGATCTGGTTTTGTAATGGTTACGACTTTCGGAAGGATCGTTCCTACGGAGAACTCCCGTGGATTCTCGCCAGTTGCCGCGGACTGTTGCGCGGAGAGAGGTCCGGCTAGGACGAAGGGGATCAGCAATAAGACGAACAGTTTGCGCACGCTCCTACTATAGACGCGCCAACCGGGACTTGGGAGAGCCCCGGCAATCGCGGTTCATTTGGGGCAAAGAGAGTTTTGCCCGAGGGAGGCGACAAGGTAGACTTTCTTACTTCTGCAACGGGTGTTGGAACGCTTAGGGGATCATGGGATGAAAAAGTCGGGCGGTCTATTCAGCTTGGCGTTTGTGATTCTTATGCTGGCAAATGGGAGCGCGGCGCAAGAGCCTAAGGCGCTTCCTTTGGCGGACGTGCGCTACAAAACGGACATTTTGCTGGTGGTGGCGCATCCGGATGATGAAGGTGCAGCGACGCCGTATCTGGCGCGAGCCCTCGACGATCACAAACGAGTGGCAGTGGTGTTTGGAACGCGTGGCAGCAGCGGGGCGAACGAGGCGGGCGCAGAGCAAGCGGGGGCGCTGGGCGCTGTCCGCGAGATCGAAGCGCGAAATGCACTCACTTCGCTGGGTATTAATAATGTTTGGTTTCTCGGTGGGAAGGATACGGCTTCGCAGAACGTCTTGCAGTCGCTGGCGAACTGGGATCACGGCGAATCACTCGAGCAACTTGTGAGGCTCGTGCGCTTGACGCGCCCGGAAGTCATACTGACTTTCTTGCCGGGAACCTATATTGGCGAAGACCACGGAGACCATCAAGCTTCCGGGCTGCTGGCCACGGAAGCGTTCGATCTTGCGGGCGATCCAAGCGCTTTTCCTGAGCAAGTCGCCGGCCCCACTAAACGCCTTGAACCTTTGCTGGAGAATTTGCAACCTTGGCAGCCAAAAAAGATCTACTACTTTCCCGATGCCGACCGCGAAGACATTTTTCGCGGGAAGGGCGCGGACTATTCTGTCACGGAGATTTCCAAATCAAGCAAGCAAGCGTATTGGCGAATGGCTCTCGATTCGTTCCGTTCTCACCAGACACAAGCGAAGTCTTTTCTGGATAAGATCGCGCAGATGGACGAGGCGCAAATCGAAAAGATGGCCACCTCCGATGCATTCTGGACGGAGGCTTTGCATTTCGTGCTCGGCAAATCGCTGGTTGGCGGCAGCACGACGGGCGATATTTTCGAGAGCATTGCGCCGGGTGCGATTCCCTTCGCGCGTCCCGAGGTTTCTCCCGAACCCGCGCGTCCCGAGTTATCAGTGGAGCTCGGCGGTCCGTGGAGCTTCTACGGCGAGTTTCGGCGCGCTCACGCGCTGACGAATTTGCCGCATCCTGAGCCGCCAGAGATCGCCCTGCAGGCTCCCGGCACGTTGGTGATCCCGTTGTGGATTCGCAATCGAACTTCGAAAACGCAAGAGTTCACGCTATCGGCAGTTCTTCCGGCGGGGTGGGCTACGCAAAACGGCACTGGAAAATTTACCGTGGCGGCGAAGCAGGTGGCCGCCGCGCGCATCGAGGTGAGCCTTCCGGCTTTGGCGGAGAACACTCCGAAAAAGCCGGAGCCGCAGGAAGTCAGTGTTCATGCGGAATCGAACAGGCAATCCATCGGCGAGATCAAACTGCGCGTCGAACTTCGAAAGCGGGCATTGCCGCAATAAGCCGCGCTAAGAGTTTTTCTGGCGCGCGGCTTCCATTTGTTCCCAGGCGGCTTCGGGCAGCATCAGCAAATCGTTGAACTCGCCCGCGCCGCGCAACCATTGGCCGCCATCAATCACTACGCATTCGCCGTTGATGTACTCGGCCATGTCGCTGATCAGAAATGCGGCGAGATTGGCCAGTTCTTCATGCCGGCCGAAGCGCTTCATGGGGTGTTTGTCTTTGGCGTGATCCTCGAATGTTTTCGAGGGCATCAGTCGGGACCACGCACCCTCGGTTGGAAACGGTCCGGGCGCAATGGCATTCAACCGGATGTGATACTTCGCCCATTCCACGGCGAGCGAGGTGGTCATCGCCAGCACTCCTGCCTTCGCGCAAGCCGAGGGCACGACAAATCCCGAGCCGCAATTTGCGGCAGCGTAAGTTGTAACGATGTTCAGCACATTTCCGCCGAGTTTTTGCGCAATCCAGCGCTTGCCGAAGACCTGCGTGCAGTTAAATGTTCCGTTGAGCACAATGCCAACGACTGCGTTGAACGCGTTGGGCGTCAATTTTTCCGTGCGTGCCATGAAGTTCCCCGCAGCGTTGTTGATGAGCGTGCTGATTTCGCCGAATTGCTCCTCGGCTTTCGCTGCCGCGGCTTCGACGGCTGCATGATCGCGCACGTCGCAAGTGGTGTAAGCGGCCGCGCCGCCCTGCCGGTGGATCTCCTCGCATGTTTCGCGCAGCGGGTCTTCGCGCCGGCCAACGAGAAAGATTCGCGCGCCCAGATCGGCGAATCGCAGTGCCATCGAACGGCCAAGCCCCGTGCCGCCGCCGGTCAGAAAAACAGCCCGGCCTTTCAATAAGTCCTGTTGGAACACGATGCACCGCCTCGCTTAGATAAGAGAGCGTCCGCCACTCGCGCGGAATGCGATTCTAATCCATCCGGGAGGATGCGGACGATTTTTTCAAAAACCACACGGAGGCCGCGCGGAAGGCACACACGAACAAACCTATGGATGAATCTCCGCGGGGATGGGGCGACCCATCGCTTTAGCGTACTCGGCGGCATACAGCGGGCTTTCTGGAAATTCCTGGCTCAGCTCGAGGAACAATTTTTGTGCCGGGGAATCTTGTTTTTCCCGCCGCGAGGCCAGCGCCAGCAAAATCTTCGCGAACGGCTGCAAATACCGGCCGCCATCTACCGTTTTTCCGAGTTGCTGCATGCCAAGTTTCTTGTCGCCGTGAACTCCTCCGAAGCTGAGGAAGAAGCGAGCGCCGCCCGAAAGGCTTCCGATGACGTAATTCGCGGTGCCCAGCGCCACGTACGCATCGTTCGCGTCCGGTTGCTCCGCCAGCAGTAGCTTGGCGTACTCGTTTCCTTCCTTCAACGGCTTCAAGCTGTCGAGGCGCTGCCTCTTGAGCATCATGTCGGCGTTGGATTCCATCCCCGCCGCCAGCGTCAGGGCGAAGAATGCTTCCGGGTCTTTGGGGTTTTTTGCCAGCAGCGCCTTGGCGAGCTTTCGTGACAGATCCAGCGCGTCCTGAAAGCTCTGCATTCGCGCGGGATCGGGTTTGCCCTCGATGCCATGCAGAAATCTCTTTTCATTCAGGAAAAAGTCGCTGGAAAGCACGCCCTGACGGTAAAGCTCTTCGAAAAGATAACTGGCAGCGATGGCGACTTCGCCGAAGGGTTCTTCAGGATGTTGGGATTCCCAACGGCCAAATTTTTCGCGCGCTTCGGAAAAGTTCTGCGCGTATAACGAGTGAAATCCCGAGGTAAGTTCTGGAACTGCTGTGAATGCCGGGGTCTTGGCGATTTCGTCCGAACGAACCGGCCAAGCGGCAACGCTGAAGAACACGAGGCATGCCGCGCTGTAGATTCGCCAATGCATTCGAGGCCTGCTTTTCAGAAGAGTCCGGGCAAGAAGCGCGGTTTGCCGGTCATCGCCGCGCGGTAATCCGGATTTGCAAAGAGCACGCGTTCTTCGGTGGAGAGCCGCTGCGCTAGCACTCCAATATGTGCAACGGTACCAGCTAACGCGGTAATCCACGCGGTGTGAATCAGTGGAAGCGCCAGCATTTCCGCGAAGACCGCCGCATAGTTAGGATGCCGGACGTAGCGAAAAGGTCCAGAGGTCACCACGCCCAGGCGTGTGGAGTCTACGACCTGAACGTTCCAGTGCTCGCCCAGCGAACGGATAACCCACCAACGCACGGCGTTCGCCGCGAGGAAGATTGCAAACATCGGCGCAGCCAGCCAGGGAATGAAGGGACGCTTTAGGAAAACTACTTCCAGCGCAGCGCCGATCAGCACTGCGGTGTGCAGCAGAACCATCCAGCGAAATCTCGGCTCATCCACTTTTGTAGCGCCGCGGGAGGCCATTTCTTTTTGGTGTTGTTTGGAGATGCGCAGTTCGACCAGCCGTAGCAACGCGACGGCAAGCAGCAGGCAGAGAAATAGAATGACGCTTAGGTCCATTGCAGCAGAAGAAATTCCGCGCTGAAGCCCGGGCCAAAGGCCGCGGCCATCGCATATTCACCGGATTTTAGCGGCCGTTTGTCCAGCCACTCTTGCAGAATAAAAAGAATAGTCGCGCTCGACAGATTTCCGACGCTGCCGAGAATGTCCCAGGAGGGCTGCGTATCGCACTTACACAAGCCAAGTTCCGTTTCGATGTTCCCGAGCAGCCGTGCGCCGCCGGGATGCAGAATCCAGCCCTTGATCTCCTCGCGTTTTCGCCCGTGACGCTCCAGGAAACCCTGCACCAGCCCGCCGATCTTTTCGCCGATCATTTCCGGAACGTCCTTGGCCAGCAGGATGTGAAATCCGGAATCGCGCAGGTCGAATCCCATGGCGCCCAGCGAATCGGGAAACGTATACGTTTCCGAGACGAG